>JAKAMF010000009.1 GCA_021813045.1 bacterium | reverse complement strand
CTGAATGCCGCCTGCTTCAACGCCTGTTTCTTTCTCGTAAACCGGCAGATAATCCATACCCATCTGATCTTTCATCGCTACCGGAGAAGTCACTTGCGGATTCATGGGGTTACGATAATAGAGTATTTTACGTTCCTGTCTGGCTGTGCCAGCATGCTTAACATGGTTAGTTTCCTTTTTCACTAGTTTCATTCCGCAAATCCCACACTCCCCCGGCTTATCCAAAGTAAAGTTGGGGTGCATCGGACAGTAATAGATATCTTTAGTAACATTGGTTTTAACTACTAAAGAGTGCCCTTTGAAAAGATGGTAGCGTGTATTCAGTAAAAAGCCCGCGCCGGCCAAAAGTCCGGCCAAAATAATAAATACCAAAATGCTTTTTATTTTCATTATCATCCTCGCTTTTTTAAAAAAGGTCTTTTCCTACTGAACGCTCCAAGTCGGCCAAAGAAATCTCTAAATTTGCCAATGCCTCAAAATATTCCATTTGAAAATCACGTAAAGTCCTTAAACTATCTAATAATTCCAGAAAATCTATTTTGTTCGACTCATACCCGGCTCGGGCGGTTTCCAAGGCGGATTGTGCCTGCGGCAGGACACCGGTTTCGTATATCTTAACTAGGCTTTTCGCCGCCTCAAACTTTGCCAAAGCGCTCCTGGCTTCAAATAGAGTCATATTTTCGCTAGCCTGATATTCCGCTTTGGCCACCGACAAATTTGCCCGCGCCTCTTTAACAAAAGAATCCTGCTTTTCCCAAAACCACAAAGGCACCGTCACTCCCAGCATACCGGCCCAAGAACCCATGCCGCCGTTTCTTTCTTCTCTCTTATATTTGATCATAAAATCCGGCAGGTATTCCTGCTTACTCAAGGCATAATCAATCTCGGACTTTCTAACCATCTCTCGGAATGACTTCAACTCCGGACGATTTTCTTTGGTCAGGCTCAAAATATTTTCTTCTTTTAGCTCAAGCCCAAGGCCATTTTTATCCTCTATAGCCAGAATGTTTGAATCCTGCTGCCGGCCCAAGAGCGCTTTGAGCATACTTTGCGAGATCTTCTCTTCCTGCTCCAAAAGCACTAACTGATTAGCCAACTTGGAATGCTCAACCTGGGCCCTAAGAGAATCCTGCATCCCGGCTTTATTTACCGTGTATTTTTTGTTGATCACCTCGATCATTTGCGAAAGCAATTCCATATTTTCTTTGGTTAAGGCAATCTTCTTTTCGCTTAAAAAAAGTTGAAAATAGGCCTCTTTCACGTCTTTGATTATTTTATGCTGGGTTTCTTTAAATTCCTGCTCATAAGAATTGGCCTCTTTTTGCGCGGCTTGTTTGCGTAAAAAAAGTTTGCTGGGAAAAGGAATTTCTTGGGAGACACTAAAGGTACGCATCGGGCTAGTGCTGCCATTCATTACCGCATCCATATCCGCGGTAATCTTGTCATATTCATATTCGATCTTCGGGTCAGCTAAAGTGCGTAATAACCTCACCCGGGCCTTTGCGGCAATAAAACGGTATTCGGCTGCCTGTAACTGAGGATTGTTTTTTAAGGCTTCGGAAATTAAAGAGCTCAGAGAATCAGCCTGCGCGCTGGATAATCCGCTGAAGCATAAAAAACAAGCCAAAAATAAGCTAAAAACTTTTTTTACCATATCAGGCGGTTTTACGGAACCTGGAGATGAGCTCAACTACCTCATCGATCTTCTTCTGTTTTTCGCTGGCTGATTTACCCTGTAAGGCACTAACCACGCAGCCCTCCATATGTTTTTTGAATATTTCATTTTCTACCCGGTAGAGCGCGCCGATAATCGAATGCACCTGCGTAATAATCTCCACGCAATAACGCTTATCCCGAATCATCTTCTCTACGCCGCGGATCTGGCCTTCAATTTTTTTTAGGTATTCCAATTGAGCTTCGTGGGTAGTGACTTGCTTCACAGTATCGCCTCCTGAGAGATAGTATACCATACCCCCCTACCCTATATCAAGGATAAAAAAATTATTTTCCAAAAATACCGGCTACTTTATTCTGACAAAAAACGCACTTGCTGTTTTGTATATTACACTGCAAAACCTCAAAAACCTCACGCTTAATCAAAGGTTTCCCACAGGCCGGGCAAAAAGTATCATTCCCCTCGCCCGAGATATTCCCCAAATAAATAAATTTTAAGCCGGCTGCCTTGCCAATTTCCCAGGCCCTGTCCAGTGTTTCTATAGAAGTAGAAGGATGATCCATAAAATTATAATCCGGATGAAAACGGGAAATATGCCAAGGGATGCTTTTATCTACGCCAGCTAAAAATCCGGCAATGCCTTTTAATTCTTCCGGAGAATCATTTTGCCCCGGCACAACTAAAGTAGTTACTTCTACCCAGATACCCAACTCATGCATTAATTTAATTGTCTCCAACACTGGAGCCAAAGTTCCCGCGCAGGTCTTTTTATAAGAAGTATCGCTAAAAAATTTTAAATCTACGTTTGCCGCGCCCAAATACGGCTTAATCATTAATAACGCTTCTTTAGTCATATAGCCGTTGGTCACAAAAACATTTGCCAGTCCTTTAGTCTTAGCCAACTTGGCGATATCCAGGGCATACTCAAAGAATACCGTCGGTTCAGTATAGGTATAAGCAATACTTTGGCATTTATTTTTCAGGGCAGAAAAAATGATCTTTTCCGCAGAAATCTCTTCTATTTTTTCTACTGCCGCTCCTTGAGCCGGGCTAGTTTGGGAAATTTCCCAATTCTGACAAAAACCGCAGTGGAAATTACATCCAACGGTAGCCAAAGAAAAACTAGATGAACCGGGCAAGAAATGGTAAAGCGGCTTTTTTTCTATGGGGTCTACGTGTGTGGCGATCGGCCGGCCATAGACGAGAGAATACAACACGCCGCCGATATTCTGGCGCACGCCACAAAATCCGAATTTATTTTCGGCGATCCGGCATTGGTGCGCGCACAAAAAACAATGCGCTGATTTATTTTCCAGTTTTTCGTAAAGCAGCGCTTCTTTCATCTTAAATCCTTAATGCTGCAAACTCTTTACGCTCTAAACAGGAAAAATTCCTTAGCTTTTTTTCAGCCGATCCGTTTTTCACAAATAATTCTGCCTCTTTTTTACCGTTTAAGTCGCAATAAGAAACCGTAATTTTCCCGGCTAGTTCAATTAATCCCACGTCAGGCCTGCCCCTGAACAAAGCCGTGGGCCCGGCCAATACATCATTCGGCGTCAAAACAATATCTTCTTTGCTGGCTAATTTTTCTAAAAGAATGCTTTCTTTTTCATCCCGGCCGACAATCAATTTTGCTTGCGGGCTTAAACGAAAATGCCTCCCCAGTTTAGTCAATTCAATATTCTCCAGGTCTAATTGATGGTGTGCAATGAGGTCCTTGATCCTTTTAGCATAGAGTGATTCAGTTAAAAGGCATCCTCCGGCCGGCGCGGCAAATTCCGTGATCCCGAATTTTTTAGCCAGAGCAATATGCGGGCTGCGGCCGCGGCCGCTAAAATTCAATAATTTGCTCCGGTCAACCCTGCCTTCTTTTTCCGCCAGGGTCTCCGGCATTAACTTGGCGCTTAAAGGGCGCAAAAGCAATCCGGTTAACCCGCTTTTCTTTTCAATATTATTCAAGGCCTGCCGGTTTTGCGACATTGGCCGCTGACCCAATACCTCTCCGGTGATCACAAAAGAAGCGCCCAAAACAGACATCAATTCTTTAGCTTTGCGCAGCATTAAGATTTTACAATCGATACAAGGATTCATGCTTGAGCCAAAACCGTGCGGAGGATCAATCAGAAGTTCTAGAAATTCTTTACTGATATCAATAACTTTCACCGGTTGCCCGATATTCTTCTCAAGCTGGCTAAAAGATTCTCTCTGGCAAAAAGAAGTCCTGAAATATACGGGAGTTACTTCTATCCCCTGCTCTTTAGCTACCTTGATCGCCAAAGTGCTATCTAACCCGCCAGAGACCAAAGCTATCGCCTTCATATCCCGCGTAAGATTGCAAAATTCAATAAAGTGCCGACGGCCAAACCGGTAATAATCATAATCAATGTTGATTTAATTAAATCTTTCCATCCCAACTCTTTTAATAAAACCACAAAAGTGGCAATGCAAGGAAAAGATATGGCCAGGAGCGTGGCAGAAATAAATAATTGTTTTACGGTTAACCCCAGAGGCATAAGCATACCGGCAGCCACATCTTTGCGTACAAATCCTATAGCCAAGGCAATAGTAGTTTCTTTCGGCAGGCCAAACAGGCCGTGGATTACCGGGGAAAAAATATTGCTGACATAATTAAACATTTTCAAATATAAAAGTAGATTAATCACCAATACGCCGGCTAAAACAATCGGCACTGCCTCAAAAATAAAGCCCTTAATGCGAAAATATATTTTTCGCGCCAAGACTGCCAACGGAGGCAGGCGGTAGGGAGGAATTTCAATTAATAATTCCGGGCTAAAACCTTTTAAAGTTTTGTTTAAAATTACTCCCAGAATTAACCAGATACTAAATAAAACTAGATATACTCCCCCGACATAAAAACCGGAATATTTACCCAAAAGCGCGAAAATCATTGCCTGCAAAGGCACGCAAGGCACGCCGATAGAAATCAACGTCGAGGCAATAAACCTTTCCCGCTTTGATTCCAGGATCCGGGTAGATAAAATACCCGGAATATTACAACCAAGCCCCAAAAGCACAGGGATAATCGCGTAGCCATGAAGCCCCAGTTTATGCAAAAGGTTGTCCAGCAAAATTGCTAAACGCGGCAGATATCCTACGTCTTCCAAAACGCTTAGAATAGTATAAAACGCCAGGACATAAGGCAGAACCATGGCAAATTCAATATACGGAGCAGTAGTCAATACGCCCAATGACTGCTTAAAATCAATTTTACCGTTGATCAAATCGCCGACCAAGACATGGTGCCAAAATGTTTCCGGAACTAAAATCGCGCTTAATTTTTCGATCAACGGAAGATACCAATTATTAAATATTGGATCACAAACATTATTAATCAGGCCTTCGCCGATAAAACGCACTACCTTAAAAGAGACATAAATCACCCCCATCCCCATTAATATCCCGCTAAACGGACGCACTGAAGCATCTTCTAGCATTTCCCGCAAGGTATGATGGCGATGGGTCAATTGCTGCACTTGCTCAATAATCACCCCCAGCTGTTTCCAGCGCTCTTCATAAGTAGTTTTTGGCCGCAAAGCAATACTTGCTTCCGGCAGCCGCTGAATAAGAAATTTAATCCCTGCGCCGGTAACCGCACAGGCGGAAATTACCGGTACCCTTAAAATTTCCTCCAGTTTTTTAGTATCGATATTAACTCCGCGATGGCTGGCATCATCGCACATATTTAAACAGATAATCACCTGATAGCCCGCTTCCAAGAGCTGTAAAGTTAAATAAAGATTACGCTCCAGATTAGTCGCGTCCAAAATACTAATTACCGCCATCTCTTCTCTGGGGAATTCATTAAGCAAAGAAACTGCCACTTCTTCGGCGCGCGATGTAGGCTCCAAAGAATAGGTCCCCGGTAAATCCACCACTTCTATTCTGTCTTCGCCCAACTGCAAATAGCCCTTGCTAATTTCCACGGTAGTGCCGGGATAATTAGAAGAAATCACCTGCACTCCGGTCAGCCGCGAAAAGACTACGCTTTTACCGACATTAGGATTACCGATCAAATAAATTTTCTTAATCATGCAATTCCACCAGAATTTTTTCCGCGGTGCCGTGGCCTAAAGCAATCACACTGCGGCCGGACTTGATCGAAGTCGGGCCCCTTAAAGCAAACCCGCCGACTTTGGTTATTTCCTTGCCCAGATAGATACCCATACTCATCAAGCGGTCCCGTAAAATTTGACCGCCCTCAATCTGCGCAATCCTGCCTTTTTGCTTAATTTTCATTGCTGCCAAAGATATTTTTTTCATTTTTTAATGAGGATACACCTGCCGGGCCAGAAAAACAAAAATTATTCCGCATACGAAAGCAGCAATAGAGAGGTTAATCCTTTTCGCTCCGGACTGCCGGTGGATTTCCGGAATCAGATCACAGGCGGCAATATAGATAAATCCTCCGGCGACCATCGGTAAGAGATACGCGGAGAAATGTTTAATATTCTGTGACAAAGGGTAGCCGACTATCGCGCCCAAAACACAGGTTAAGGCGATCATAAAATTAAAAAATAACGCTTTGCTTTTGCTAAAACCGCCATAAAGCAAAACCCCAAAATCGCCGATTTCCTGCGGAATCTCATGCATAATAATTACCAGCGTTGTGACTACTCCAAAATGGATATTAATAACAAAACTGGCTCCAATGATCAACCCGTCAGCAAAATTATGCACGGCATCACCGACTAAATTCAAATAAGTAAAAGGATGAACATGGCAATTTTCTTCGTGGCAGTGCCGCCAATGAAAATACCTTTCTAAGATAAAAAAAGCGATAAAGCCAAAGATCACAAAAAGAAAAACATTCTGGCTCCGAGATTGCTCCAACGCCTCCGGGAGGATATGCAGGAATGCCGCACCCAGCAAACCACCGGCAGAGAACCCGATCAAAAGCACTAAAATTTTTTCCAAGAATTTATCTTTTAAAGTAAGCGCAAAAATTCCTACCAGCGAAATCAAGCTTACCGCTATACTAGCGCCGATCGCCCAAACAAAATTAACCATTTTGCTTATTCCTCCGGGATAATTCTACCATAGGGGATATTCGCGGACAACAAGATTTACGGGGCAGGCGTAACAATAAAAACGTATTTTAGGGTTTGTTTACCGGCGTTTCTGACATTATGTTTGGTTTGCGCTGGAATATAAACCAAGGAATCAGCAGATACTGCCTGCGCCGGACTCCCCGCGCAGGAAATTTCCGCTTGGCCGCTTAAAATTACCAAAGCCTCTTCCCTGGCCTCAGTTGAATGCTCGCCGATCTCTTCGCCCGGGGCTAAAATAACCAGTCCGGCTTTCATCTTCTGTGTTTGCTCGCCGGGGCTCAAAAGGCGCAGATATTTTTCAGCGCTTTCCAATCTCTTTATAATTAAATCAGCCATGGCTCTCCTTTTCCTGTCCGTGATGCTCCAAATGAACATGTGGATGAACATGCACAACATTACCGTGCTTATGCCGATGGATATGGGCAAGGTTATGCTTTTGCAAAAATTCCTGGTCAGAAAGCAACTCCGCGGGCGGCGCGGAACGGATAATCCGCCTACCCTCGCCAAAAACATGCACTATACCGGCAATCTCCTCAATAATATGCAAATCATGAGTGGCGGTAATAATAGTTTTTCCGGATTCGTTTTCCGCAATCAAAATATCCATAATATCCCGCGTAGTCTGCGGGTCAAGCCCGGCAGTCGGCTCATCCAAAAGTAAAACCTCCGGCTCAATTGCCAGAACCGAGGCGATCGCGGCTTTTCTTTTTTCTCCGATACTTAACTGATGAGGCGAACGTTCCAAGAGATGGGAAATTTTTAAAGCCGCAGAGGTCTTCTCCAGGCGCTTCCTTACTTCCATCAATGGTACCCCTAATTGCAGCGGGCCAAAAATAATATCCTCTTTTACCGTCGGACAGAATAATTGCACTTCCGGATTCTGAAAAACAAAGCCGACCCGTTTACGGAAAGTACGCGTAAAAACGCTATCGTTAAAGACGCTCTCGGTTAATTCCCTGCCCATTACCTTAATGCTTCCCCGATCAGGAAATACCAAAGCGTCCAATAGCGTTAAAAGCGTAGATTTACCAGTGCCATTAGCGCCGATAACCCCTACTCGCGAGCCCGCTTCAATCGACAGGTCAACTCCGCAAAGCGCGGGAAATTTGCCTAAATAAGAAAAATATACCTCTTTTAGCTCAAACAACAACTCTGCCATAGTAGCCCCGCGCTAAATAATAAAATTGCCGCTGTTAAACTGATCCAGTCTTTAAAATCCGAGTTAAATTCATCTATCGCCTTGGGTTCGCCGCAATAACCGCGGGAAAGCATAGCACTATACACTCGATCATGCAAAATATAAGAACGCTGCCATAATCCGGCGATATTGACAGCTACTATCATCTGGCCCTTTTTTACCGAATGCACAAAGCCTACCCGGCTTTTAATTGCTAAGTACGTATTCTCGATAATTTCTATAAAAAGATAAACATAGCGGTAGCACATACCCATAGTCATTACAAAAATCTGCGGAACCCGGAAAATCCGCAGCGCCTTAAGCAAGGCGTAATGACGGGTAGTCAAGACCAGAAGCGCGGCCAGGGAAACCGAAGTTAACACGCGGACAAAAAAGAAAACTGCTCCGGCAATGCCCTGCTGGGTAATGCGTAAAGTAATGCCGGCTAAATTAAAACTTAAAACCGGCCGGCCGGGTGAAAAAATATCTAAAAGCGCCGGCAACGCGATAAAAAAAGAAAATAAAGGAATAAATATCCAGGTTCGTTTTAAGAAAAAACCCAGGCTGATCTTGGAAAACATGGCCAAAAACAAACAAAGCATATAAAGTAAAATTAAAAAATAAATATTCTTGGAAAAAAGAACCGCCAAAAGCAGCAGGAATATAATCGCAACCTTAAACCTAGTATCACGTGCCTGCAAAAAGCCCCGGCAGCCGGCATATTCATCGGAAAAAACCGAATCCTTTAAAAAAGACAGAGCGCTCATTAAAGAGCGCTCGATAAAGTTATTGTTTTTCAATGTTGACTATCGCCCTTCCCGGCCAATATCCTGCCAATTAACCAAACTATTGCCACGACGACAATTATCCCTGCTATCGCTGATATTATATAGGCAAAACTCAAGCCGGACAAACCTTTTTCTTCCCATCCCTTGAAAGTATAATCCGGCATGGGCGCGCTCCAAAGCGCAGAAAGTTTTTCCAACCCGGCCGGGATATAGCCGGTTAATTCCTTAAAGTAATCGGCACCCCATTCGCCCCAGGCGTCTCCGGCTTTCAAGCGTTCCGGCAAGATTAACCCTAAAGGCGAAAGCAAAATTAATATCCCAATGCCAATCCAAAGTTTTGATATAACCTTCATGCCTTCACCTCCTCTTGCATTTTTAAAAGCACCGGATCCTGCTTTTGTAAATACTTGACCACCAGCGCGGTTATAATCGCCTCTACCCAGCCGAAAACCAATAGATGTTCGCTCAGCATCGCTATGACCGCTGTTTTCAAACCATAAGGGCAATACAACGCTTGTCCCGAAGCAGTCTTATGTAAAACCGGCTGAAGGCCAAACATAATTGATGCGGATAAAGCGGCAATATTTAAAGCCAGGTATCCGGCAATAAAAGCGGCAACTATACGACGAGAAGAAACAATGGTTGACCCCGCGCTGATCGCCCGGTATATGTAGTACCCAGCAAAAACCTCAACAAAAGCCATATTAAAACAATTGGCGCCGATCGCGGTGATCCCGCCATCTCCGAAAAGCAAGGCCTGAATGATCAAGGCAACGCTTACTGCGATACAAGCCGCCCACGGCCCGAGTAATATCGCTGCCAGCACCGCGCCGACCGCATGGCCCGTAGTCCCGCCGGGAATAGGAATATTAAACATCATAATCACAAAACTAAACGCCGCGCTGATCGCCAATAAAGGCACCTGTTTTGTTTTTAGTGTTTTTTTAACGATCTTTGAAGCAATTAACCAGACCGGAAACATTACCGCGTAAGTAACCCCGCAAGTCGCGGGCCCCAAATAACCATCAGGTATATGCATTTATTTCTCCTTTCTTAACTAGAAATCCACTTGTGCGCGCATACCACCGACAAAAATGCCATTAGTATCGCCACTAATATCCTTACCAAAAGGATTCCAGATATATTGAAAATCAGGGCTTAAAGATAAATATTTATTAACCTGTATTCTATAATACGCTTCCAGGTGGCCTTCGGTTTTAGCTGAAAGCGCGGAATTTGATTTTTTATAGTCATTGGAAGGCACGACCTGGCCGACAGCAAAAGCCAGCACGTCTTTTTCTCTGCCCCAAGGGCTACCCTCAACTTGCAAGCCAACGCTCCAGGACTGCTCCAAGGAATAGTTCAAATCTCCGGTTGCCCGGATATCCGGATTATACACCTTAGGATCCTGCCAGCCATAACGCAGAAAAGTGGTAATAATGCTGTTTATTTTCTGGTCAAAGCTAAGACCGAATCCATATGCCGCTTCTTTAGTTTTTTCCGCATCCAGCCATTTGGTATGATAAAGATTGTTGTCCCAGCCGTAGAAACGATAATTACCGGCCAGGTTGAAAAAATTTGTCTTAAAATTTATCTCTCCGATATTAAAAAGGTTATCAAACATCTTACTCCAGGTATCGCTGTTGCCGTTAAAAAACCCATAGCTTAACTCTAGCCATTCTCTAGGCAAATAAGCAATACGAATGCCGGCGGTATTATCCGGAAACTCAATCACCGGAGAATTACGGAAAATCCTGCCTAAAAATTGCGTGGTTTCATCATTGGCCACTTCGCTAGTATCAAAATAAGCAGTCGGATCAAGTTTACCAAAGGCCAATGCCATCCTGTCCTTAAGAAGTGACTGCTCATACCATAATTCGGTAACTCTTAGATTCTCATGATGGTCGACATCACGGTTAACATTACTGTAAAGGGTAAGGTGGTCCTCCAGGCCCTGCCCCTGTCCGCCTTCCAGATGCAAAAATGCCCTGGCTCCGATTTCCTTAAATTCCTTGGCTAAAGTAATATCTGCCGAATAAGAAGCATCGGTGCGGGATTTTTTCAAAGTTTGTCCATCAGGCGCATAATTAACATTATTAGCTCCCTGCACGATCATCGTCGCGCCTGCGCCCAGATCGAGCCCTTCTATAAGCTGCATCGGCTCACCTGGCAGGCGTTTAAGTTTTTCTTCAAATTGTGAAAATTTTGATTCGTATTCTGAAATTGTTTTTTGCTGCGTTTGCACAGTGGAATTCTGAGCGGTAATATATTTATCTTGCTCGGAAATTTTATTTTCCAATGCTGCAATACGCTCTTTCAGCTGGTTTATTTCATCCCGAATAGACATTTCTTCAGCAAAAACAGCGGTGGCGCCGAAAAAACAAAAAACCAGTAAAAACAGCGCTAATTTCTTGAAAACTGCCATAAATATACCTCCTTTTCTTTGTTGCCCAGCAACAAGTTTATGGTATACTTATGGCTGGGCTGGGTTAACTTCCAAGTTTCCCGGTACCGCGGCCCCGTCGCTTCCGCAAGATGTTGGCGGGGCCGGACTATTTATACTTCTTTGGCTGTCATCACTAGCTTTCCGTGCTTGACCCCCTTGGTGGCAATTAAAAGATCGGCAATATTTTTAATTCTTGCCGGTTTCCCTCTTACTGCCAGCACCTCCAAACAGTTATGCGCGTCCAAATGCACATGCATGCAAGAAATCACTTCCTGATGAAATTTATGCTGTAATTCAGTCAGGGTATCGGCCAATTCCCGTACGTGATGGCTGTAAACGATAGTAACCGTTCCCACCGTTTCTTTCTCTCCCGTCTTCCACTCCTCTTCCACTAAATTATCGCGCACCAGATCACGGAGTGCTTCCGAACGATTAACATATCCCTTCTTAGCAATCAAGCGGTCGAATTTTAACAGCAAATCCTTTTCCATTGCTACTCCAAAACGCACAATTTGCGGCATAGCCCCCTCCTTTTTGTGCTACTTTTCTAAGAATAGTAGCACAGATAAAAATATTGTCAAGCCATTTGAATTAAAATCGGGTTAAAGTTTGGGCAAGCAGGAAAGCGACTTGGCGATCTCTTCCTGGGAAAGGTGAAAATCCTGAATATCCCCGGCCAAGAACTTATCATAAGCGGAGAGGTCTAAAAATCCGTGGCCGCTGAAATTAAAAACAATGCATTTCTCTTTTTTATCGGCGGTAGCCGCGTCAATCGCCGCGCAAATAGCATGCGCGGTCTCCGGCGCGGGAATAATCCCCTCAGTGCGGGCAAAGGCTACTGCCGCTTCAAAAACCTGCTTTTGCGGATAGGCCTTAGACTCAATTAGTTTCTGGTCGGCTAAAGCGCTGACCAAAGGCGAGCAGCCGTGATAACGCAGGCCGCCGGCGTGGATCCCGGCCGGGATAAACTTATGGCCGAGAGTAAACATCTTAATCAACGGAGTTAACGAAGCAGTATCGCCAAAATCATATTTATATTCCCCGCGGGTTAAGCTGGGGCAGGCCGTCGGCTCAACCGCGATAATCTTTAATTTGGGATGTTTGATTTTTTCTTTGATAAAAGGAAATACCAAGCCGGCAAAATTGCTTCCGCCGCCCACCGAGCCGATCAGGCAATCGGGTTTTTCTCCGGCCATTTTCAGCTGTTTTTGCGTTTCCATGCCGATGATCGTTTGATGCAATAAAACGTGGTTTAAAACGCTGCCTAAGGCATAGTTGGTATTTTTATTTTGCGCCGCCTCCTCCACCGCCTCGGAAATCGCAATGCCTAAACTTCCCTGACAATTAGGATCGGACTCAAGAATCTTGCGCCCGGATTGAGTATTTTCTGAAGGCGAGGCAATTACCTCCGCGTTCCAAATATGCATTAAGGTCTTACGGAACGGCTTTTGCTGAAAACTCACCTTGACCATATAAACCCGGCACCCTAAACCGAACATATTGCAGGCAAAACTTAAAGCCATGCCCCATTGGCCGGCCCCGGTCTCGGTAGCAATCCGGGTAATTCCTTCTTTTTTATTATAATAGGCCTGGGCAATAGCGGTATTGGTCTTGTGGCTGCCGGTAGGAGAAACGCTTTCATCTTTGTAATAAATCCGCGATTTAGTCTTTAAAAATTTTTCTAAATTACGCGCGCGCTTTAAAGGCGTAGGCCGCCAAAGCCGGTAGACATCGCGCACCGCGCCGGGAATTTCGATCCAACGCTGCGTGCTCATTTCCTGATTGATCAAGCTATCCGGAAAAATCGCCTTAAGGTCGTCTTTTTGCAGAGGTTTTTTTGTCCCGGGGTTTATCGGCGGCGGAAGCTCAAACGGCAGATCAGCAGCAACATTATACCAAGCTAAAGGGATATCTTTTTCCTTTAAAATAAACTTAAGATCATTCATCAGGAGACATCATCGAAAGATTGCGGTCAATAAACTCAACTAATTTTGCCTGAGTATCCGGGCTGATGTTGTAAAAAGCAATCCCCATGCCCGGATAGAGATGCGGCTGAATCTGTTTATCGCAAAGCCAAACCACCTTGGCCTCCAATTCCAACTCCTCATCTTTAGGCGGAACTTTAAAAGTTAAAATTACGTCATCCTGTAATTTAAATTTATTGCAGCCAAAAAGATAAGCGCCCACTCCGCTTAAATTAAGGATCTCCACGCCGAAACAGGCCGGGCTGCGGCTGCTTTTGTTTTTTAATGAGGCTTTCAGGTCCAGCGGCAGGCGTTTAAACCGGCGCCGTAAGTTCATTTTTTTAATATCTTCAAAGGCCTTATCGTCGCGGAAACTGGCGATCGCCTGATCTTCAGTGCCGAAGATCTCGATTGCCCGGTCCAAACCGGTAATCGACAATAAATTTTTTAAATGCGCCGGCACATTAACAAACTTCATCCTGCCTTCGTTATTATCCACTTCCTTAAAAGCAATAGCGATTACCGAGACGCCCATATAATCAATAGTATTGACGTCTTCAAAATTCAAAAGCATATCATTATATCCGTCGCGCAGGCACTGGCCGATAATTTCCACGAGGTTTGCCGAATTAACGTCGATCACGCCGCTAATATCTAAAATTACCACGTTATCCTTAACGCGGATTTTTATTTCCATGGACATGGCAGAATTACCCTAAGTTAGGTTTCTTGCCTTTGTTAGCCTTCTTGGAACGCCAATTCAACTTTCCTCTTCTTTTGCGTTTTCCGCCCATTTTCTTCTCCTTTGCACAGTAAGTGCACATACCTTGCCCAATCGGATGGACAAGTACGCGCTTGTTGCGCTGCCGGCCCATCAGCCCAGAAGGGGCGTGCTTGGCAATCCTTTATGCCAAGGCACCGATAGGGCCGGGTGCTAGTATTTATAATACTCTTGCCCGGTTTTTTGCACGATATAGCGGACCGTCTCCGCCAAACAAAGCCGGATCGCCTTGCCCAGCGGCGTGTTATTATATTCGCTTAAAACATTTTCTAACTTCAAATCACCGATACTTCCCAAACCAACCGGCGGATTATTATCCGCAGCTTGAGTTTTAATTTGGGTTGTATCGAGCACCTGTGAAGAAACCGCATCAACAATGCGTACTTCCCAGGCGATATGCGCCTTATTTGTAATATTCCCTAATAAACCGCCTAGTTCCCCGCTGGCCGAACCGCCGCCGCCGCCCAACCCGGAACTGCCGCCGGAACCCTGCGGCTGAAATTCTACTACGCTAACGCTAATAATCAGGTCTCCGGTCTTTCCTATCTCAAAACGGCTGGTTCCTTCTAAGCTGGTTAATAATAATTGGCGTAAGGTAGTGCCGATTTCATTATTAGCTTTGATGGTTTTGATCTCAAAATCGGCAATAGCTAACCTAGCCTTCTTTCCGCTATAAGGCATTACGCCGGCAACGCCTTTTAGCTCAACCGGTTTTTTAAAAAATCCGGCGCAACCAGATAAAGACACAAGGCATAAAACACAAAACACAAGCAAAAGATTATTTTTTGTTTTATTCGTCATCTAATCAATTATAATAACAACCTCTCCAACTTACGTCAATAGAAAGTATTAGAAAAAACCTAGCAAACGGCTGACTTTTGCGATAATTAAACAGGGCTTTTCTTTCTTAATCTGCGCCAGCGAACTTGAGCCGGTAGCAACAATTATAGTTTTAATCCCTGCGCGCCGGCCAGCCTGGGCATCGATTACCATATCCCCCACAAAAACCGCTTCGGTATTTTTAACTTTAAACTTGCGCAGTATCTTAATCAAAATTTCCGGGTGCGGCTTGCCGGCTTTAAGCTTATCCGCGCAAAGCACGTAATCAAAATATTTATCCAGTTTTAAATGCTTTAAAAGAATTAAAGAAAATTCTGTCGGCCGGTTACTGGCTACTGCTAATTTATAACCTTCGGCCTTTAGCTGGCCCAGCAAAGCATAGACTCCTTTAAAAACCTGCGAGAGTTTAAGCAAAGACTGGCGGTGATGCCGGCGGTAAATTATTAAACCACGGTTGACTTGCGCCGGCTTAAGATACGGGGCTAAAAGACTGCGGTCTCCCCAGCCGACGGCCCGGCGGATTGTCGCTGCCGATCGCTGACGGCAATTTAGTTTTTTCATCGTATAATTAAAGCTGCTGATGATCGCCGGATAGGCGTCAATAATAGTGCCGTCTAAGTCAAAAATAATTAATCTTGTTTTAGCCATCGTAAAAAAAGGCAGGCACTATAAAATGCCTGCCTTGGTTAAATCGTTTTGAAGTACTGATTATTGTTTGACCGCGGGAATTTCAGCTGGCGCTTCCTTAGACATTTCTTCCGGTTTTTCCACGCTGATCAGCCTAGCCAGGTATTTATTATCCGGGGTTAAGACATAATCCACGCTTACCGTATCTTTTAACTTTATATCGGTCAAAGATTTTATATTTTCAAAATTTGTTTTATCATCGGTATAAATTTCTACCTCTTTTTCATTATCTGACTCATAATCGAGGTAGTTAACCGTAAGTTCTTTACTGGCGGCATCCACGGATTTAACCTCTCCCCAAAGCCACTGCATATCCGGCTCAGGAGCCGCTGGCGCGGCAGGTTCAGCAACCGGCGCAGAAACCGCGGGCGCTGCCTGCGGTTTAGGCGCGTCAATATCCGCGGCTAAAACCAGGCTTAAGAAAAATACAAAAGAAAACATCGCGCTTAATACTAAAATTTTTAAGTTCCTCATCGCTGCCTCCTCGCGTAGAAAACGCACATACCTTGCCTATCCAATAAGGCCGGGTGTTAAGTTTTTTTAAATTTATCACACTATTTTTCTATTGTCAAGCATAAAACGGCAAAAGAACCAGCGCCAGCCAGACGATAAAAGTAGTAATCAGGCCGACGGTAAGCCCAACCCAAAACCAGGTTAAAAAAGTCACTTTGATCTTCTTTTCCTTTTCTAAAATACCCAAAGCAACAATATTAGCGGTTGAGCCGACTAAAGTAATGTTGCCGCCAAAGCACCCGCCAAAAAGCAAAGCCCACCACAATGGCTGGAGGTGGACATTCAAAGCGCCAAAGCCCTGTACCACCGGTATGAACGCCGCCACTAAAACCACATTATCCAAAATACTGGAACCGATAGCGCCGATCCAAAGGATCACACTGGTTAAAAAAACCGGGTTATTGCTGGTAGCGGCAATAAGTTTCTTAGCGATAAAAACCGTTGCCCCGGTGTATTTTAGCGTACCGGCCTGCACAAACAAAAGCAGAAAAAAAAGTAAAGTCCACCACTCTACGTCTTTTTCAATATAATCCCTAGCCTTGGTATGCTTCCAGATCATAATAAAACCGGCAACTACCATAGGCACTACCAAAAGAACCGTATTCGCCGGCAGGTCCCAGGCTAACTCTGCGCGGTGGTGCAAAGAAATAAAAACTAAAGCCGAAGCAAAAATCGCTAAGCTGATTTTTAAATTCTTTTCCGGAGGAACGGAGATCAAATGTATCAGCATCTCATTAGCGCCCAACTCTTTGATCTTTTCGTCTAATTGCCGGAGCGCTTTACGATACCAAAAAGCGAGAATAAAAATGGTAACGGCTAAACATAAGATCATCAAAGGAAACGCCTTAACAATAAAATCTTCGAAAGTCAGCCCGGATTTAGAAGCTAAAAGTATGCCGATCGGATTACCCAAAACCGTACCGGCTGAACCGATATTCGTGGCAATAACCGTGGAAATAATAAAAGGCAGCGGATTAACTTCAAAATAATCGCAAATTTCCAGCACCGCCGCAACCATAAAAACAATCGAAGTTACTTCATCTACCGCGCAGGAAAGCAAAGCGGAAAAAAGCGTGATCACCAGAAAAAATTTCCAGGCGGTAAGTTTTTTAATCCTTAAAATCAAGCTGACGATCCAGGCAAAGAAACCTTCCTGCTTTAAAAGCCCGATGATCACCATCATCCCCACTAAAAACAGGATTACCTCCAAAGAGGCAAACTCAATTACATGCTCAAGATCGATCGTCTTGGTCATCAAAAGCACGGAGGTGCCGATAAAAGCAAAGCTCAGACGGAAATCCCAGAAAAATAAAGTTCCAAGGATAGAGGCGGAAAAAATAGCTACAGAAAGACATTGGTGCTGACTCATCCCGCTGGCATAGCTTAAAAAACCCAAAAATATGGCCAGCGCGAATAAGAAAAACAATTTAAAGCTGATATTTTTCATTTATATTGGCTAAAAATCGCTTTAACTACGTCTCCGCGGGAAATTATGCCGATTATCTTTTTTTCTTTATTTAATACCGGCAGACGGCGCGCCTTTTGCGTTAACATCAAATGTGCCGCCTCGTAAAGCGCGGTTGACTCTTCAACACAAATTACATCCTTGCGCATTACATCCTTAACCGCAAGGCCGGAAAAATTAGCGATTTTTTGTTTTAGCCCCTTAGCATCTTGGTCATATTGAAATCCGCCTACTGATTCAAGATAACTGGGAAAAATTTTAGCGATTACTTCTTTTTCCGTAAACATTCCTAACAATTTTCCTTCCGGGCTGATTACCGGCAGGCCACTGATGCCCATTTCTAATAATTTGTCTAACGCCTGCAACGCGTTTTCCTCTGGCAAGAGCCCGACGACTTCCTTGGTCATTACCTGGCTTACAATCATTTTTCACCTCCGAAAAACGCCCGGCACTATAGGATGGGCCGGCGTGTTGTCCCCTACAACAATAATCCCCGTTAGTGTTTGACTAACGGGGATCAAGAATCTTGCAGTAAATTAAAATATTTCTTTCGCACGGGCCTTAAGTTTATGGTAAATTGCCGCTGCTAAAAATGCTTTCAGTAAATCACCTCCCAGAAAAGGCGCCACGCCGAGTAAAAACGCCTGCCCCAGGCTCATCCTTAAAGAAATCTTTAACCAAAGCGCGCCAGTAGCAAGGATAATTAAATCCGCGCCATAAAATAACAGCACGGTAAGTGTTTTATTACGGACGGCCCCGGCAAATTTACCGATAAAAAACGCCGCCAGGATAAAGCCGAAAATATAACCGCCGGTCGGACCGCAAAGATAAAGCAGGCCGCTGCCTGTTGCGCTGAATACCGACAGTCCGCTTACGCCTAAAAGCATAAAACTCAACAAAGACAAACCACCTAACCCGGAACCTAATAAAGACCCGGTCAATAAAACAAACATTGTTTGCAAGGTCAAAGGTACCGGAGTAAAAGGCAAAGGCAGGCGCACAAAGCCGCTTAGGGTAATCAAAATAATAGAAATTAATAAGCCGAATATTCTGGTAATTACTTTGTTGCTGATTATTTCTCTCTGCAAAATCGCTTCCATAAAATCTCCTCTTCTTACAGCAGCCCTGCCTTACTTTTAGATAAGGCAGGGCTTGTTTTTTAACTAAACTTAATCTTTAGCGATCGCTAAAGTGACCACGCCGGCCAAAATTAAAAACGGCCCGATACAGCCCTTGATCAACATCAAAAGCACTGGCCACCAGCGGATTAAAGCCACTAACCCTAAAACTAAAAATACCAATCCGAGGAGCACCTTCAAAATCGTCGGAAGAGGGCTTTTTGCTTCTTCTTTTTTAATTTCTTCTGCCATGCTTCACCTCCTTTAGTTTGGTTTAGTTTTCCACCTGCGGTGCATCCATCCCCATTCCGCAGGGTATTTCCTAACATAAGCCTCGATTACATCGGTCAACTTTTGTATATTAGCAACGATAGTCTCTTCCGGATTTTCTTTTGTTTCTAACTCAATCTCCGGCTCAAAAAAGACCCGGTGCGTATCATCCGGCTGGCGGACGATAAAACAAGGCACCAGCGCCGCTTTAGTCCTTTGCGCTAAAACTACCGGGCCGGTAGCGGTAGCTGCTTTTTGGCCGAAAAAATTTACAAAAACACCGCCGGTGCCGAAATTCTGGTCGATCGGAATAAAAACAATTTCATTATCGCGCAAAACCCTGATCGTCGTATCAACACAGGCCTTACGCGGCTGGCTGTAAATCGTTTTTACTTTATAGCGCTCTCTTTTTTTAACAAAGATCTTTTCTACACGCGCATCGCGCATCGGCCGCATAATCCCGCTCACCGGATAACCCGCCATGCTCAAACGCGCTAAGAGCAGGGGGAAATTGCCGAAGTGCGCGCTGACTAAAATTATCCCCTTGCCCCGGGCAAGCGCCTGTTTTAAATTGTCCTCGCCGGCTAAACCAATGCGCTTTTCTAAAAGCCGCGGTTTATCAATTAAAAACATCAGCTCTATCGCCGACTTAGCCATCAAGGTAAAGCAATCCCGGGCGATTCGCTGAATTTCCGCAGGAGTTTTTTCCCGGCCAAAAGCCAAATTCAAACTTTCCAGGGCAATCTTACGCTGGCGCGCAGCAATTTTATAGCCCAAAGCGGAAATTTTCTTAGCAAATCCATAGAGCCAGCGGAAAGGGATTACGCTAACAATCAAAGAACATAAATTTAAGCCAAACCAGCCGGCAAAACGCGAAATCTCTACGCGAATTTTTTTAAGATCCATTAAATTATCCTTATTCTAACAAAAGCGGTTAATTTTGCAAGATTAAAATATATTATAGCTTATAGCCTATCTTTCTTAGCAATCCTTTGCGCCAAGAAATATCTTCGCTAGTCTCAATCCCTTTAGGTTTAGCTCCATCAACTACTCCGATAATCCCCCGGCCGGAACCGATATCCGCGACAATCACATCTACGGGATTAGCAGTGGCGCAATAAATCGCGCAAACCTCAGGAATCGCCTTAATCGCATTAAGCACATTGATCGGATAGGCATGAGCCAAAAAAACTATAAAGCTGTGGCCGGCGCCAATCTCTAAGGCATTATCTTCCGCCAGCTTCTTCAACTCCGGGTCATTGCCTTCCGAGCGCACTAAACATGCCCCGGAACTTTCCAAAAAAGCAAAACCAAACTTTATCCCCGGCATCGCGCCAATTAAAACCTCGTAAAGGTCCTCTACGGTTTTAATAAAATGGCTCTGGCCCAGAATTAAATTTATCTCATCCGGCTTTTTAATTTTTATTGTTTTTAACTCCAGCATTTTTAACTCCTTTAAGTATAACCTTACGAAAAACACCTGTTTCTATAAAAGGCTTACCGGTCATTCCTCTTACCGAAGCAAGAATAAAATCGGGATTCCCCAAATCTGCCAAGGGGATTGTCAAAACAGCTGATTCCTCGCCTAAATTAAAAGTGACCCCTTGCGGACTAATCGCATCCCTGCCGTTAAAAATCCAAAGTTTATTGCGTTTGGCCACTACCCTGATTTTCGGCATTTTGGCAAACGGAGTTTTCTGGCTATAGCCGAACAGGTAAAATAAAGTATTAAACCTATCCAGGGTATTGCGCGATTTATTTATAGTAATTAATAAATTGTCGCCTTTTACCAGGTAACTCACCGGATAAAGTTGGTTCTGATAACCCGAATCGTCCTCCCCATTCTCATCCGCGGAATCATCTGCTGAAAAGCGTAAAAATGTTTTTAAACGTTTAAACCAGGATGTTTTTCTATTCTCCTCTTTCCGGGCATTTCCCGGAACAGGCTTAGGATTAACCGCGTCAATTTCCGGGTAATCGCCGAACAGCTCATTTTTACGGCCGAAAGAAAGAAGATAAAACGCGCTGGATTGCGTTTGGCTGCGATAACAAAGTATGGATTTATATTTTTTCTCCAAGACCTCGGGATTTAAGTCGTATTGCTGCCATTTAATTTCTGACTTCCTTAACTCCTGCGGAGGGGCCAAACCAAGTTCGGGATGATAATGCCGCGGCAGCGGCCAATCAAACCAATGCACTAAATAAGCGTAAATTTCCGGCCTAGGCAATTCTTCTTTTAAATCAGCCAGCGCGATTTGTAAAAATAGATAAAACGCCTTGTGGTCGGAATTAACATCTGCCGGGTGAGAAACAAAAATCTTATTCGGCCGGTAACGTTTGAGGATATTTTCCACATCCTGCAGAATATTTTCTCCGACGTAAGCGTTGCCATAAGAAAGATCATTTTTATAAGGTACATGGGTTACCCGCGTCAAAATACTTTTATAAGGCCGGTCGGTATTCCAATATTCGCGGAATATAGCAAATGTCCCGAAATCAGGGTATCCCAGAAAAATAAGATTATCCTTTCCTAACCCTAATAATTCCATCGCCTTTGTTGCCTCTTCTTGGCGGAGGTTGCCCATGTAAATAAATTCACTTTGCATAAAAGTAATCCGTTTTTCATAAACAATAAAAGCGAATTCATTATGGTCGCCGTTGGTAAGGTAAAGCACATGCAGGTCAGCGCCCACGCGTAAGGCCTCCTGGATAATCCCGGCGCAAGCAATGCTCTCGTCATCCGGATGCGGCGCGAGGACCAAAATCCGGTCATCTTTAGTGATTTTGGCGATATCATTAGGCTTAGGCTGGCTAATTTCCGGGACCGGAAGAGCAGCTTGGCTAGGCCGTAAATGCGGTGAGACATAAGATAGGCACAAAACAAAAATAGCGAGAATAATTAATCTTTTCATGGGAAATTATCTTAGCATATAACCGCTGGGCCTTCAATAAATAATGTTTTGCAATTTCAAAATTTGAACTTATAATTATGGCTATGGATGATAAAACAGGACTTCGGCAACACTATAACAAAATCCGCAAAATATTGCTCCTGATCCTCGCCCTAAACTGGCTGGTAGCGATTGCCAAGATTATCTACGGCTTGGCCAGCCGCTGTTCCAGCATGACCGCTGACGGATTTCATTCCCTTTCCGACGGCACCTCCAATATTATCGGGATTATCGGCATCCACTTTGCCTGTCAACCGAAAGATAAAGACCACCCCTATGGGCATAAAAAATATGAAACATTTTTTTCCTTAGGCATTGCGATGTTGCTTTTTCTTATCTCGATCGGGCTGATCCATGAAAGCCTGGGCAGATTCTCCAATCCGGTCACTCCGCAGGTAAGCGCGCAGAATTTTGTGGTCATGTTAATTACCATGGCAGTTAACTTCTGGGTAATGCGTTATGAACGCCAAAAAGGCCTAATCCTAAAAAGCGATATTTTGGTCTCGGACGCCATGCATACCCGGGCAGACATCCTTACTTCTTTCTCGGTAATCATAACTTTAGTGCTGATCAAAATGGGCTATCCTATCCTTGACCCTATCGCGACTATACTGATCGCTATTTTTATCGCCTATACCGGATACAATATCGTCAGACATAGCTCTACCGTGCTCTGCGACACCGTGGCGATTTTGGATGAGAAAAAAATCGTGGATATTGTTTTGGGGGTAAACGGAGCGTTAAACTGCCACAAAATCCGCAGCCGCGGCCGGGATGATGATATTTACCTCGATCTGCATGTGCAGGTTGACCCGCAGATGAGCGTAGGACAAGCTCATCAAATAAGCTACGCAATCGAAGAGGCGATCAAAAAAGGCCTTCCTCAGGTTAGCGATGTTTTGGTACACATCGAACCCAAAGAATAACTAAATTCCCCTTAAGATAAACCACAATCCAACACTGGCAACTATTCCCATAACCCCGCCAAAATAAAACGGCGCCGCAGGTCCAAAATACCTCCAAAGCAATCCTGCCAATAAAGACGCGGGCAATAAGCCTATCCCAATTAGTGTGGCGTGCAGGCCGATCGCTGTGGCGCGTAAATCAGGCGGTGCGATATCGCTAACTAAGGCTTTTTCTACTCCCTCGGTAAATGCCATATACAAGCCGTATAAAGCAAATAAAAACCAAAAGCTGTACGCGGACCTATTCAGAGCAAAGCCTAAATAAACTAACCCATAAAATAAATAACCGCAGGCCAAAAGAGTCTTTCTACCGATCTTATCAGAAAGCCGGGCAGCCGGATAGCTGACCAAAGAATAAACCAGGTTATAAACCAGATAAAATAAAATTACCAGCGCCAAAGGATTGCCGGCCTGTTTAGCGCGTAAAAGTAAAAACTGATTGGAAGAATTGCCCAGTGTAAAAATAAAGCTGAAGATTAAAAATAATTTTAGGCGGCGGTCTAAAGCGCCCCAGCGAAATTCTAATTTTTTTACATGCAGCTGAATTGGATGGATTTTTTCCCGCACAAAAAATAAAAATATTACTGCCAGTGCGGCCGGAATTAGAGAAACCAAAAAAACATACTTAAAGCTATCTTTATAATTTACGATCAGAAAATAAGCGACCAGCACCCCAAACGCCGCGCCCAAGGTATCCATTGCCCGGTGCAATCCGAATGCCGAGCCTTTCTTTCCCATGCCTGCGCTCTCCGCGATCAACGCGTCGCGCGGAGCAGTACGAATACCCTTGCCAAGCCGGTCAATTACCCGAGAAAACAACACCATGCCCCAACCGGAAGAAATATAGAGAAAAAATTTGCCAAAAGTAGAACAACTATAACCGAAAATAGTAAAAGGCCGGCGGCGTTTTAGCTTATCAGAAAAGTATCCGGAAAAAACTTTCAGCAGGCTGGCTAAACTCTCGGCAATGCCTTCGATCAAGCCGAGGATGGCCGGGCTGGCGCCCAGTTGGCTAACCAAATAAACCGGTAAAAGCGGATAGACCATCTCTGAGGAGATGTCAGTTAAGAAGCTCGTAATGCCCAGAAGAATAATATTAAACATAACAAAACAAAGATATCGCCGAAACGCGTGTAGAAAGAAGGCGACTGGCGGGATAAATCAATCTCTTGTGTTTTAATCCCCTCTACAAAGATATTTTTTCCATTGGCCGCGCTGACTAACCCAGAGATCTTCCCACTCGGCAGGATAAAAGCAGAAATCCCGGTATTGGCTGAGCGTACAAGATTAACGCGGTTCTCCACTGCCCGGAATATCGAAGCCTGCAAATGCTGAAAACTGGCAGAGGTCTTGCCATACCAGGCATCATTAGTAATATTCACTAAAATCTTTGCCCCTAAGCGCACAAAACGCCGGGAGAGCTCCGGAAAGACGTCTTCAAAACAAATTAATACGGAAAAATCCTGTGCGGATTTAAATACGGTATAACGTTTTCCCGCGGTAATGTCGCCGATCGGCGCCAATCCCTCCAAAAAAGGAAATACATTCTTCAAGGGGACATATTCTCCAAATGGCACCCGATGAATTTTGCGGTATTCCAACAAGCCGGTCTCTTCGGGGGGAATCAATAAAGCGCTGTTGTAATAACAATCATTATTGTCTTTGGTTACTGCCCCCAAAAGAACCGGTATTCTCGTCTGCAAGGAAAAGTTCCTTACCATTTCTAAATACGCCGGGTCCTCCTGCGGAATTACCGGCAGGCTTGCCTCCGGCCAAATAATCAACTGAGGGGCATCTTTTGCCGCCAGAAAAGACAGGCCTAGTTGCTGGTCCATAATGTAGCTGCGGAATTGCGGCTGCCATTTTAATTCCTGCGGGATATTCCCCTGGATCAGCGATACCTTGACGCGCGACTGGGGAATTTCAAACTGGCAGCAAAATACTTTAGTCAGGCCGTAAAAAATGAATGCAAAAACCGTAAAAAATGC
>JAKAMF010000077.1 GCA_021813045.1 bacterium | reverse complement strand
CCGATCGCGAATTCAAATTTATGTTCAATTGTTCAATCAGAGGAGAATGCAATGGCTATGATTTTTTGTCGAGGATGCGGTAAGGAAATTCATGAGAGTGCGGCAACCTGCCCGCATTGCGGGGCGGCGGGTCATGCTGATCGGCCATCATAAGGGGCGCGACACGCGCGAGAAGATCGAGGCGAATTTCGGTTGCGCGCATCCCGAAGGTTACCGTAAGGCTCTGCGGATCATGCGTATGGCCGAAGATTATAAGCTGCCGGTAGTAATTTTTATTGATACTCCCGGCGCTTACCCGGGTATCGGCGCGGAAGAACGCGGACAGGCGCAGGCGATTGCCACAAACCTGAGGGAAATGATTTCTGTAGAAACGCCGATTGTGGCGACCGTGATCGGGGAAGGTGGTTCCGGCGGCGCTTTAGGCATCGGCGTGGCTGACCGGGTTTGTGTTTTAGAAAATGCCTACTATTCGGTTATTTCTCCGGAGGGCTGCGCGGCAATCCTCTGGAAAAGCGGTTCGCGAGCGGCGGATGCCGCGGAAGTGCTTAAACTCACAGGAAAGGATTTATTAGCATTAGGGATTATCGACGAAGTGATCCCTGAGCCGGCGGGCGGGGCGCATCGCGATCCGCAGCAAGCCGGCCAGAATTTAAAACAAGTCATACTCGGGCATTTAAAAGAATTAAAAACGCAAAGTCTGGCTAAGCTTCTGGAGTCCCGCTACGAGAAGTTCCGCAAAATCGGTGTAATCGGATGATCGAACACGAATTAATCCTTCTTGGCCTCTTAAAAGAAAGCCCTAAACACGGCTACCAGATTAAAAAACAAATCAAAACCATCCTGTCTTTATTTGCCGGTATAGACATGAAATCGATTTATTACCCCTTGCGCATTCTGGAAAAAAAAGGGCTTTTGGCTAAACATTCCGATCGTCAGGGCAAACGGCCGCAGCGTTTTGTTTATAAACTTACCCCGAAGGGGCAGGCGCGTTTTAAGCAGCTGCTTTCCAAAAGCTTATTGGAATTAAAACGCCCGCACTTTAGCCTTGATTTAAGCCTATATTTTTTAAAAAATATTGAGCCGCAAGAAGCCCGCCGGCGTTTACGCGGCAGGATGCTCATGCTAAGCAAGCTGCAGCGCGATTTAGAACAGACGATCCTTTCTTTAAACCAGTCCGATAACCCATCGATGCGGCAGATCCTTACCCATGATCTGCAGATGGTAGAGGCGGAATCCGCCTTTCTTTCCGAGCTAATTAAGACGATTTAACTTGACAAATCAACGCCCATCAGGTAAACTTAAGTTTATTAATAGTTAATATACTTAACTATCAAGGAGGTTAAATATGTCGCAATTGTCCATAACCGAGTTCGCGGATAGGCTTAATGAAGTAATGCCGGAGATCATGCGCGAATTCGCTCGGCATCAGGTAAGCGAGATATACGAAGGAAAAATCACCATCGCGCAAATGCTCGTCTTGGAATATCTGTATAGCCATGGGCAATGTAAAATGAAAGATTTGGCCGCGGCTATGCGGGTAAGCACCGCGGCGATGACCGGCCTGGTCGAGCGCCTGGTCAGAGAAAAATATGTGGCAAGGTTATTCCAAGCCAATGACCGCAGGATTATTAATATTGACTTGAGCGCCAAGGGCAGGGATTTGGTTAAGAAAATCATTCATCAAAAAAGAGAAATGGCGATTAAGGCTTTTGGCCGGGTTTCTCAGCAAGACCGCAGCGATTATCTGCGTATACTTTTACAGGTAAAAGATATTTTGTCCAGCGATAATTCAAATGAAAAATAAGTTTCTTGCCATAATTTTATTTATTTTATTATTTTTTTCGGTTGCCCAAGCGCAAGAAGTCGCTTTGACTCTTGATCAGGCGATCGCCATCGGTTTACGGGATAACCGCGAGGTGCTCATGCGCGCCGAAGAAGTAAAAAAAGCCAAGGCCAAGATCGATCAGGCTAATGCCGCGCTTTTTCCTTCACTTACTTTTACCGGCGGTTATACCAATACCCACGGGCTCTCCCCAAAAAACCTCGGTTTAACAACTACTCAGACCTCAGTAAGGCAAGCGTTATTTCAGGGCGGCAGGATCATTAATACGATATTGTATACTCGGGACGGATTAGAGGTTTCGCGGGCGGTATTGGATAAGGCTAAACTGGAAACCGCTTTTAATATTAGTAAAGCCTTTTATACTTTGCTTTTAGCTAGAGAATCCGCCGCTTTAAATAAAGGCATTCTGGAAAATACCCGTATGCACCTGGATTATCTTTTGGCCCGTCAAAAAAACGGCCAGGCGTCCGATTCGGAGATTTTAAATATCAAGGATTCGCTGGCTAACGTGGAAAAGGCCTATGAGGCAGCGGTTAATCAGGCGGAATCGGCGCAGGTATTGTTAAAGAGCATCCTTTATCTGGATGAGAAAATTTCTTTATTGCCGCAGGCGGAATTTAAATATGAACCGCAGGACATCGCCTATGACGAGTCGTTGATTAAAGCGATGTCAACCCGGCCGGAGATCCGCCAGTATGAGGCGCAGATCAAGGCCAACCAAAAGGCGATTGAGATTGCCAAAGCGGATTCCCGGCCGCAGATCTACGGATCTTGGGAATATTACAGCCGTTCTTCTTATAGTGCGATCGCTTCCGGCGGGACGATCACTGGGGCGAGTTCAGGTTCGGGTAAGGGCTGGAATGATTATAGTACTCTGGGTTTTGTTTTTACCTGGCCGGTATTCGACGGCTGGGCAGCCAAGGCCAAGGTTGACCAGGCAATTACGGATTTAAAACAGGCCCGGCTTTTAAAAGAAAAAACAGTTAAGGATGTCGCTTCAGAAGTCAAAAATACTTACCTTGAGTTAAAGACCGCGCTTAGCCGGTTAAAAGCGGCAGAGACAGGTTTGTTAAATTACCGGAATAGTCTTTCCGTGGCTACGGCGCAAAAACAATCCGGGATTGCCAGCACGCTGGATTGGGATGATGCTAAATTAAGGTATGATGTGGCGGATTTTAACAAAAAACAGGCGGTGTATGATTATTTGATTGCCAAGGCGAATTTTGATAAAGCAACAGGAGGCGTTTAATATGCGAAGAACAAAAGTTAAAAATAGCGGATATTTGCCGGCTTTATTTATTCTATTAATACTCGCTGGCTGCCAGCCCAAAACCGGCCAGTCCAAAGCTGAAGAAGCCATGCCGGTTAAGGTTATGAAGGTACAGCTCCAGGAGATAAACGAAATTTTGGAGTACGTGGGAAATATCCATGCTCAGGAAGAGGCGGTGATTTACCCTAAGGTTACCGGAAAGATAATTGAAAAGGTTAAAGAGGACGGCTCTGCGATTAGCAAGGGCCAGGCGATTGTTTATATCGACCGCGACGAAGTCGGCTTGAAATTCGAAAAGGCGCCGGTAGAAAGCACTCTTAATGGAGTGGTGGGGCGGGTCTATGTGGATATCGGCCAGAATGTTTCCCCGCAAACCGCGATCGCCTTTGTGGTGGATATGGATAAAATGAAGATTGATTTAGATGTGCCGGAAAAATATTTATCTAAGGTAGCAATCGGCCAGGAGGCAAGGATTTATGTTGATGCCTATCCGGAAGAAACATTTAACGGAAAAGTTTCCAAGATCAGCCCGGTCGTGGATCTTTCTACTCGTTCTGCGCCGATCGAAATAATGATCGGTAACCCCGAACACAAACTTAAGTCAGGGATGTTTGCCCGGGTTAACCTGCTGGTTAACGGTCATAAACGCCTGCCGGTAATTTTAAAAGAAGCGTTGATTGGCAAAGAACCGGATGTCTATGTTTATACGGTAGAAAATAAAAAAGCGGCATTGAAAAAAATTACTCTTGGGTTGCGCCAGGGGCCGAATTACGCTGTGTTAGAGGGGTTGAATGAGGGCGACCTGGTGGTGATTATGGGTCAGCAGCGGCTTAGCCAGGGTGCGGAGGTTTATACGGAGGAAGAAAAGTGAATTTGCCCGAATTCGGAGTAAAAAAGCCGGTTACCAACCTGATGATCTTTTCGGCGATTCTGGTTTTAGCGCTTTATAGCTTAAGCCGCATCGGTATTGATTCTATGCCGGAGATTGAGCCGCCGGCGATCACGGTAATTTCTACTTATCCCGGGGCAAGTCCGGAGGATGCGGAAATAAAAGTTACCGAAGAACTGGAAAACCAGCTGGCGACTACTCCCGGCTTAGAGAAGATTACTTCTACTTCTTCCGAAGGCGCCTCGATTATTACCCTGAAATTTAAATGGGGGACTAATCTGGATGAGGCCTCTAACGATATCCGTGACCGTATTGATCTGTCTAAACGAAACTTACCGGATATCCCCGATGAGATGGAGAATCCGTTTATCTTTAAGTTTAATACTTCCAATATTCCTATACTTTATGTCGGCTTTACCGCTAAAGAAAGTTACCCCGTGCTTTATGACCTGATTGATAAAAGAGTCGCCGATGTTTTAAAACAACTTCCCGGAGTGGGTACGGTGCAGATTACAGGAGGAGGCCTGGAGCGGCAGATTAATATCTGGCTGGATAAAAACCGGCTGGAAGGATACGGTTATTCCATCTTAGATATTAAGAATGTTTTAAAACAAGAAAACATTACTCAGCCGGTAGGCAATTTAAAAACCGGCCTTACCGATTATTTATTGCGCCTGCCGGGAGAATTTACCAGCCCGGAAGAAATTAATGATGTAATTCTGGGTAAACGCGGCAACCGGATGGTTTATCTCCGGGATGTCGCCCGGATCGAGGATAGTTTTAAGGAGACCACCAATATTGTGCGCATCAGCCAGCAGCGCGGCTTGATGATGATGATTCAAAAGCAAAGCGGGACCAATACCGTAGAAGTGGCTAATCGCGTCAAAGACAAACTGCGCCAGCTGCAGCGGGTATTACCGCAAGATGTGCGGATGACCTTGATCTTCGATACCTCCAAAGATATTATTGACTCGGTTAATTCTTTGAAGTCATCGCTTTGGCTGGCGATTATTATGGTTATCCTGGTAGTTTGGTTTTTCTTACGGCAATTAGTCCCCAGTATTATCATTGCCCTGACCATACCGTTTTCTTTGATGATCAGTTTTATTTATCTTTTTTTAAGCGGCAAGACGATCAACACGATTAGTTTATCTTCTGTTGCCATTGCCTCTGGCATGGTTGTGGATAACGCGATTGTTATCGTGGATAATATTTACCGCCGGCTGGAAAGAGGCAATCGTCCGCAGGAAGCCGCAGTTTTTGGCGCTTCGGAGATGTTTCTAGCGGTTGCCGCCTCCACATTTACCACGGTAGTGGTTTTTCTGCCGATGTTTTTTATTCCCGGAGTAGTCGGGATTATTTTCGGCGAGCTGGCGGTAGTGGTCACGGTCACGCTTTTGGCTTCTCTTTTTACCGCAGTTACTTTTTCTCCCATGCTTTGCTCTAAATGGCTGCGTTTAAATAACGACACGCAAGCCGTTAAGCACCCGGTTTTAAAAAAATTATATGATTTTTCAGAAAAAGCGTTTATTTCCTGGGAGGATTTTTATTCCCGCTGCCTGGGTTGGAGCCTGCGGCATAAA
>JAKAMF010000008.1 GCA_021813045.1 bacterium | reverse complement strand
GCGATCGGAATGATCAACTCTACTTCCAAAGAAACGTTATCGCCCGGCATAACCATTTCCACGCCGGTGGGCAAAGTCACTGCTCCGGTAACGTCGGTGGTACGGAAATAGAATTGCGGCCTGTACCCTTTGAAAAACGGGGTGTGCCGTCCGCCTTCTTCCTTGTTCAAAATATAAACCTGCGCTTTGAACTTGGTGTGCGGAGTAATTGATTTAGGAGCGGCGATAACCATACCGCGTTCAATATCATTTTTTTCAACGCCTCTCAACAAAAGCCCGACATTATCACCGGCATGGCCTTCGTCTAAGAGTTTTCTGAACATTTCAATACCGGTAACTACGGATTTCTTCGGTTCCGGCCTTAAACCAATGATCTCGACTTCGTCATTGATCTTGACCTTGCCGCGTTCGATCCTTCCGGTGCCTACGGTTCCTCTACCTTCAATGGTGAAAACGTCTTCCACAGCCATCAATAACGGCTTGTCAACGTCTCTGGTCGGCAAAGGAATGAAATCATCGCAGGCCTTCATCAATTCCATAATACAAGCTGCGTCAGGGCTATTGGCATCAGCTGCCTGCAGCGCCTTTAACGAGCTGCCTTTGACGATCGGGGTCTTGTCTCCCGGAAAACCGTATTTGGTCAAAAGGTCTCTAACTTCCATTTCAACTAAGTCGATTAATTCTTTATCCTGCACCAAGTCAACCTTATTTAAGAAAACCACCATAGAAGGAACGTTAACCTGACGCGCTAAAAGAATATGTTCTCTGGTCTGAGGCATCGGGCCGTCAACCGCGGAAACTACTAAGATCGCGCCGTCCATCTGGGCTGCGCCGGTGATCATGTTCTTGATGTAGTCAGCATGGCCCGGGCAGTCGATATGCGCGTAATGGCGATTATCGGTTTCGTACTCAACGTGGGCAACGGAAATAGTAACGACTTTTGTTTCGTCTCTAACCGTGCCGCCCTTGGCAATATCAGCATACTGCCTTTCGGTAGCTTTGCCCATCTTTGCCAAAACGTGGGTGATCGCCGCGGTAAGAGTTGTCTTACCATGGTCAATGTGCCCGATGGTTCCGATGTTTACGTGTGGTTTAGATCTTACAAATTTTTCTTTAGCCATTACTCACCTCCTAAAAGTTTATTGTATCCTTCTTGCGTTACCTGTTGATGCAACTCCCGAAATAATTTTCTCTGCTATATGTGAAGGCACCTCAGCATAAAATGAGGGCTCCATTGTATAGGATGCGCGGCCCTGAGTAAGCGATCTCGAGATGGTGGCGTAGTTAAATGTTTCCGCCAACGGGATATGGGCTTTTATTATATTCACATTTAGTTTTTTTGCAAGAGAAATTATTTTCGCGCGGCGCGAACTTAAATCGCCGATTACCGCGCCCATAAACTCTTCCGGCACGATAACTTCCATATCCATGATCGGCTCCAGTAAAACCGGATGCGCCTTGCGCATTCCGTCGGTGAGAGCCATGCCGGCGGCCATTTTAAAAGCCAGTTCCGAAGAATCGACATCGTGATATGATCCGTCGACTAAAGTAACTGCGATATCGGTCACCGGGTATCCGGCAATTACGCCGCTCTTGGATGTTTCCATAATGCCTTGTTTTACCGCCGGAATAAATTCCTGCGGGATCGCCCCGCCTTTAATTTTATTTTCAAAAGTAATGCCCGCGCCGGGAGTTTCCTGCGGCTGCATTTCGATTACGCAGTGGCCGTATTGGCCGCGCCCGCCGGACTGTTGGATAAATTTACCGGTTGAGTTAACCGCTTTTTTAATTGTCTCGCGGTAAGCCACCTGCGGAGTACCAACCTGCACGCCGACATTGAATTCGCGCAAAAGCCGGTCAACGATAATTTCCAGATGCAGCTGGCCCATGCCTGCCATTAACGACTGGCCGGTTTCCTGATTATAAGTAATCCGAAATGACGGATCTTCTTCGGCTAATTTATGCAAGGCCATACCCAATTTTTCCTGCGCGTCTTTGGATTTCGGCTCAATCGACTGTTGAATAACCGGTTCCGGAAAGCGCATTGCTTCCAAAAGTATCTGATTACCTTCATCGCAGATCGTATCTCCGGTCTTGGTTTCTTTTAAGCCGACTGCCGCGCCGATTTCGCCGGTAGATAAACTATCGACGATTTCCTGGCGGTTGGCGTGCATTTTCACCAGTTTAGTCACGCGTTCGCGCACTCTCTTGGTGGAATTATAAATATAGGTGCCGCTTTTTAAAGTGCCGGAATAAATCCGCACGTAATTAATCTTGCCGACATACGGGTCGGTAGCAATTTTAAAACACAAAGCGCACAAAGGCGCGTCATCGGCTAATTTAATCTCTTCAAATTCTCCGGTTGCCGGATCAGTGCCCTTGGCCGCCGGCAGGTCAAGCGGTGAAGGCAGATAATCGCAAACCGCGTCCAATAAAAGCTGAATACCTTTATTCTTAAAAGAAGAACCGCAGAGCACCGGGACAAAACGGCTGGTCACTACGCCGACGCGAATAGCTTTTTTTAAATCCGCGTTAGAAACCGCCTGGCCGGAAAGAAAAGCCTCTAAGATTTTATCGTCCACTTCCGCGACTTTTTCCACTAATTCATTGCGGTACTTCGCCACTTCTTCCTGCATCTCGGCGGGAATTTCCTTGATTTCCATATCCTTGCCGAGGTCATCTTTATAATTATATAATTTCATATCCACAATATCCACCAGGCCCTTGAAATTTTCTTCATGGCCAAAAGGAACCTGAATCGCCGCGGCATTCGCGCCTAATTTTTCCCGGATCTGTTTGATCGCTTCGCCAAAATCGCTGCCGGTACGGTCCATTTTATTGACAAAACACAATCTCGGCACGCCATAGCGGTCGGCCTGGCGCCAAACCGTTTCGGATTGCGGCTCGACTCCGCCGACTCCGCAGAAAACCACTACCGCGCCGTCTAAAACCTTTAAAGAACGCTCGACCTCGATGGTAAAATCCACGTGGCCGGGAGTATCGATAATATTGATGTTGCAATCTTTCCAATGGCAGGTCGTGGCAGCAGCGGTGATCGTAATGCCTCTTTCCTGCTCCTGCACCATCCAGTCCATGGTCGCCGCGCCGTCGTGCACTTCGCCGATCTTATAGGTCCGGCCGGTATAAAAAAGGATGCGCTCGGTAGTCGTGGTTTTCCCCGCGTCAATGTGAGCGATAATCCCGATATTCCTTAATTTATCTAACGCAATATTTCTCATGAATTAATTACCACCTAAAGTGCGCGAACGCCTTGTTGGACTCCGCCATCTTGTGCGTATCGTCGCGTTTTTTAATTGCCGAACCTTCGCCTTTGTAAGCGGCGATAACCTCATCCGCCAGTTTGGTCTCCATCGGCTTGCCTTTACGGTTCATGGCAAAATCTCTCATCCAGCGCAAAGCAATCGAAGTGCCGCGCTCCTGACGAACTTCAATCGGAACTTGATAAGTGGCGCCGCCGACTCTGCGCGGTTTAACTTCCAGGCGCGGGCGGGCATTATCAATCGCTTTGTAAAAAATCTTTAAGGCATCCGGCTCATTGAGCTGTTTTTTGACAATCTCAAAGGCGTTATAAACAATTCTCTCGGCTACCGCCTTTTTACCTTTTTCCATAACCATGTTAATGAATTTGGCGACAATCTTGGAATTAAATTTGGGGTCAGCTAAAATTTCTTTTTCCTGCGCTTTTCTTCTTCTCATCTTACCCTTTCAAATTATTTCTTCTGCCTTTTGGCGCCGTACTTGGAGCGCGAACGCGTTCTGGCGTTCACTCCGGAGGCGTCCAAAGTCCCTCTTACTGTATGATAACGCACGCCGGGAAGGTCCTTGACGCGGCCGCCCCTGACTAAAACAATGGAATGTTCCTGCAAATTATGCCCCTCGCCGGGGATATAAGAAGTAACTTCGATGCCGGTGGTCAAACGCACCCTGGCAATTTTCCGCAAGGCAGAGTTAGGTTTTTTCGGTGTCATCGTACGCACCTGTAAACACACTCCGCGGCGCTGCGGGCAGGCCTTTAAAGCCGGCGATTTGGTCTTCTTCTTTTTGGATTGCCTTCCTAACCTGATTAATTGCGCGATTGTCGGCATATTTTTATTCCTTTACCTTCTCTGGCTCCGCTTCTGCCTTCTTGGCTTCGGCGGCAGTTTTGTTAACCTCTATTTGTTGATGGCTCCAGAAACCCGTACCGGCGGGGACTAAATGCCCGACGATCACGTTTTCCTTTAAGCCGAATAATTCATCGGATTTTCCGCTGGCTGCGGCGTCGGTTAAAACGCGCGTGGTCTCTTGGAAGCTGGCCGCGGAAATAAAACTCTCGGTAGTCAATGAAGCTTTGGTAATCCCCAGCAATAACGGAGTAGCCAAAGCCGGCTTGCCGCCTTTTTTGGCAACTTTATTATTCTCCGCCTGGAAATTCCATTTATCCACCTGTTCGCCGGCGAGGAAATTGGCGTCGCCGGATTCCTCGATCCTGACCTTCTTCAACATCTGGCGGATAATTACTTCGATGTGCTTATCGTTAATGCGCACACCCTGCAGACGATAAACTTCCTGCACTTCATTAACCAAATACTCCTGCAGCACCTTATCGCCGCAGACCCTTAAAATATCCTGCAAAACCACCGGCCCGTCGGTTAACTGCTGTCCGGCGGTAACGCGGTCGCCTTTGTAAACATTGGGATGCTTGCCGTGCGGAATGGTATATTCTCTGACCATGCCGGTCGGTGATTTGACCACAATAACGCGCTGGCCTTTTTTGGCCTCGCCGAATTCCACAAAACCGTCAATTTCACTGATGATCGCCGGATCTTTCGGCTTGCGCGCTTCAAATAATTCCGCCACGCGCGGCAAACCGCCGGTAATGTCGCGGGTCTTACCGACTAAACGCGGGATCTTGGCCAAAAGGTCGCCGGCTTCCTGTTTCTCGCCGTCCTTGACCAAAATATGCGCGCCGATCGGAATCGGATAAATCCCCATGACTTCGTCTTTTTCATTGAAAATAATGATCTGCGGATGATATTCCTGCTTGTGCTCAACCACTACGCGCTCGATTAATTTGGTCACCGGGTTTAACTCTTCGCGAATGGTCATGCCTTCTTTTAAATCTTCAAACTTAACTTTACCGCCGACTTCGGAAAGGATCGGAATAGTGTAGGGATCCCAACGCACAAAGGCTATGCCTTTCTCTACTTCATCACCGTCTTTGATGGTAATGAAAGAACCCTGAGGCAATTGATGGCGTTCGAGTTCGCGGCCCTGCTTATCATTAATGCTGATCGAGCCGTTGCGGTTTAAAACAATGAATTCTTTATTTTTCGGGACGATCCTCAAACTGTGATATTTGACCTCGCCCTTATTTTTGGATTTGATGAACGACTGTTCAACCGTACGCGATGCGGTACCGCCGATGTGGAAGGTTCTCATGGTCAGCTGGGTACCGGGTTCGCCGATACTCTGCGCGGCAATTACGCCGACTGCTTCGCCCATTTCCACTAATCTGCCGCTGGCTAAATTGCGGCCATAACATTTGGCGCAAACGCCGCGGCCGGCCTCGCAGGTCAAAACGCTGCGGATACGGATTTTTTCAATGCCTAATCTATCGATCATATCGGCTTTTTCTTCGCTGATGATCGAGCCGGCTTCGACAATAACCTCGTCGGTAATAATATCCACGACGTTATCCAAAGCGACCCGGCCGACAATACGGTCTTTCAAGCTAACCACGATCTCATCGCCTTCTACGATCGGCTCAACCGTGATCCCGTTTAAAGTGCCGCAATCTTCGTCGGTAACAATGACTTCCTGCGCCACGTCAACCAAACGGCGGGTTAAGTACCCGGCGTCAGCGGTCTTCAAAGCGGTATCGGCCAAACCCTTGCGCGCGCCGGAACAGGAAATAAAATATTCCAACACGGTAAGGCCTTCGCGGAAGTTAGCGGTAATCGGGTTTTCGATGATCTCACCAGATGGCTTGGCCATCAAACCGCGCATACCGGCCAGCTGTCTTACCTGCAGGCGCGAACCTCTTGCCCCGGAATCGGCCATCATAAAGATCGGGTTAAACGGTTTCATTTCTTTAAATAACAAATCGGAAATTTTATCGGTGGCGTGGGTCCAGATCGCGATTACCTTATTGGAACGCTCGCTGTCGGTAATAATACCTTTGCGGTACTGGTCTTCTACCTTGGCAACTTCCGCGCGGGAATCCTTTAAAACCTCCTGCTTTTCCAAAGGCACGGTCATGTCATCCACGCCGATGGAAATGCCGCCTAAAGTGGCAAAATAAAAACCGCAGCGCTTGATATCATCTAACAGCTGAATAGTGCGGGCGTGGCCAAAACGCTTGTAGCATTCGGCAACTACCGCGCCGACGGTCTTTTTGTTCAATTCTTTATTCACAAAACCAAAACCTTCCGGCAGTAATTCGTTAAAAATTATCCGGCCGCAGGTAGTGGTGATCATCTTCTTTTCATTAATTACTTTACTCTCGTCAAAATCAAATAAGCTGTTAACCCTTAATTTGATCGGGGCGTGCAGATCAATTACTTTATCATCATAAGCGATGATCGCCTCGTCATTATTGGCGAAAACCTTATTCTCACCTAAGGCTCCCGGTTTGGGCTTGGATAAATAGGCAGTGCCTAAAATAATATCCTGGGTCGGGCTGACGATCGGGCGTCCGTCGGCCGGTGAAAAAACGTTGTTAATCGCCAGCATCAGGATCTTGGCTTCGGTCTGCGATTCCAGAGAAAGCGGCACGTGCACGGCCATCTGGTCGCCGTCAAAGTCAGCGTTAAAAGCGGTACAGACCAAAGGATGAATCTTGATCGACTTGCCTTCGATTAAAACCGGCTGAAAGGCCTGAATACCTAAACGGTGCAGGGTCGGGGCGCGGTTTAATAAAACCGGATGATCTTTGATCACTTCGTCTAAAATATCCCAAACCTCGATCTTGCCGCGCTCCACCATTCTGCGGGCGCCGCGGATCGTATGCACAAAACCTTTTTCTTTGAGCTTCTTGATGATGAACGGCTCAAACAATTCCAAAGCCATCTGCTTGGGCAGGCCGCATTCGTGAAGTTTGAGTTCCGGGCCGACTACGATAACCGAACGTCCGGAATAATCCACGCGCTTACCTAACAAGTTCTGGCGGAAACGGCCTTGCTTTCCTTTTAACATATCGGAAAGCGATTTTAACGGGCGGTTATTGGCGCCCATCACCGGACGGCCATGTCGTCCGTTATCTAAAAGCGCATCCACGGCTTCCTGCAACATGCGCTTTTCGTTGCGGATGATGATTTCCGGGGCGCTTAATTCGATTAATTTCTTTAAACGGTTATTCCGGTTGATTACGCGGCGGTACAAATCATTTAAGTCGGAAGTCGCGAACCTTCCGCCGTCTAAGGGAACTAACGGCCTTAAATCCGGAGGAATTACCGGCAAAATTTCCAAGATCATCCAATCCGGATGATTGCCGGACTTCTTAAAATCTTCGACGATCTTTAAGGACTTGAGGAATTTACGGTTATTCAGGACATCTTTGGTCTTTTCCAGATCCTTGCGCAGTTTGCGGCAATAAACATCCAAGTCAATTTCTTTTAATAAATCGCGGATTGCCTCGGCGCCGATCTTAGCCTTAAAATTAGAGCCGTATTTACCCACTGCCTCCTGATATTTTTCTTCGTTTAAAAGTTCTTTCTTCTTTAAAGGCGTAGTGCCCGGGTCGATTACGACATATTCTTCGTAGTAAATAATCTTTTCTAAATCGCGCAGGCCGATATCTAAAAGCGCGGACAAACGGGAAGGCACGGCCTTGAAGAACCAGATATGGGTAACCGGCGCGGCCAAATCAATATGGCCCATACGCACGCGCCTGACTTTGGATTCATCAACCGTAACCCCGCAGCGGTCGCAGGTGATCCCGCGGAATTTCTTACCTTTATATTTACCGCAATTACACTCATCATCGCGCACCGGGCCAAAGATCTTCTCGCAAAACAGGCCGTCTTTTTCCGGCTTGAGCGTGCGGTAATTAATCGTTTCAGCTTTTTTCACTTCACCCTTGGACCAGGTTTTAATTACCTGCGGGGAAGCGATCTTGATCGTAATCGTATCAAAAGAATTTATCTCATCCATTTTATTTTGTCTTCTCCGTCCTGATATCAAGGCCTAAGCCCTGCAGTTCTTTGATCAAAACGTTGAAAGATTCGGGTACGCCATGTGTAAGCCTCTGTTCGCCTTTGACGATCGCCTGGTAAATGCGGTTTCTTCCTTCCACGTCATCGCTCTTAACAGTAAGCATTTCCTGTAAGGTAAATGCCGCGCCGTAGGCCTCTAAGGCCCAAACTTCCATTTCTCCTAACCTCTGGCCGCCGAATTGCGCCTTGCCGCCTAACGGCTGCTGAGTAACCAGCGAATAGGGGCCGATGGAACGGGCATGGATCTTTTCGTCAACCAAGTGGATCAATTTCATAATATAGATATAACCAACGGTAACCTTCTGGTCGAATTTTTCTCCGGTAAATCCGTCGTATAAATCAATTTTCCCGTCCTGCGGCAGGCCGGCCTGTTTAAGCATATCTTTGATTTCTGCTTCCGAAGCGCCGTCAAAAACCGGGCTATCCACTTTAATGCCTAAAGCCGTAGCTGCCCAGCCAAGATGGGTTTCCAGAATCTGCCCGACGTTCATACGGGAAGGCACGCCGAGGGGATTTAAAATTACTTCCACCGGGGTACCGTCGGCCATATGCGGCATATCTTCTTCCGGCATAATGCGGGCAACCACACCCTTGTTTCCGTGGCGTCCGGCCAGCTTGTCGCCTTCGGCCAATTTGCGCTTGGTGGCAATATAAACTACCACTCTTTTTAAAACGCCGGGAGGCAATTCGTCGCCGCGGCGGATTTTTTCAATTTCCTGCGCCTCTTCGGCTAAAAGCTCATGGATCTGCCCGTCAAAAGAAGCGCCGAGCATTTTGGCTTCTTCGTTATCGCTGAAATCCAGCTTCTCGATTTTTTTCCTATCCACGCCTAAAAGCGCGGCTAAACGGTTGATCTTCTCAACCTGGACAAATTCAATTTCCTGTTTGTAATAGGCTTTGAGTTCGCGAATCTTGGCGGTTTCTTTGGTCTTCTCTTCTTTGGTCTTGCGGCCGCGGTCTTTGCGCGAGAAAATATGCACATCCACCACCACGCCTTCCACGCCGGGAGGAACCACTAAAGAAGTATCGCGCACATCCGAGGCCTTTTCGCCGAAGATCGCGCGCAATAATCTTTCTTCCGGAGGCAGTTCGGATTCGGTCTTAGGGGTAACCTTGCCGACTAATATATCCCCCGGCCCGACTTCCGCGCCTAAACGCACTACTCCGCCTTCATCTAAATTTCTTAAGGATTCTTCATTGACATTAGGGATGTCCCGGGTTAGTTCTTCATTGCCTAACCGGGTTTCCGTGGCTTCGATCTGGAATTCTTCGATGTGAATTGAGGTGAGTTTATCTTCTTTGGCGATCTTTTCGCTAATAATGATCGCGTCTTCAAAGTTATATCCGCGCCAAGGCATAAAAGCGCACAAAAGGTTTCTGCCGAGGGCTAATTCGCCGTTTTGCGTAGCAGTGCCGTCAGCAATGATATCGCCGGCTTCCACTTTGTCGCCGATTTTAACAATCGGCTTCTGGTTCAGGCAGGTATCGGCGTTAGTGCGCATAAATTTCTTTAAGTGATAAGTGGTCTTGCCGACAACAATCGAATTGGCGTCCACGCTGACTACTTTGCCGGAATTCTGCGCGATGACTACCACGCCGCAATCGCGGGCAACTTTACCTTCCATAGCCGTGCCGACTACCGGAGACTCGGTAACCATTAAAGGCACTGCCTGGCGTTGCATGTTGGAACCCATCAAAGCGCGGTTGGCGTCGTCATGCTCTAAGAAAGGAATCAAAGCCGCGGCAACCGAAACCAGCTGTTTGGGCGAAACGTCCATTAATTCTACTTGTTTGGGGCTAACCTTGGGAAAATCGCCTTTAAACCGGCAGGAAACTTCCCGGCCGATAAAATTATTCTCTGTGTCAAGTTCCGCGTTAGCCTGAGCGATCATCTGGCCTTCTTCGATATCCGCGGTAAAATATTCGATCTTCTTGGTTACGCGGCCTTCTTCCACTTTGCGATAAGGTGTTTCGATCAGACCCAATTCATTAACCCGGGCAAAATTGCTCAAAGAAGCGATCAAGCCGATGTTCGGGCCTTCCGGAGTTTCAATCGGACAAACTCTGCCGTAGTGTGACGGATGAATATCTCTAACTTCAAATCCGGCTCTTTCGCGAGATAAACCGCCGGGGCCTAAGGCGCTCAAGCGGCGCTTGTGGGTCATTTCCGCCAAAGGATTAACCTGATCCATAAACTGGGACAACTGGCTGCGGCCGAAGAAATCGCGGATCTGATTGGAAAGTAATTTGGAGTTAACTAAATAATGCACGCTTAAATTGGTAAAGTCGCTCAAGATGGCCAAACGCTCGCGGATGGAACGCTCGACACGGCTTAAACCAATGCGCACCTGATTCTGCACCAGCTCACCCACGGTCTTTACGCGGCGGTTGCCTAAATGGTCGATATCGTCGATCTTGCCCTTGCCGTCGTTGAGGTTAATTAAATATTCAATTACCTTGACCACGGTCGAGGAATCAAGAATACGTTTATCCAAAGCCACATCCATGCCCAACTTGCGGTTTAAAATAAACCTGCCCGCTCTTTCTAAATCATAGCGCGCCGGGTCAAAAAAGAGGCGGTAAAAAAGCATCTCCGCCGAATCCTTGGTTACCGGTTCGGTCGGCCGCATTTTGCGGTAAAAATCTAAATAGGCCTCTTCTTTATTTTTGGTGTAATCTTTCTTTAAGGTATTGGTGATCTCCGGGTATTCTTTGCCAAAGGCGGCAATAATTTCCTGATCAGTGGAAAACCCGAGGATTCTTAAAATTTGCGTAGCGGGAAAATTTCTGCGGCGGTCAACGTAGGCTAAAATTGTTTCAGTAAGGTCGTATTTAAACTCCAGCCACGCCCCGCGGTAAGGAATGATCCTGCCGTGGAAAATCTTTTTTCCGGTCGGATGGGCCTCTTCTTCAAAAGAAACGCCCGGTGAACGCTGTAACTGGCTGACCACCACGCGCTCATCTCCGTTAATAATAAAAGTGCCGGTCTCGGTCATCAAAGGCATCTCGCCGAAATACGCATCCTGCTCTTTGGTCTCGTGGGAAGTAGTAATTCTGAACTTGACCTTTAAGGGCGAGGCAAAAGAAACCGATCTTTTCTTGGATTCGGTAACGTCGTACTTGGGCTTGCCTAAAGTATAACCGATAAATTCCAGCTTGCAGGAACGGTCCGCGTTCTCCAAAGGAAAGATCTCCTGGAAGACTTCCTGCAGGCCCTGATTCTTGCGTTCGCGCATCGGGGTATCGATCTGCAGAAATTCACGGTACGATTCCAGCTGGATATCCAGCAGATTAGGAATATCGTAAACTTCTTTTAACTTACCAAAACTTTTTCGCTTAGTCATAATTTCCTTACAAATTATGGACCAGTGGTTAATTTCGGAAAATTACTTTAATTCGACGGTCGCGCCGGCTGCTTCTAATTTCTTTTTGATCTCAGCGGCTTCGTCCTTGTTCGCGCCTTCTTTGATCGGCTTAGGAGCGCCATCAACTAAGTCCTTGGCTTCTTTCAGGCCTAAGTTGGTGATCGTCCTGACTTCCTTGATTACGGCGATCTTGTTGGCACCAGCGTTAGCTAAAACCACGGTAAAGCTGGTTTTCTCTTCTGCTGCGGGAGCGGCACCTGCGGCGGCACCGGCTGCAGGAGCAGCCATTACCGGCATGTTCGCGCTTACGCCAAACTTCTCTTCCAGCGCCTTAACCAAATCGGAAAGCTCAAGCACGGTCATGCCTTCAATCGACTTGATCATTTCATCCATCTTTGCGTTTGCCATTTCTACTTCCTCCTTCTTATTATTAACTTGTCTTTTTTTGTTTGATCTGATCTAAACAATAAACGAACTTCTTTAAGGTCTGGCTCAAAACTATGGCCAAACCGCTGATCGGAGAATTTAAACAAACCACTAACTTGGTTAAGAGCACTTCGCGGGAAGGCAGCTTGGCCAACGCCTCGATATCCTTGCTCTCTAAAACTTTATCCTTTAAAATGCCGCCCTCTAAAATAAGTTTCTCGTGGGTCTTGGCAAAATTATATAAAACCTTGGAAGCGCCGACCGGCTCTTCTTTGACAAAAATAAAACCGCTGGGGCCCTCGACTTTGGGCAGAAGCGTCTCTAATCCCGAACCCTTGAGCGCGCGGCGGGCAACGCTGTTCTTGGCGACAAATAAGCTGGCATTGGCGCCCTTTAAGCCCTGCCTTAAAGAAGTAACATCCGGGCTGGAAAGGCCGGAATATTTGATGATAAAAAACGCGTCGGACTCTTTTAGCTTGTCCTTAATGCGGTTTTCCGAGATCTCTTTAACAATTACGCCGATCTTTTTCATTTTATGCTTCCAATCTTAAGCCGGGATTCATATTGGCAGTAATAGAAAGTGTTTTGACGAATTTACCTTTAACCGAGTTGGGCTTGGCTTCGTTGAGCGCTTCGATCACGCGGGAGGCATTTTCCAAAAGCTTGTCTTCGGAAAATGATACTTTACCGACGGACAAATGCACGCCGCCCTGTTTATCCACGCGGAATTCCACTTTACCTTTGCGCACGTCTTCGATTGCCTTGACAATGTCATTGGTGACGGTGCCGGTCTTGGGGCTGGGCATCAGGCCGCGCGGGCCTAAAACCTTGCCGAGCTTGCTTAAATCTTTCATCATTTCCGGAGTGGCAATCGCGCAATCAAATTCTAAAAATCCGGCCGCGACTTTATCGATCAATTCCTGCCCGCCGACTAAGTCAGCGTTGGCTTCGCGGGCCTGTCTTTCGTGCTCGCCTTTGCAGAAAACCGCCACGCGCACCTTTTTGCCGGTGCCGTGCGGCAGAACTACCGTGCCGCGGACCATCTGGTCCGACTTCTTGGAATCAACGCTTAAATTAAAATGCAAATCCACTGCCGCGTCAAACTTCGGCTGGGGCAGCTTCTTTAAAATGGCAATCGCTTCTTTTAAGGTATAAACCTTATCCGCGGTTACTGCCTTAGCTGATTCTTTATATCTTTTGCTTTGCGCTCTCATTATCCTTCCACCACAATGCCCATGCTGCGGGCAGTCCCTTCAACGACCTTAATCGCTTCCTTGAGATCCGAAGTATTCAAGTCGTTTCCTTTGAGTTTAACAATTTCTTCAATTTGTTTGCGGGTAACCTTACCGATGGTCTCTTTACCGGCCTGGCCTGAGGCCTTGGCTAAATTGGCCGCGCGCTTTAAAAGTATGCTGGTTGGCGGGCTCTTTATAATAAAGGTAAAGGATTTATCTTCATAGACACTGATTACTGCCGGCAGGATCAAACCGTCTCTGCCTTTGGTCTGGTCATTAAACTGCTTGCAGAACTGCATAATGTTCACGCCATGCTGGCCTAAAGCCGGGCCAACCGGAGGAGCGGGATTAGCCGCACCCGCGGGAACGTGTAATTTTATCTGTGCGACGATTTTTTTAGCCATTAGACCTTCTCCACTTGCCAGAATTCCAGTTCTACGGGAGTGGAGCGGCCAAAAATCGACACGCTTACCTTAAGCTTGCCTTTTTCCGCGTTCAACTCGTCCACTGTGCCGTTAAAATTAACAAACGGGCCTTCAGTAACCCTGACCTGCTCGCCTTTTTCGAACATTACCTTGGGGCTGGGCTTGGCCTGGGTTTCTTCGGTCCTTTTAAGAATGCTATCGACTTCGGTTTGCGGCAGGGCCATGGCCTTCTTGCCCACGCCGATGAATCCGGTCACGCCGGGCGTGCCTTTGACTAAAGTGTAGGTTTTTTCATTGTATTCCATTTCGACGAGGATATAACCGGGGAAGAACTTTCTTTGCGAGATTCTCTTTTTGCCGCTGCGGATTTCGGAGATCTGTTCGGTGGGGATGACGACTTTACCGATGAGATCCTGACAGCTCTGGCTGTTGACTCTGCCTTCTAAAGAGGTCTTAACCTTTTCTTCCAACCCTGTCTGTGTATGGACAACGTACCAGTTCATGCTTACCTGAAAATTGTGCTGAGGATCTTGGATAAAAATAAATCGACTACTCCGATAAAAACCGCCATCATTACCGTAACGCCGATGACTACGCTGGTCGCACCCAATACTTCTTCGCGGGTTGACCAGGAAACCTTGGTCAGCTCTTGTTTAACTTCGCCGATAAAATTCGTGATTTTTTTAATTGGGTTCATCTTTATTATAGTTTCTTTACCCCGTTGCAAGTCGGAATATTCTTTCCGAAAGAATACCTCGACTTGCAACGGGGCAAGTCATTGGCAGGGGCGGAGGGACTCGAACCCCCAGGACGGGATTTGGAGTCTCGCCGTTTAGCCAATTAACGGACGCCCCTATGTTAACTATTTGATCTCCTTGTGCGGCGAATGCTTCCTGCATGGCCGGCAAAATTTATTTAGCTCCAACTTTTCCTGATGGAGTTTTTTATTTTTCTTGGTCGTGTAATTGCGATTCTTGCAGACCGTACACTCTAATGTGATTATTTCGCGCATGTTTTATTTACCTATATTTAAGCTGGAGACGGGAATTGAACCCGTGACCCCGTCCTTACCAAGGACGTGCTCTACCAACTGAGCTACTCCAGCAGGACCATCACGGAATTTTTCCCAAAATACAAAAACTCTCCCTTATAGAATTTCATGGAATTTTTGAAATTCTTGTTCCCAAAATAGCCAATATGTAGTTAGATTATCGACGACAGGCTATCCGAATTACACAGTCGTAAGAATATACACGATGAAGTTGAATTTGTCAAGTGATTTTTTCACTTTATTTAAGAGAAGTTAATCATTGAGAGCAGACAACTTATGCGAGCTTCGCAGAAGCGAGCATAAGTTGTAGCCCGCCCTGCTTTTTGGGCGGGCGTCTGCGGCATAATACCGCGTCAGCGAAAAAATTGCTATTACCTTCCCGTAGCAATTTTTGAGCGTTTTGACGCGGTGATACAAGTTGCATTTCCATTACCTATATATATAGCTATTGCAGCGGGTCCTGCCTGCCGAGCGACCCCGTTCGTGCTCCTGCGCCTCATATCCCGCGAGCGGGACATTCGGCGCAGATGCGCGCGAACAGGGGCCTCCGCTCGTCAGTCACCCGCTGCAAAGCACTATCAATAAATAAAGGAACGGTCAAAACAACCGTTCCCCATATAAAAATTGTAACCGTTCCTTACTTTACACTTTTAAGATCTACCACATCACTACCTATTACATTAAAAGTTATTTCTTTATTCTGAGGTAAGCCATCGATTTTTAATTGTTTTGTTTTTTCGTCATAAATAATATATCCCTTAGATTGACTATCATCGACTACAACACTATCCGGACTAATAACGCTATAAGTGGTAGTCGCGGGCAAAATACCAACGTTAGATATACGATATTCTACGGTTTTATTACTTTTTATAGATTTCTGAATTTCTATTTTTGCCCTTATCCACATCCAATTAAACAAAGAAACTATAAGAGCAGAAACAATACCCGTGAGAATCGAGCATAAAATAGGATGCCTACTATTAATTCTTTGTTCTAATCTGCTTACTTGATGAAGTTTATCCATTTTTCTTATTTTTCAAAGTCTGAGTTTTAAAAACATTAGTAATTTGGTTGGTTCCCTTATTCCATCCTACGCCGTTTGTAGACCAAACTTTTATATTATTTGCTCGTTTTCATCTTTTTGTATCTTGGCGACTATGCTTGTATTGTTTTCTATATCATCTAGCTCAGTTTCAATTTTTTCAAGACTTGCATCAATGGCATCCATCCTATTTGAAATATTATTACTGTTATTTACTACAGAACCTAACCTTTGATATATAAATATCAGCATTATTATTATTGCTATAAATCCATAAATTATTACGGCATCCATTTTTTTGCTCCTTTTTAGATATATAGTTTCTAAATCTCTGACCTTTTAGAAAACCCCGAAGCGAGCCTAATTTTATTTAGTCGCGACAATTGAATATACCGGTACGCCATCTGGAATCTTTACCTCTCTAATCTCATCAATTAGCCCCTTTTCAAGAGCAAAAGTTGGATCTTTTGATTGTCCTTGTCTAAATAATTTTCTAACCTCTTCGGGAGTAAGCTTAGTCCGTTCACCTATAATTTTAGCAGTAAGATCTTCTGCTGCATCAAAACGACTTACTGTTTCCTGCATCTGGGTATAAGTTAGAGTTGTATTCTGACCAAATGTCCAATAAATACCATGTAAAAGAAAAGCAGACGCTGGTGTTGCATACCTTATTTTCCCAGCAAGAAAAATAACATTAGCGATAGAGTCTATACTACCTACATTATGCATGATAACTTCTTGAGGAAGACCTCTAATATAATTATACAGCGTAACTCCTGAATCAACTGCGCCACCCGTTGAAGATAAAAGAAAATAGAGCTGCTGTGGTTTATATTGCTGGATTACCTTGTTGCAAAAATCCATAAAGCGATTTGCTGATTCGAGATTTATATTATCATGGAAAGTTAAAAATACGATTTTTTCCATTTCTTTTATATTCTCCTATTTTTTCTGAAAAACATCATCCTTGTTTTTCTCAAAAGGACCTACTTTTTCATAGCTAAGACTATTTTGATTATCGCTTGTGATCTTAAAAATAGAAAAAACACTCTTTACACTTTTAGTTTTTTCGTCATAAGGAACACATACCAAATTATCTCCATAAATTCTTAATACGATCACTGGTGATAAGTTACGACAAACTAAAAATTTTTCTTGCTTACTAGCGTCAGCTACTCCTTTTTGATAAGAATACCCTATTAAAAAAAAGAGCAAAAGTACTAAATTAATAGAATTTTTATTCTTAAACCAGTTAAATATAGAATATAAAATACGCGGAGGATTCTTATTAAAGTCTTCTTTATCTTGAAACTCAAAGGCAGACAGTTTCTCAAAATAAGTTTTTTTATCTTTTTGAGTTATGAGCGGTGCTACAAAATCACGAAAAACTAAAAATAGAAAAATAGGTAACCAACCTATATATGTATAATAGTTTTTAAATCCGTATAAATATGCTGTACTAATAAAAAAACAAAATAACGGGATATACCTAACTAAACGACGGAAAATAGGGCTTTCTTGAGGAATCCACATACTTATAACTTCGAGAGGAAGATATATTAATAAACAAATAATACTTAACCCGCCAAAAAACAGAATTATATTATTTACTGTTATTTTAATAAACTCTAAAGGTATATTAAAAAATGACGCAAAACCAGCTTCATAAGTAAATGCGTATAAATAGGCAATAACTGGACATGCTGCTATAATAAATCCGTCTGTTAACCAATCTTCAAATTTCTTTTCACTTGCCATATAAATTTAACGACCGCCTCAGTTATAATGAAAGTTATGGGGACGTTCCACGAGGTGCCACCCTCTTTAGAAAACCCCGCAGCGACACATGGATTATCTCCGGGCCTGATTAACCACTATTTTACCCCTGCGGCTAGCCTTGGTCAAAGGGAATCCGAGGCTAAAATTACATTTCTCCGGAGGTCAGGGCGACCCAGAGAATCCAAAAAACCCCTGCCGCCAGTGCTGCAAAAATAGAAATCAGGGTATAACGCAGAATTTTATGGCTGACTTTCTTTAAGACAAAAATGAATAAGCCGATCAATAAAAGCAAAAAAATAAAAAGTGCGATCATGCCCTCTCCTTTTGCCAGTATCAGCCGGCGCAGCCCAGCAGCGCCTTAAAGCGATCGATCCGCTGTAAACTGATCTTTAGCCTGCCGAATTTTCCTTCCAGCATATGCCCGGCAAAACGCTTGTCCGCGCTTAAAAAATGAAAATGGATACCGGAAGAATTTACTTCGGATAAGTAAGCGGGAAACCAAAAACCAACCAGCGTGCCCTGAATATTATTATGCTCAAAAATTGACTGGCTTTTTAAAGCTTCTTCCAGCGGCGGATAGGGCTTATTTTGCCGGCGGGGCGCTCTCAATTTTAAATAAGCAAACTCGCCTTCTATCCTTACCGCGTAAATCATCTCCTTATCCGTAATCTGCGATTCGATCAACTTGGTAAGTTCCGGATAATTAGCGCATTTCTCAACCTTAAGACTTTTATCCGGGGTAAAAAATAAAACTGCGGCAAAAGGAGTTTTAGAATCATCTGGCGGCAGATAAACCCGGCCGTCGGCGTTAGCCTGATAGACCTTACCGTCTAATTCGATCATTTCGCCGTCTAAGCCGTCAAAGGTGCCAAAACCAAAATTACCCTTGGCCTTAAGCCCGGCTAAACTTATTCTGCCGTTATAATCTCCCTGCTTAAGCGCCCGGATAGTGGAAACCTGAAATAAAGCGGGATGCTTACACGGCGCATGACAGCAGCTGGTAAGCGCAAAAACAATCCCCAGCGCAAATACAAACCTGATTCTTCTTAGATTAATCATTGCCGCTTCAGTTGCGAAGGCCCCCAAGGCGCCGTGCCATTCGCAAACTCATCCCATAGAAGCTACTTTTTCTTCCGCTTCAATTAATTTGGCAGAAACAAATTTATCTATGGCTTCTTTTTCCGCAAATCCCAATAAAGTTGTCTTATCGTCAACGATAGGCACATAATTAACGCTGTATTTATCGATAATTTCTTCGGCCTCCAGCAAAGAAGAATGTACGGATATCTTCTGGTTTACTGCCGGCTCCATAATATCATGAGCAATAACCAGGCTTCCCGCCTCATTATAGGTAAATGACCTTCTTATGCTCTCCAGGGTAATTACCCCTTTCAGCTTTTTTTCATTATCCACCACCGGATAAGTATGGTAGCTGCTCTGGCTAAAAATAGCCAAGATCCCTTTTAAGGGAATATTTTCGTATATGTAAGGCGGGTTTTTATCTATTATCTGGCTGACTGTTGTTTTACGCAACACATCTTCCGCTGTAATATTCAATCCGGCTTCCTGGGCCTTGACAATGGCATATTTCACGCAAGGCGGGCCCAAAAGCTGGACTATAAATGTAGTAAGGGTTATGATAACGATTATGGCGCTTCCTATCGCGCCCGGAAAAATTTGTGACGCGAGGATAGAAAGGCCGATAGCCACTCCGGCCTGGCTGAAAAGGCAATACGGCAGGTAATTGCTAACTGCCTTGGGCGCACCCGAGCCCTTTGCCCCTAAGCGCGCGCCGACCATTTTTCCGAAGGTCCTGGCCGCAAGATAAATCACGGCGATAAAAACAATGTTAAGGGTTGTGACGTGTAAATCAAACTTTGCGCCCACTAATACAAAAAACAATATGTAAAACGGCGGGGCAAAGCCAGAAATTATCTTAAACACTTCCTTGCTCAGGCGCTCTTCCCGGTTCACCATAATAGCGCCCATAGTCATGGCCGCCAGAAGCATGTCTACCTTCATTATCAGGGCCGAACCGAGGGCAAAAAGTATGCTGCATAAAGAAAAAACCAGAATCTTGTCCTTTTCCGCGTATTTTCTCAGGATCTTCACAAGCAGCAGGCTGAATATTAATCCGATAATAATGCCGACTGAGATTTCGTAAATAGGCCGGGTGACCGCGGAAAATACCGACGGGTGAGCCCCCAACATTACCGGAGCGATACTGGCGGCAAGCGCGAATAAAACTAAGGCAAGCCCGTCATCCAAAGCCACTATTCCCAACACAGTGGTAGTTAACGGGCCGCGGGATTTATATTCCCAAAGGACATCGGTGGTTGCCGCGGGAGCCGTGGCAGAAGCAATCGCCCCCAATAATAATCCCAACGCCCAGCTATAAGCGCTATTCCCTAAAATAAAACTCCCTAATAATCCTACCGAAAGAAAAACCGCAATAAAAGCCGTAACCCCTTCGGCAAATAATATTACCATGAACTGCTTGCCATAACGGCGGAAGACCTCTCTTTTCAGCTCCCCGCCGATCATAAAACCGATAAGCCCTAACGCGAAATAGTTAAAAGGCACCAGGACCTCAATTATATCCTTATTGATAATGTTAAATCCTGATTGCCCCAGCACAATGCCGCCAATAATGTAGCCGACGACTTGCGGTATCCTTAATTTTTGAAATGCCTTGCCGCCTATTGTTCCGGCAAAGAGAATCAGGCCAAGCAGGAACAAAGCGTTTAATTGAATGCTGTGTATTTTTGTGAAAGTATTCGTTAAATAATTAAACATATTTTTAGCTTGTTAATCCGCTACTCCTCGCTGGGGCTTCTCTTGTAAAAATAATCCGTTGTCCCGCTGACGCCGGTTAGCGCGCCGGGGACAAGTTCGCAAGTCAGGATGGGTTATCTACGGGGAAAACCTTAAAACTCCGTTACTTTAATATCCCTGATTTTTCCAGTTTTTTAGTATACACACAAACAACAACCAATATCCCCCAGCCGATTAACATCCCGATCAATCCGCTGGCCTGCATGGCTTCGACAAAACCCTTATTTAGAATCTGCCAAACGGTAACCGCTACGTTTAAAATAAAAGCTGATAAAAAGAAGTAAAAGGCTTGTTTGCGCAGCAGAAACAAGTTTACCGCGCCGATCAAATTAATCAGCCCGATCAGAATAGAAATAGTTATATCTACGGAGGTCAGGCTTTCAAGATATGCTTTTTCTGTCGGCGAAAGCGGAATTTTCCCGGAGGCGATCAAATAATAAGAAAATAAAGTGGATGCGGCAGAAAGAAAAAATAATATCGAAATAACCCAAACCCATACCGGGCGTTTTCTTTTTTCATTGCGATTAGATTCCATATTTATCTCCTTAATTGATCAGCCGCAGGTTAATCGGATAGCGGAATTTTTCGCCTTTCGACGCCTTTATCGATCCTTTAATTATAGAGACCACGTTAATAACAAAAAGCGCAAACATCGCCGGAAAAGCAACCACCATCCCGATGATCGTAAAAGCAACCAAAGCGCATAAAAGAAAATATATACTCAGCGAAACCTGAAAATTCACGATCTCCCTGCCCTGTTCTTTGATAAAAGCGGACTCATTGCCTTTAAAAAGCCAGATTAGCAAAGGAATAATTATCCCTAAAAAAGATACGGTAAACAATCCTCCTAAATGAGAAAACACCACCCAATTCCTCTCTTCGCTCTGTTTCATCTCCGCTCCTTTCCTTATGAACTGTTTATTTTCTCCAAAGCACCTCAACTGCCCAAAAAATAAAGCGCAGCAGCAGTAGAAATAAATAAATCGTCAAGGTTCTAAAAATTAGCGGCTGGAATAAAAAATTAAAATAAACCCTGTACCAATACAACTGCTTTTCATTCACGCACCTGGCATCCACTAACGGCGAGCCCTTCTTATTATCCCGGATGAATTTCTCCGTACGCTTAGCAACAAGTTCCCGGCCGGGACAATGGTAGTGCTTGACTAATTCGTTAGGACTGCGCTTCCCTACTAACTCAGCCGATTTGATGTCCGGGTAGATCTCTATAATATTCGAGCTTCCGTCCTGAAATTCCAGCCTGTATTTCGGGTAGGGAAACGGCAGAGAAAACGCGAACGTCTTGAAAAAATACAGGGCCAGGGCAATGGCAACGAAAATCAGCCCTTCTTTAGCTATTATCAGTTTAACTTTTTTCCGATCCATAGGAAATTAATTTATCAACGCGATGGCGCCAGCTGGTCCGAAACATCCCGGATATTGCCGGGGGCCTGCACGTCTTTGATCGATTTAACATCCGCCGCGTTAAGGTCAAGCTTATTCAGGTCGATCATACGCACGTTTCTATCGTTATAAGTATGGTAATAATACCGGGCATTAGACAAATCCGAGGCGCTGGTCCATTGGACGGTATCAAAGGTAACTTTTCCGGCTTCCTCGCCCTTGATCGCCCCTTGCGGAATATCAAACTGGTTCATAATATGAAAAATAATGCCGATCCCCTCGCTCACATCCTTGCCCGGCAAAGCCGCATTGGCCAGAAACGCCGCTTTGACAAAGCGCGACGGCGGCGTAAAGTCGCCGGGAAGCCCGAGCGCGCCTGAACCCTGGCCGATCTGGCTGAATTCTTTTCCGTTGAGTTTCATCGGCGGGTTATTCTCCGCTTTTAAGCCGATGTAATTCCTTAAATTCGTGGTGTGCCAGAGATAATTCGGAGAATTAGTGATTACATTGGCCTGACTGTCATAGATATTAAGTTTTCCCTCGAGATATTCGATAACGATCGCGTCGCCGGTTTTGTCGGCGACAAAATAATGCGTCGGCGGCACAAAACCCAGCTCCGGCAGCACGGCAGCGCAGACGCGGATCTTCGGCAATTGCTCGCGGACTTCGGCAACATTGGCGCAGGTGCTTAAGATCCAGGACGCCAGGTCAAGGCAGGAGATAGTCCGGGGATAATCCTTTTCGGTTACTTCTTCATACTTAGCGAATCCCGGCTGAAAAAAAGCACCGCAATAAAGGCCCTGTTCGTTCAGCCCGTCATCAACCAGAGGTAAAGACGGCGCGGCAAAACCAACCTGAGCATATTTGGTTTTCCAGGCCAGCCCGGGTTTTCCCGATGGAGCATGTCCGGTGTATTGATAATTACGCGGCACAAAAATCAGAACATGCGCGATATAATCAAACGCAAATTCCATGGTGCGGCCAAAAATATAATTATTATCTTGAGTCTTGATCAGGATGCCGGTGCAGGCATTCGCCGGAACGGAAATTAAAACGCAGAAAAATATAAGTGTGGCGGATAAAATAAGGCCGATACTGCTACGTCTCCCCATACTCTCCTCCCTTTTAATCTATTCTACTCCTGCTAACCGCTCAGGTCAAAGGTATTTTGGGGATATCGGCGATCAGAGGTCCTGATGGTGATGTTTGACGACCTTTGCCTCGACCATATAAATCACGTCTTCGGCAATGTTGGTGGCATGGTCGCAGATGCGCTCCAGATAGCGGGCGATCAGCAAAAGCGGCACGGCGCGGGTAGCGGTTTACTTATCTTTAGCCAAGTAATCATTCACCAGCTCATCCGATACGCTGTTGCGCAGCTTATCGGCTTGGGAATCAGCCAGTAAGACGCTTTTCGCCAAAGCAACGTCTTTGCGGATAAAAGCGTCAATGGAATCGCGCACCATATTCTGGGCGATTGTGGATAGTTTCGGGATATCCACTAACGGCTTTAACAAAGGCTTATCGGTTAATTCCAGAACGCGCTGGCAGATATCCACGGCAATATCGGCGATCCTTTCCAGCTCGGCGTTAATCTTCATTCCGGTGGTAATAAAACGCAAATCCCCGGCCATGGGCTGGTAGCGGGCGATCAAGTCAATACAGTTCTCGTCGATCGCCAGTTCAAGGTCATCAATTTTATTATCCGCGTCGATCACTTCTTTGGCGCCAGCTGCCTCGCGCGCCTTGAGCGCTTCGATTGACTTATGGATCGCCTCTTGCGCTAAAACACCCATGCGTAAAATATCTTTATGCAGCTGCTTTAAATCCTCATCAATGTGCCTGTCCATATTATCCATACCTCCCGGTTATATAATCTTCAGTCCGCTTATCCTGCGGCTTGGTAAAAATATCCTCGGTCCTGCCGAATTCAATCAATTCGCCTAAAAGCATAAAACCCGTATCATCGGAAACCCGGGCTGCCTGCTGCATGTTATGCGTAACAATAATTATAGTATAATTATTCCTTAGTTCACGCATTAATTCTTCGATGCGGCTGGTGGCCTGCGGGTCCAAAGTCGAGCATGGCTCGTCCATCAAAAGCACATCCGGTTTGACCGCGATCAAACGCGCAACGCACAAACGCTGCTTCTGCTCCAGCGACAGCCGCAGCGCCGGCTTATTCAGCTTATCCTTAAGCTCATCCCAAAGCAAAACACTCTTCAGGCTCTCTTCTACTACGCCATCCAGATAATCGCGCTTGAGGCCGGAGCCGTGTACCCTCTCGCCAAAAGCGATATTTTCGTAAATTGACAGCGGAAACGGATTGGGCCGCTGAAAAACCATGCCGATTTTTTTACGCAGATCAACCAAATCGGTTTCGGCCGCAAGGATATTCCGCCCTTCAAACACAACTTCGCCGGAAGTGCGCACGCCTTCCACCAAATCATTCATGCGGTTAAACGTACGCAGCAAGGTAGATTTACCGCAGCCGGAAGGCCCGATGATCGCGGTGATCTTGTTAGCGCAAAATTTGGCGTTAACTTCTTTCAGCGCCTGAAAACTCCCGTACCAGAGATTAAGTTTATTAACGTTGATCTTATCCAAATTTACCTCGGATGTAGTCGTCCGTGCGGGAATCCCGCGGGGCGGTAAAGATCTTATCGGTTTTATCCAATTCAATTAATTCACCACTCAAGAAAAACGCCGTGCGGTCGCCGACGCGCGCCGCCTGCTTGACATTGTTGGTCACCAGGATAATCGTATAGCGCTCTTTTAATTTTACCATCGCGTCTTCTACTTTGGCGGTAGAGATCGGATCCAGCCCGGAACAGGGTTCGTCAAACAAGATCACTTCCGGCTCAACTGCCAGAGTGCGGGCAATACACAAACGCTGCTGCTGTCCGCCGGATAATTTAAAGGCCGATTCATCCAGGCGGTCCTTAACCTCATCCCAAAGATAGGCCTGTTTTAAGGCCTCTTCCGCCTTTTGATATAAAGATTTTTTATCTGCCTTGCCGTGCATGCGCACGCCGTAAGCGATATTCTCAAAGATCGACAAAGGCAGCGGCAAAGGCAAAGCAAAAACCATGCCGACTTTTTTACGCAATAGCTCCACATCGATCTTTCTGATATTTTTATCCTCCAGCAAAACTTCGCCGGATGAACGGAAATTCGGCTGCAGTTCATTGAGCCGGTTAAGCATCCTCAAAAAAGTGGTCTTGCCGCTGTTTGACGGCCCGATCACGCTTAAAATTTCATTGGCCCGCACTTCTAAGTTCGCGCTTTTTAAGACATGCGCGCTGCCAAACCAAATATTCAAATCATTTATGCTGAATTTCACCATTTCTTTTTCTTTCTAAAACGGTAGCGGATAATGATCGCCACTAAATTCATGATTAAAACCATAAACAGCAAAACAAAGGCCGTGCCATAGCGGATTTTTTCTTCGACATTCGGCACCTGGGTAGAAATCACATAAAGGTGATACGGCAAGGCCATGGCCTGGTCAAAGATCGACTTGGGCAAACGCGGCAGATAAAACGCGGCCACGGTAAAAAGTATAGGCGCGGTCTCTCCGGCTGCCCGGCCAAGCCCAAGGATCGTGCCGGTAAGAATGCCGGGAATGGCGTTAGGCAGGACAATCCGCCTGACTGTCTGCCATTTGCTGGCGCCGAGCGATAAACTTACCTCGCGGAAAGAAGCCGGCACGCTTTCCAGGGCTTCGCGCGAAGTGGTAATAATGATCGGCAGGATCATAATCCCCAAAGTGAGCGAACCGGAAAGGATCGAGGCGCCGAATTTAAAAAAGACCACAAATAAAGCCAGTTTTAATAATACGTAGACCACCG
>JAKAMF010000076.1 GCA_021813045.1 bacterium | reverse complement strand
AAGATAGACAAAACAAAACAAAAAGAATAAAAATAATTATCGGCAAAGGGATTATTGTATTCATCTTAGTTGCAGCATAGAATAGATCTGCCCTTCTTTTTCCTGCAAAGGCCCGATCACGCTTAAGTTGATTTTGTTCTGCTGAAAAACCATTTTCGCGGTTTCCTGAATATCGGCGCGCTTAACTTTATTCACTTCTTTAATAATTTCTTTCAAGGTATAGGTCTTGCCGAGGGTAACCATGGTCTCGCCGATCCAGAGCATATTATCCATGGTATCTTCCAAGGCCAATTCCAGCTGGCCAAGATAAAATTCTTTAGCGCGCTTAAATTCATCATTAGTCACTAATTCATACTTTATCTTGCCGAATTCTTCCAGGATCACCGCCAAAGCATCAGTTACCTTATTATTATCGATGCCGGCATGCACTAAAAAAGCGCCCGTATCGGCAAAACGCTTAATCTGCGTGCCGATTTCATAAGCCAGCCCCTTGGTCTCCCTTACTTCATTAAAAAGCCGGCTGGACATATTTCCGCCGAGGATAATATGCAAAAGTGCCTGAGCGTGTTTTAAATCATGCTCCCGGGGAAAACTGTGGAAACCCATAGCAATATGCGTCTGTTCGGTTTCCTTAGGCAGCAATTTCAGCTGCGGCTTAACCGATGCTTCGGTTGCCGGGCTAAAAGTATTGATCTCCTTCTGCTCTAAACGGCCGAAGACCTGCTCTACTTGCTTAGCCAATTTTTCTTCGTTGAAAAGCCCGGCTGCACTGACCACGATATTCGGCGCGGTATAATGTTCTCTTTTATAATTATCCAGATCAGCTTTTTTAATTGCGGAAACTGATTCTACCGTGCCGATCACACTCATGCCCATGATCTGGTCCGGCCACAAGAGTTCGTCCAATAGGTCATAAACATAGCTTTGCGGCAGATCCTTATACATTTTTAATTCTTCTAAAATTACCGTCCGCTCTTTTTCTACTTCATCTTCCGGAATCAAAGGATTGATTACCATATCGGAAAGGATATCTAAACCGGATTCTAAATGCTGATGCGGTAATTTAGCCATATAACAAGTTACCTCTTCGGAAGTAAACCCGTTTAACATGCCGCCTACGCCTTCAATCGATTCTTTAAGCTTACGGCAAGAATATTTCTTGCTGCCTTTAAAAAGCAAATGCTCCAGATAATGGCTGATGCCTTTATTTTGCGCATTTTCGTTTCTGCCGCCGGTTTTAATCCAGATTCCCAAAGAAACCGATTGCATTTTCGGCATGCGGTGGGTAATCAACCTTAAACCATTGGCAAGATCTACTTTTTTATACATTTTAACCCTTTAGCCCGGCAACAAAACTACCGACTTTTCTTATTAAATCCGGTTGATTAATATTCTCTTTAATTTTTTTCACGATCGCGCTGCCAACAATTACTCCGTCGGCAAAACGGTTAATCTCTTTTACCTGCAAGCCTTGAGAAACGCCGAATCCAACGCAAACCGGCTTGCCGGTATATCTTTTAATTGCTTTAACCTGCCGGCAGATATCCGGCGGCAAGGTTTTACGCGCTCCGGTTACCCCGGTTAAAGAGACATAATAAATAAACCCCTTAGATGCCGCGGAAATCATTTTAATTCTGGCCGGGCTGCTGGTCGGGCTAAGCAAAAATATGGTATCCAGATTATTTTGAGCGGCTGATTTTCTAAAACCGGCCGCTTCTTCCGGAGGAAGATCGGGAATAATTACTCCATCCACTCCCGAACTCTTGGATTTTTGACAAAACTTTGCCTCACCGTAACAAAAAACCGGGTTGTAATAGGTCATCAAGCAAATCGGGATATTGCAACTGGCGCGCGAGCGCTTAACCAGATTGAAAATCTTTTCCAGGTTAATCCCCTTATCCAGGGCTGCTTTAGAAGCATCTTGAATCACCGGACCATCCGCCATGGGGTCGGAAAATGGCACGCCCAATTCCAAGATATCCACGCCAAGGCGGTCAAATTCTTTAATCAGCCTCTCTGTAACCGAGATGTTAGGATATCCGGCAGTGATATAGGCGATAAAAGCCTTCCGTTTATTCTTTTTCAACTGCTGAAATTTTTTCTCTATTCTGTTCATAGCTTTAAATTCTCGGTAACTATCCCCATGTCCTTATCCCCTCTTCCGGAAACACAGACAATAACCAGGGATTTCTTACTGACCTTCCCGCGCATTTTCGCCAAATAAGCGATCGCGTGCGCTGATTCCAGAGCCGGGATCACGCCTTCGCTTTGCGATAATAATTTAAATGCCTCTAAGGCTTCCTGATCGGTAACAGCAAAATACTTTGCCCGTCCGATTTTCTGATAATAGGCATGTTCCGGCCCTACGCCCGGATAATCTAAGCCGGCGGAAATAGAATGGGTCAACTGCACTTGGCCAAACCGGTCTTCCAAAAGATTTGATTTAGCGCCGTGCAATACGCCGATTTTATTGCAAACTAAAGTCGCGGCGTGCTTACCGGTACGTAAACCTAAACCGGCTGCTTCAACCCCGATAAATTTAACTTTTTTGTCGTTAAAAAAGGGGTAAAACAAGCCCATAGCATTACTGCCGCCGCCAACGCAAGCCACTAAGTAATCCGGAAGCTTTTTTTCTTTAGCTAGGATCTGGCGCCGGGCTTCTTTACCGATGATCGACTGAAAATCGCGCACCATGGCCGGATAAGGATGCGGCCCGGCAACCGTACCGATCACATAGTGGGTATGGCGCACATTGGTTACCCAGTCGCGCAAAGCCTCGGTCATCGCGTCTTTTAAGGTCCTGGCTCCGCTGGAAACCGGGATAACCCGCGCACCGAGAAGCTTCATGCGATAAACATTTAAGGCCTGGCGCTGAATATCTTCTTCGCCCATATAAACATCGCACTTTAAACCGAATAAAGCCGCCACCGTGGCAGTCGCCACGCCATGCTGGCCCGCGCCGGTCTCGGCAATTACCCGCGGCTTTTTCATCTGCCGCGCCAATAAACCCTGGCCTAAAGTATTATTGATTTTATGCGCGCCGGTATGCAGCAGGTCTTCTCTTTTTAAATAAACCTTAAAACCTAAATATTGGCTTAAGTTTTTAGCAAAATAAAGGCTGGTTGGCCGGCCGGCATATTCGTGTAAATAATAAGCGAGTTCCTGCTGAAATTTTTTGTCTTTTTTCGCCCGGGCATAGACCTTCTCCAGCTCGTCTAAGGCATAACTTAGCGTCTCAGGAACAAACCGCCCTCCAAAAACCCCAAAATGTCCGCGTTTATCCGGTAACATCAACCTGTCCTCATTACAGTGATATGAAAAAGTAATAATATTTTATCCCATAAAGCGCGCAGGAAATCAAGCAAAATTACCAGCATGTTCTCAAAGCCAACTCCGGAAAGCGGCGGGAAATACAGCCGGTCAGGTATCTGCGGCCAATTGAAAAATACACGCAGAAGCATAAATTTAATCATCAAAAAACCCAGGATCAGAAAAAATAACACCCCGCCGGAAGCGAAAAACATAAATACCAGACAGCCGACAAAACAGTTTTTCCACCATTTTTTCTTAATAAACTCGCCGCAAAACTTACACTTTACGGCCGTCTCCTGAATTTCTTCCGCACAATAGGGGCACTTTTTCATTTTTTATACTTTCTTTAAGCACGCAACAGCGGCTGCCGCGGGCTGTCCCTCGCGGGGACGCTTGGTGCGGCCCAGCGAGCCGCACGGCATCCTTACGGATGCCGCCGTAACTCTATTGACAGGGGCCTGCGCTCATGTCGGCTTCCTCGCTCGCCCCGCTTAAATCTATCAAATCAGACGGGCGGGGCACCTTGCCCGCTCGTCGCCTTTATGCCCCGCTCCGGGACAGCCCGCGTCATCCGCTGTTGAATTCCAATATATATAATCTTCTATAAATGAATCTGCCTGACCTCAAGCGAATGTTGATTTTGCTGCGAATTAATTTTAGGTTTTGCTTAAGCGAGCATTGAAAATTACGCCAATTTGTCAAGATTGGTGCGCAAGGATTTACGACGAAGCAAAGGTCAGGCGCTTTTTTGGCCTGCCTTTGCGAGGAGTAAACCGTAGCGCACGGCCAGTAAATTTTCAGCGAGCGAAGCAAAACCTAAAATAAACCAAAACAAAACTTGTTGGCTAAAAGTAAAAATGGCAGATTCATTAGAAAGAGCTACTTCTTTGCTGTTTTAATAAAATCTTTAACCTTTTGATGGTCTTTCTTGCCGGGGCGCGCTTCCAGGGAACTGGAAGCATCCACCCATTCCGGCCTTACCTTATTGATCGCCTGGCGGACATTTTTCTCGCTTAACCCGCCGGAAAGAAAAACCGGATGTTTTAAATCAAGACGGGTGATTAAATTCCAATTGAATTTTTTCCCTGTGCCGCCTAATTTTGACTTAAGGTATGTGTCAAAAAGATAGGCAAATGGATGATACTGCGCAAGCATATTTTCATCAACCCTGCCCTTAACGCGGAAAGTCTTGATGATTTTATAATTTTTAAAATGGCCGCAATATTCCGGAGTTTCATTGCCGTGAAATTGTAAAATATCCAAGTGGCATTGCCGGGCGACGCGTTTAACGGTTTTCTCCCGCGCGGCGGCAAAAACTCCGATCTTAATTACTCTTTCCGGCAGCTGGCTGATTATCTTTTTTGCTTTTAAAGGAGTGATATACCGCGGGCTGGCTTTGAAAAAGACAAATCCCAAGGCATCGCACCCGGCGCCTACCGCGGCAACGGCATCTTCTAAATTGGTAATCCCGCAAATTTTTACCTTTACCATCCCATCACCTGCGCAACTTTCTGGGTAACGTCCGCTGCTTCCATAAACGCCTGGCCGATCAAAACCGCATTTACCCCTAGAACCTTCAAAAACAAAATATCCTGATACGACTTAATCCCGCTTTCTACGACTACTGTCTTTCCCTTAGGAATAAGAATAAATAATTTCTCCGTAGTTTTAAAATCTACTTCCAGAGTATGTAAATCGCGATTATTAATCCCAATCAAGGGAACTTTCATATTTAGGATCTTCTTCAGCTCTTTTTCCGTGTGTACCTCAACCAAATAATCCATTCCCAGGTTATCGGCAATCTGCATCATCTCGCTTAAGGCGTCCTTAGTCAATAAATCTGCGATCAAAAGCACGGCATCCGCCCCGTAAAAACGCGATTCATAGATTTGATAGGGATCTACAATAAAATCTTTCCTTAAAATCGGCAAGCTCACCGCAGCCTTTACTTCGTTAATATAATTAATGTTGCCCTGGAAATAATCTTCTTCGGTAAGGACGGAAAGCGCGTGCGCTCCGGCATTTTGATAGCTGACGGCAATCTCTACAGGGTTAAAATTTTCCCGGATCACTCCCCGGCTCGGCGATGCTTTTTTAATCTCCGCGATCAGATGGATTTCCCGCGGCTTATTGATCGCCTCCAGGAACGGCCGGCAGGCCGGTAAACCGCTGGCCTTTTGTTTTAATTCTTCCTCCGGCAGGGCTTGTTTTGCCAGCAGGATTTTTTCTTTTTTCTTAGCTACGATTTCTTTTAACGCGTCGGTTTTTGCCATTTTATTTAATTTTTTTTAGCAGTTCCAGTTTTTCCAGCGCCTTGCCGGAATCGATTGAATCCTTGGCTAATTCTATCCCCTCTTTTAACGAAACAGCCTTATCCGCGGCATAGATTGCCGCCG
>JAKAMF010000075.1 GCA_021813045.1 bacterium | reverse complement strand
CTCAGTAAGGGGTGGAAATACTCAGTGGCTCTCTCAATAAATGAAGTTAAAGCAGGATTAACAATTTTAGTGGATGACCAGGTCTGGCTGGTAATCGAAACTCAACACGTCAAGCCGGGCAAGGGCTCTGCCTTTGTGCGCGCGAAAATGCGTAATTTAAAGAACTCCAGCGTCCAGGAAAAAACCTTCCGCGGAGACGAAAAGATCGATGAAGCGTTTGTTGAAGAAAGAAAACTACAGTACACCTATAAATCCGGAGACATGTATCATTTTATGGATCAGGAGACCTTTGAGGAAGTAGCGATTGCCAGCGACAGCGTAGGGGATAAAGCAAAATTCCTCAAAGATAACCTTGAACTGACGGCAAATTTTTATAAAGGCGAAGTGCTGAATATAAATTTGCCTTTTTTTATTGAATTTACCATTATTCATACCGAACCGGGCATTAAAGGCGATACTGCCAAATCCGGGACAAAACCAGCGCAAATTGATACCGGGGCCAATATCCCGGTTCCGCTTTTTGTCAATGAAGGCGACCGGATCAAGGTTGACACCCGCACCAGCAGCTATGTTGAACGCGTCGGTTAATTACGGAGGCATGCAATGAACCTCAAAGAAATTAAAGAGATGATTGCCCTGATGAATGAGAACGGCCTGATGGAATTAGAGGTTGAAAAAGAAGGTATGCGCATCCGGCTAAAAAAATCAGGCGGCGGAACAGAGGCCCCGATTATCATTGAAAGCCAAAAAGTAACGCAAGCTCCGTTGATCAGCCAACCGGCCGCAGAAACTTCCAAAACGGTTGCTAATTCCGTAGAAATTAAAGCGCCGATGGTTGGCACATTTTACCGCGCCCCTTCTCCGGAAGCTCCGCCTTACGTAGAAATCGGACAAGTAATCGAACCCGGACAAGTAATCTGCATTATCGAAGCAATGAAGTTAATGAACGAAATCAAATCGGAAATCAAGGGCAAGATTATCGAAATACTGGCGGAAAACGCCGAACCGGTAGAATTCGGCCAGCCGATGATGTTAATTGAACCTCTCTAAAATATGTTTTCCAAAATACTGATTGCTAACCGAGGCGAAATCGCCTTAAGAATTATCCGCGCCTGCAAAGAATTAGGAATCCGCACGGTAGCAGTCTATTCTCAAGCCGACAGAAATTCCCTGCACGCGCGCCTGGCAGATGAAGCTATCTGTATCGGTGCACCGGCAGCCAGCGCCAGCTATTTGAATATTCCGGCGATTATCAGCGCCGCGGAAATCGCTGATGTGGAAGCCATCCATCCCGGCTATGGGTTCCTGGCAGAAAACGCGCATTTCGCGGAAATCTGCGAATCCTGTAAAATAACTTTTATCGGGCCGACCCCGGAGAATATCCGGATGATGGGCGATAAAATGATGGCCCGCTCAACCATGCAAAAGGCCGGCCTGCCGATCATTCCGGGCAGCTCCGGAGAAGTTAAAAACAAAGAAGATGCTTTAAAGATCGCCAAAAAAATCGGTTACCCGGTAATCATCAAAGCGGCTGCCGGCGGCGGCGGCAAAGGCATGCGCGTCTGCCATAATGATATCACCTTAATCAGTAACTTAATGATCGCCCAGCAGGAAGCGGAAGCCAATTTCGGCAACCCCAATGTCTATATAGAAAAATATATTGAAAAGCCACGCCATATCGAAATCCAGCTTATCGCGGATAAATTCGGCCGCACTTTATATTTAGGCGAAAGAGACTGCAGTATCCAAAGAAGGCACCAGAAACTGCTGGAAGAATCGCCCTCGCCAATCGTTGATTCTAAATTACGCAAACGACTGGGAGAGTTGGCGGTCAAAGGCGCCAAGACCGTAAATTATGTCAGCGCCGGCACGATTGAATTTTTACTGGATGACCAGAATAATTTTTATTTTATGGAAATGAACACGCGTATTCAGGTAGAACATCCGGTAACCGAACTAGTCACCGGCATAGACCTGATCAAAGAACAAATCCGTATAGCCGCGGGAGAAAAAATCTATTTACATCAGAATGATATTAAAATTAAGGGCGCAGCCATCGAGTGCCGGATCAATGCCGAGGATTTTGAAAATAACTTTATGCCCTCACCCGGAAAAATTGAAAATGTTATCCTGCCCGGCGGCCCGGGTGTACGCGTAGATACGCATATTTATCCCGGTTATGAAATTTCGCCTTACTATGATTCTCTGGTTGCTAAATTGATTGCCTACGGGAATAACCGGCAGGAAGCGATCAAGATCATGCAAAGGGCATTAAGCGAATTTACGATTACCCCGATCAAGACCACGATCGGTTTTCACAGCCGGCTTTTGGAAAATCCGCTTTTTATCAAAGGCGATATTTCCACGCATTTTGTGCAGGATATGCTCAAAGACAACAAAACAGAATAAAATGGAACCGAGAAATTCACATACTGACCTGGGCGCGGTAAAAATCCATAAAAACGTAATTTCTTCCATTTCTGCCAGCGCTGCTTTAGAAACCGAAGGCGTCAGGGCAATCGGCACCAATCTTACAAGCCGGGCACTGGAATTTTTAACTAACAAAACTTCCTCGGGCGCGGTTAATGTAGAATTTGACCGTAATGACGAAGTAAAAATCGATATCCCGCTGATTATAAAATACGGCTACAACATCCCGACAGTTGCGGCTAAGGCGCAGGAAAATATCCGCGCTGCCCTAGAAAAAATGACTAATCTTTCCATTAAAGACATTAACGTGAATATTCAAGGCATAGAAAGGGGGAATCCATGAGGTTTCTTAAAGTCTTAGGGATTTATTTTTATTCGGCATTCCTCATTGTCATCGGCTTAACCCTGATCGCCATGGCGCTGATCTTCACTTTTAAAAGTTCGCTAATCCAGCCGGAGGCAATCGCTAACCTGATTTACTATTTTCAAACCAGCCACTATGCCCGGATCATTGTCGGCTGCTCAGGCTTTCTCTTAATCTTAATCAGCTCATGGTTTGCCGAGCTGATCTTAGGCAGGTTTCAAAAAGAAAAAACCATCGCTTTTCCTACGGCAAGCGGAGAAGTAACTATTGCCCTTACCGCGGTAGAGGACCTGATCAAAAGATTAACCGTTTCATTTCCTGGAATCAAAGAACTCCGCCCAGATGTAATTGCCAGCAAAAAAGGCATCCTAGTTGACTTAAGGATTATTCTTAAATCGGAAGTTAATATCCCTGAGTTGACCGAACGGCTGCAGGAAATTGTCCGCTCAAGAATACAAGAAGTGCTCGGAGTAGAAGAACCGATTATTATTAAAATCCACGTAGCGAAAATTATTTCTTTGGAAGAAAGAGCGAAAAGAAAAGACGCCGATAAAGAAGAAGAACCCGCGATCCCATTCAGCGGATACGGAAAAATCTAACCAAGCTAAGGAGCAAAAAAGATGGAAAGAATCGGAATATTAACAGGTGGAGGAGATTGTCCGGGTTTAAATCCGGTAATCAGGGCGGTAGTCAGAAAAGGTTTATTGGAAGGATATGAATTTGTCGGAATCAAGAACGGTTGGAAGGGTTTAGTGCAAAATGACACCATGCCCTTAAATATCGACTCGGTTTCCGGTATCCTGCCGCGCGGCGGAACTATTCTCGGCACCAGCCGTACCAATCCTTATAAAAAAGAAGGCGACGTGCAAAAGGTCGTCGATAACTTTAAAAAAATCGGGCTTACTTCTTTAGTAGCGATCGGCGGAGAAGACACTCTGGGAGTTGCCGCGAAATTAACTAAAGACGGCATCCCGAATATTGTAGGAGTTCCCAAAACAATCGACAACGATCTTTCCTGCACGGATTACACCTTTGGCTTTGACACGGCTTTAAATATCGCCACAGAATGCATCGACCGCTTACACACTACCGCGGAAAGCCACCACCGCATCATGGTCGTAGAAATCATGGGCAGGCATGCCGGCTGGATCGCTTTAGAAGCGGGAATCGCCGGAGGCGCAGACGTGATTTTAATCCCGGAAGTGCCGATCGATATGGATGAAGTCTGTGAAATTATCAAAAAACGCCACGGCCGCGGCAAAACTTTCAGTATTGTCGCAGTTGCCGAAGGCGCGCAATTTAAAGATAAAAACCTGATCCTTCAAGACCAGAAACTAGATGCCTTTGGCCATGTGCGTTTAGGCGGAATCGGAGAAAATCTGGCCAAAGAAATTGAAAAACGCACCGGCTATGAAACCCGCGTCAGTGTACTTGGCCATATTCAAAGAGGCGGTTCGCCTACGGCCTTTGACCGCGTACTCGGTACCCGTTTCGGCGTTAAGGCAATCGAATTAATCAAAACCAAACATTTTGGAAAAATGGTCGCGCTTTCTGCCAACAAAATCATCGAAGTTCCTTTACAAGATGCGGTAAAAGAATTAAAAACCGTGGATAAAGAATTTTACGACGTAGCCAAGGTATTCTTCGGCTAAAAAGCCGCCATACCTATCCACAAGTTTTTCCACAGGGGACCTGACCCCAAGGAGATTACCATGAGGGAAAGAATTAAAGATGTATTGCTGGAAAGCATCCAGATCAAAGAAGAATTGCTGCGCTCTTATATCAGCCAGATCAAAGAGATGTCCGAACTGATGATCGAGGCCCTGCGCAAAAACGGCAAAGTCATGCTTTTCGGCAACGGCGGTTCAGCCGCTGACGCCCAGCATATTGCCGCGGAACTCGTCGGCAGATTTAAAAGAGACCGCACAGCCATGGCAGCTATCGCCTTAACCACCAATACCTCGGTTTTAACTTCTCTGGCTAATGATTACGGTTATGAAGTAGTCTTTGCCAAACAGATCGAGGCATTAGGCCAAAAAAACGATATTGCCATCGGCATATCCACCAGCGGTAAAGCCAAAAATGTTGCGTTAGGAATTAAACAAGCTAAAAAAATGGGCATCCGCACGGTCGCGCTTACCGGAGGCGACGGCGGAGATATCGCTAAACTAGCCGACACATCGCTAGTCGTGCCTTCGGCAATGACCGCGCGGGTTCAGGAAGCGCATATTACCATCGGGCATATTATCTGCGAACTAGTGGAGCAAGCGCTTTGTCAGGAACAAAAATAAAAAAACTATCCCAGCTTAAAAAAATAATCTTTTCCCTAAAAAAACGGGGCAAGAAAATTGTTTTTACTAACGGCTGCTTTGATATCCTGCATGCCGGGCATGTGGAGTATTTACAAAAGGCCAAAGCCAAAGGCGATATTCTGGTAGTGGCAATAAATTCCGACGCCTCGGTTAAACGGATAAAAGGGAAACAACGGCCGATCGTTAAACAATCCGACCGTTGTAAGATCGTAGCTGGTTTGGCAAGCGTGGATTACGTAACCATCTTTAACCAAGATACCCCGCTGGAAGCGATCAAAGCCTTGAAGCCGGATATTTTAATCAAGGGCGCGGACTGGAAAATTAATAAAATTGTCGGCGCGGAATTCCTCGCCGGCTACGGCGGTAAAGCACAAACAGTTAAACTTACTGCTGGGCGCTCAACAACCAACATCATCCATGAAATCCTCAAAAAATACGCTTAACGATAATATCAACCGGATCATCGACGCCAATATTAACCGCGCCAAAGAGGGCTTAAGGGTCTGCGAAGAAATTACCCGCTTTATCCTGGAAAACAAAACCCTGACTGCCAGATGCAAGGACTTGCGCCATGCCATGGACAACGTGGTAAAAAAATCCGGATTTCGCGATAAACTGATTGAAACGCGC
>JAKAMF010000074.1 GCA_021813045.1 bacterium | reverse complement strand
CCGGGAAAGGATTTATTAATACAGTTTATATCATCTATTTCTGTCCTGCCGCGGGCGGCTAACCCCGCCACCACCATGCTCATTGCCGTACGGTGGTCGCCAAAACTTTTGACTTTCGCGCCAAATAAAGCTCCCGAGCCATGAATAATAATATTTTCGCTTGCGCCTGCCTTAACAACTCTTATATCCGCTCCCATTTTCCGCAAATTTGCCAACATAGAATTAATCCGGTCAGTTTCTTTTACGCGCAATTCCTCAACTCCCTCAAATACGCTTGTCCCCCGGGCAAAACAAGCCGCGACCATCAATACCGGTAGTTCATCGATTAAAACCGGCACCTCTTCTTTTTTTACAATTAAACTTTTTAGCCGGCTGCTTTGAATAATAATATCGCCTACTGGTTCAGAATCTACCCTTTGAAATTTTTTATTGATAATCTGTAAATTGGCCCCCATGCGTTTTAAGGCTTTGGGAATTCCGCCGCGGGTAGGATTTAAACTTATATTTTTCAGGACAATTTTTGCGTTGGGATGAATCGCGCCTAAAACCAGAAAAAAAGCAGCCGAAGAAATATCCCCCGGTACATAAAGCCTGCCCGGAGAAACTAAACCGCTGCTCCCGGCAATCGTAATCTTTTTGCCGTTAGATTTAACTTTCGCGCCAAATGCCCTGAGCATACGCTCAGTGTGGTCCCGGGTAAGAAATTTTTCGATAACCATAGTTCTTCCGGAAGCATATAAACCCGCTAGTAAAATCGCGCTTTTTACCTGAGCGGAAGCCATTGGTATTTTATAACAAATTGCCTTTGGCTTTCCGCCATGTATAGTAATCGGTGGAAATTCTTCGGCTTGGCCTCTGTAAAGCGCGTAGCGCGAACTAATCACCGCGCCCATCTTCCGCAATGGCTCAGTTACGCGCGCCATCGGCCTCCTCGTTAATCCCTGAGCAGCGATTAAACAAACTTTGAAATTCTGCCCGGCCAAAACACCCAAAATGATACGCAAGGTTGTGCCGGAATTGTTCACAAAAATCGGCTTAGCCGGTTTTTTAAAACCGCGCAGGCCAACACCAAACACAATAACTTCTTTAGCCCGGGAAATTATTTTTACGCCTAGCTTTTTTAAAACATTGATTGTTGCCAAACAGTCATCATTAGGTGGGAAATTTTTAATTACGGTCTTACCGCTGGCTAATGCGCCGAGAATCACCGCGCGGTGAGCAATTGACTTATCGCCTAAAATAACGGCCTCTCCTTTTAAAGAAGAGGCCGTTTTAATAATCTTCATATAAAATTATTTCTTGGGGACTACTTTATCGCCTTCCTTAACCTTGTCTTTCATATTCTCATCAACAAAACCGGCAGCGGCCATGGTCTCGTGTACTTTTTCTACCTTGACATCGCCGATCGAATTGCCGCTCTGCAAGACCGAAAACACATCGTCTACTTTTACACCTTCTTTACTACCTAAATTAATCACGACAAAATTATATTCTTTATTAATTACCAAGACCTTGCCTTCCAACGCAGCCGCAGCTACAGGGGCAGGAGCAGGCGCAGCCTTTATTTCTTTCTTATTCTTTTTATCTTTTTTAACTTCCGACTTTTTATCTTTGGCAGCAGGCTTAGCTACAGAAGCGGGAACCATATCCTGACCTTCCGAAGCAACCACTATTTTCCCCAGCTCCACGCCTGAACCAGACTTGCCTTCTAGTTCTTTAATCTTTTGTTCTAACTCGCTTTTTTTGGCCTCAAGCTCGGCTAATTGCCCCTGAAACTTTTTACCCTCTATCTGTGCCTGAGAAAACTTTGTTTCTAAATCTGAACGCAGTTTTTTCTGCAATTCCAAATCAGCCTTAGCGCGCTGAGCCTGAGCCAATGCTTCTTCTTTAGAAGTTTTCTCGGCAATTAATTCTTTGCTTAAGGCATCTATCTGATCAGTGGTTTCTTTAAGTTTTGCTTCCAGGGCCAGTGAATTCTTTTTAGTTTTTTCTAACTCTGATTCTGTGGATTTTAGCCTTACTTTAACTTCGCTTAATTCTTCCTGCAAACCGGCGCTTTTGGCCTGTTCTTTTTGCAATGATAATAAAGACATCCCGGCCAGACCTAAGGAAACTACGATTACTAAAACTAAGATTAAAGTAATTGCTTTGGCCTTATCCGCCATCTGTATCCTCCTTGCATTATAAATTGACTGACCCAGATAATTTCCCTAACTTATTTAACTTTAATTTGTTAGTATAACATTGCCAACAAAAAAATCAAGCACTTTTTGCAAGTAATTCGGCAAATTCCTTGGGCACCGGGCTGGTAAATTCTATAAATTTACCGCTGGTAGGATGAATAAAACCAAGTGATTTGGCATGCAGGCAGAGCCGGCGAAAAGGAATTTTGCCGTATTTGCTATCCCCTACTATCGGATGGCCGATAAAAGCTAAATGTACCCTAAGCTGATGCGTGCGCCCGGTAAACGGCTCCAGCTCAAGCAAAGTAAATCCCCGGCTTCTTTTTAAAACGCGATAAAGCGTTTTGGCGTATTTGGCATTATCGGTAAAGCCCACCGCCATGCTTTTTCTTTTTTGCGGATGCCGCCCTATGGGGATCTCAATGACATGCTGATCAAACTCCACTTTTCCGGATACCACTGCCGCATACCTGCGTTTAATCGTGTGGTCGGCAAATTGTTCGGCTAGCTTTAAATGACTGGCATTATTTTTAGCGACTACCAGCACTCCGGAGGTATCTTTATCCAAACGATGCACAATTCCCGGCCGGCCGGGATTGACATCAGAAAGCTTATTTAAATGAAATTTTAAGGCGTTAACCAGCGTATGTTCACGGTTACCCGGAGCCGGATGCGTAACCAGTCCGATCGGTTTGTTAATTACTGCGATATCTTTGTCCTGATAAATAATTTCTAATGGTAAATCTTGCGCGTCAATTCCCGGCTGCTGTTTTTCTTCAAAGCTAATAATAATTTCATCCCCGTTTTTTATTTTATGGTGCGGCTTAGCCAAGGGCATCCCGTTAAGCAGGACCCTGGCGTCGTGCATCAGGGTTTGCAAAAATGTGCGCGACAGCCCTAAATCATTTTTTTTAGCAAAATCGATTATGAAAAGGTCGGCGCGCCGGCCTTCCTGATCCAATCCGGCTTTTAAAATATATTCGGGCATTTTTTAGGATTTTTTCTTGGCGGTTAAGAATAACCCGACAAGGCCGATGAAAAATACGGCTAAACTTAAAATCTGAAAATTCGTTAAACCGTAAAATATGCGGCTGCTATCATCTCGGAAGAATTCAATCGCGAACCTTTTAATACCGTAAAGAAAAAGATAGGCAAAAAATACCGCGCCTTGGCTATGAGGCTTAGCCTGCAAGAATCTTAAAATTACAAAAATAACCAATAACAATAATGAAGAATACGCTTGCGTAGGAATTAATACCGCGTCATGCACGGGGAAATATATGCCAAACTGGCTATGCCGGCCGTAACAACAGCCGTTTAACAAACAACCGATTCTACCGATCGACTGCGCCAAGGCCAAAAAAGGAACCAACAAATCTAAAATTTTAAAAATATTTAATTTTTTTACCTTCAGGTAAATTAATCCGGAAGCAGATCCGGCGATAAACCCGCCGAACCAGGCCAGCCCTCCGTGCTGCAGCATAATCATTTCCAGCGGGTCGGCTAAAAATAAATTTAAATTCATTAAAATATAAAAAATCCGCGCGCCGATTATTCCGCAGATAAATACCAGGAAGGAAAAATTAAAAATCAGCTCCGGGGCAATGCCTTCTTGTTTGGCCTGTCGCATAGCCAGATTGACCGCTATAGCAAATGCGGCTACCAAGGCGGCGCCGTAAGAATAGACCGTAAAAGGACCTATACTGCAGATTTCCGGAAACATATTATCCACCCCAATAGTATCGCGCCAACGGTAATGCTGCTGTCGGCAATATTAAATACCGGCCAAACGCGAAAATCTAAAAAATCGACCACATAACCGAAACGCAAACGGTCAATTAAATTGCCGGTTGCTCCGGCAAGAATTAAGGCAAGCGATAAAGCATAGAGATTGACCTGCTTAACTTTGCGCAGGTCCTTGATAATTAAAACAATTACCGCCAAAGCCGTGAACACAAAAATAAAAGTAAGATTTTTAAAGACTCCGAAGGCAGCGCCCCGGTTATGCACCAACGTTAAATAAAAAATATTTTTGATTACTGCAACTGGCTGGCCAAGAACAAGATTCTTGCTTAGGAAGAATTTAACTAATTGGTCTAAACCAAGAATGGCGGCGGCGATGATAAAAATCATCGAAAGCTACTTTTTTTCTCTTTTTTGCTGGCACTTAATACACAGCTGCGCCCAAGGAAGTGCCTTAAGCCGGGTTTTCGGAATACGGACTTTGCAGTCTTCGCAAATGCCAAAATTACCTTCTTCTATTCTCTTCAGAGCGTCATCAAGCCCATGGATCATTTCTCTTTCCGAAGAAGCCAGGCCAAAAGAAAACTCGCGATCATAATTATCAGTGGCGGCATCCGCCATATGAAAACTATACCCGGAAATATCCCCGGAGGCATCTTTAGGGGATTTTTTTAAGGTATCTTCGGAGACCTGCTTCAAGTCAGCGCTGACCTCCTCTTTTCTTTTAAGAATAATCTTCTTGAATTCGTTTAACTCTTTTTTGGTAAGTTTCTTTTTCAATTTACTTGCCTCCTATCGCCTCGATGCATCTTGAGCAGATTAAAGGGTGCGTAACACTGGCTCCGACCGAATCCACATAATTCCAGCAGCGGGAACACTTCTCTCCGTCTGCCTTTAAAACAGCGATCTGATTATCCGGCGCTTTTTCAACTTCCACCTGAGAAACCTTGAAAATTTCCGGTAATTCGCTTTGCAAACTTGTTAAATATTTATAACGGTTTTCATTGTTTGTCAACAGTTTTATTTTGGCATCAAAAGAACTGCCGATTATTCCTGCCTGGCGTTTTTCTTCCAGCACCTTGGCAACCTCAGGAATTAATTCTATTACCCCTTGCAATTCATCCGCTTTACCGCTGAATTCCGGATCCGCTTGCGGCCAGTCTAAAAGGTGCACGTTTTTGATCTGCGACTGGCTTTGCGCCTTGGGCAGGTGCTGCCAGATCTCATCGCTGGTAAAAACAAATAACGGAGCTGCCAAGCGCGTCAAAACATGCATGGTTTTATAGATCGCGGTTTGCGCCCCGCGCCGCTCAACTGAATTTGCCGCAAAAGTATAAAGCCGGCCCTTAGCCATATCAAGATAATACATGGACAGCTCTTCATTGCAGAAATCATAGATACCTTTATAGGCCTTATGAAATTCAAAGTCCTCGTAGGCTTTAGTCACTGATTCCAAAACCCGTTCTAATTTTATTAGAATCCATTGGTCAATTTTTTTTAACCGGCGGCTTTCAACCAGGTCAGTATCCGGATTAAAATCATAAAGGTTGCTTAAAATAAAACGGCTGGTATTCCGGATCTTGCGATAGGCCTCGGACAAGCGCGTTAAAATCACCGGAGAAATGCGGATATCTTCGTTGTAATCACTGGAGGCTACCCAAAGCCGCAGGATATCAGCTCCGGAATTTTTAATAATGTCGAACGGAGAAATTACATTGCCTAACGATTTAGACATTTTCCTGCCGTCTCCATCCACTACAAATCCGTGGGTTAAGACATTCTTGAATGGCGGCATTCCGTCAATACACACCGCCGGAATAATCGATGATTGAAACCAGCCGCGGTGTTGATCAGAACCCTCTAAATACAAGTCCGCGGGAAATTTTAAAGTCTTTCTTTTCTTTAACACTGACTGGCTGCTTACCCCGGAATCAAACCAGACGTCAAGGATATCGC
>JAKAMF010000073.1 GCA_021813045.1 bacterium | reverse complement strand
TCGTTTAACTCCATGTTCAATACACCAATTCAGTAAATCGCGAAAACGCACAAAATATAAATGATATTGGTGCGCTAAGGCGTAATCAAAACCCAGATAATAATCAATAAAATAATCGCCGCGCACTAAACAAAAAGCAAAAGCAATTAGCTTACCCTCAGAACGCCAGAGAAAAAACTTAACTTCATTGGGCATATTGCGGCTGGCGTTTTTAAAAAAATCTAAAGGTAAATTTTCTAAACCCATCTCCTGCCGGTTCATCGTCTGGCGGTAAAGCTGATGCGCCGCTTCCGCAGTAGCATCATTTAAAACATTGGTTACTTCCATTTCTATCTTTAGCTTACCATCAACTTTTTTAAAATTTCTTTTCAAGCCATCCCGGGAAACACGACTCAAGGTCTTTAAATATTCATCAAAACTTTTAAAATTTATTTCCATTTCGGTGGAAGGGAAACTTTCTATTTTAGAAAATCCCCGGGAAAGCAGCGGCTTAAGCATCTGGTCATAACCAGCGGTAAAATCCTTAAAAATAACCATCGCCGCTTTATGCTCTCCGGCGATCTTTTCCAGACAATCATCCAGCGCCAGTATTACTCTGTCCGCATCTCTGGTTATGCCGATCCTCCCCGCGCCCATCGGCAGGCCGCAAATGAGTACACGCGGCGAAAAAATATTTGGCAGGATTTTTTTGATTGCGCTAAATAAAAATTTTATTTTTCCGTTCACTGCTACATCTAGAGGAAAATTGAACAAAAAACAGGAAGTCGCGGCAACCGGATGATTATTCTCGTAAGCCAATAAATAAAAAAATGAGAACTGTTCGAATGACGACTGGTCAAGGGTTTTAAAAAAATTGTAATTTTCCAGGGCCGCAGGAAAAACCTTTTCCCAGTCGCCTTGTGGCAAATCTTCTATCTTTTTAACAACTTTAATTTCCAATCCGTTTTGCATAACTACCCCATTGCGACCATAGCAATCCCAAAAACCACGCAAGTAATACCCAGCCAGCGGACAATGCTCACTTTTTCTTTCAAAAGCAGAACAGAAGCCAGGGCAATCATGACATAACGCATACTGTCCAAGGAAAAAGCTAAATTCAAATCGGCCTTAGTCAAAACAAAAAGCCAAATCAAAAAAGAAATACCGCTGATCAAAAATCCTAACCATACGCGGGGAAGCTTTAATAACTGCCAGATCAAACGCAAGGCTTTTTGAACCGTATTAACATGCCAATCTATAGAATTGATTGAAGATTTCAAAATCAACTGGCTGATAGTATCGCAAAGGTCAGTTAAGGCAATCAAACCGATAATAAAAAAAATATTTGTTTTCATGATGTCTTTTGCGGGCACTTAGCGCTCAAAGAAACTAAAAACACTCCGATCAAAATAAAAGTTATGCCAAACCAGCGTAAATGAGAAATATGCTCTCCGAGAAAAATCGCCGATACCAGCGGAACAGTAATATAGCTAAAACTGCAAACCGGCACGGCTACGCTTAAGTCAATCCGGGAAAGTACAGCTGACCAGCTGGTAAATATCGCCAATACTAAAAACAGCCCTAACCAGAGAAACGGCGACGGCAGGACCACCAGAATAAACTTAACCCATTCTGAAAAATTATGGATTTCTAAAAAACTGGCTGCGCAAACGCTTTTTTTAAAGCAAAACTGAGCAAAGGTCTCTGCTAAATCGATCAAAATCAAAAAAATAAGTATTTTTAAAGTAATATGTCTTCTATGCAACATCGGAAAGTTTAATAAACTTAAAATTTTCGGCGTCAAATAAACCCTTGTCGCTTAATTTTAATTTCGGAATTACTAAAAGCGCCATAAAAGATAAAGTCATAAAAGGAGCTCTTAACTGCGAACCCCACTCCCTTGCCTTTTGCGTCATGGCTGAATATTTTTCGGCGACTGCATACCCATCGGCATTACTCATTAATCCGGCAATCGGCAAAGGCAAAACATCAACAAAATCCCCGTTAGCCATAGCCAGGCCGCCTTTATTTTTAATGATCAAGTTCACAGCTTGGGCAATATCCCGTCCGGTTGTCCCCACTGCCACAATATTATGCGAATCATGAGCAAAACTAGAGGCGATTGCTCCATGTTTTAAGCCAAAATTTTTTGCAAAAGCAACTGCCGGGCGCGCCGAATGATAGCGGTTAGCGACAACAATCTTTAGGATATCCCGCTCTACATCTTCAACTAACAGCCCATCTTTAATCTTAGGAATATCGGCTATTCTATCAGTAATTAACTGGCTGTCAATCGCGGCAATAACATTGATTTTTTCACCTTCCGGCTTAACCGCGTAATCTTCAACATGCTCCGGCCAAATATGGAAATTATTCACTGCCGGAGATTTAGTTCTCTTAATCAGGCTTTTACCGCCTTCTGCTACTAGTTTACCGTTAATATATGTCTTCAAAATATTAAAATTCTCAAAGTTATCAATCTCAACAAAATCAGCCGGATCGCCTTTTTGCAGTAAGCCTACATTCAGTTTATAATGCCTGATTGGATTTAACGAAGCGGCGGCTAAAACATCCATTTTATCGTAGCCTTTTTGTAAGGCCATTTTTACCAAAAGATTTATATGGCCGCTGACTAAGTCATCCGGATGCCGGTCATCGCTGCAAAACATACACATTTCCGGATATTTTTCTAACAAAGGGCTCAAGGCGTTAAAATTCTTGGCAGCTGACCCCTCGCGAATGATTACTTTCATTCCCAGGCTAATTTTTTCTAATCCCTCTTCCAGGGTAATTGTCTCGTGATCAGTAGAAATCCCGGCCTGAATGTATTTAGCCAAGCTTTCTCCTCTTAACCCCGGAGCGTGGCCATCAACCGGCTTATGATATTTTTTCGCCAAGGTAATTTTATCTAAAGCCAGCGACTCGCTATTAATCACAGCCGGATAATTCATCATTTCGGCTAAATAAAGAATCTCTTTTTTAGCCAAAATCCGGTTAAGCTCATTATGGGCGATATTGGCTCCGGCAGTTTCGAATTCCGTGGCCGGCACACAGCTAGAGGCGCCAAAACAGAATTTGAACGGAACGGTTTTGCTATTTTTCAACATATAATTAATTCCGCGGATTCCCATCACATTAGCGATTTCGTGCGGGTCTGAAACTGTGGCCACAGTGCCGTGGACAACCGCTAGGCGAGCGAACTCTGAAGGGGCAAGCAAAGAACTTTCGATGTGGATATGAGCGTCAATTAAACCGGGGATAAGATAATTGTCAAAAGATTTGTTCTCCGAGTGAATCTCTTTAATCTTGCCGCGGCTAATCACTAAGGTGCCGGCATAAATCCGACGGCTAACTACATCAACAATATTCCCGGAGACCCTTAATGCCCTAAACATAAGTTAACTTCCTGTCCAGGTATCCGGTTCTTTAGTAGCAAAACCATTAAAACCCTCTAAAGGAGGGTCAGTAATTACAGCTGAGTTATAAGTTAAGGTTAAGGAATCAATCGTATTACCCATAAACTGGTTAGCAATCAAAGCCCCAGTTACAGTCGCGGTTGAAATGTCAGTTGAACCGGTATTAGCCCCGTCATATTGATATAGAAATCCCGTAATACTGGCATTAGTATCCAAAGTAAGTGCAGAAGCCAAATTACTATTCGCTCGGCCGCGCGAGATAAGATTACAAGGAGACGCCACAGTACCTACGCTGGTGCCCGCCCCGGTAACGCGCAGATAATTATTAGTAGCATCTCCGGGGTAATTCACAAATAAGGTTGAGCCGGTAATATTAGCGCTATTTTGTACAACAATCCTTCTATCAGCCAAAAGCAATGAACCGCTAATATTGGTATTATTGTTATTCACGGTTAATAGCTGATTATTTGAGGTGTTGCTGGCAGAATACATGCGCGTGCCGGAATTAATTGTTACCGTATTGACACCGGCAGTGGCATTAACAGTTAAGCTTCTCCCGGCAAGTAAAACTATATTCCCTCCGGAAGGTGCAATAGTTAAAGTCCGGTTAGTCCCGGACGTAGAAGCCAAGGTCATGTCGCGATTAGCAATAATCGTCCCGTTGCCGCTAATTGTAATATTCGTATTATTATTGGTGTTCGTATTAAAATTACGATAACACAAAGTATTACCGGCTAAAACAATACTCGTATTTTGATTCTGCGTCGCGCCGCTGGCGCATCCAGCAATCGCAGTATCATAAGTTGAAATTAAATTTGTATAGTAAGTGGTAGTTAAAGACGGCGTAGAGAAAGTCGAGGTTGCTCCGCTAAATCCGGAAAAATAAGGAAAGACAATCGCAGTGGATGAAGCTCCAGTAATGCTTTCCGTAGATGGCCGGTAGGCCTTGCCGTTGGTAATCGTTGAACCGGAGAAAGTTGATGAACCCTGCGACCAATAATCTCCGTTAATCGTGCTGGTATTTAAAGTAAGGGTTGAACCAGTGCGCCTGCCCCAAAATAAAGCAAATTTGCTGGCTGAGGGTAATTTCCAAACTCTTTGCGCCATGGTCCGCTGCAAAGTAACTCCATCAGTACCAGTAACTTTTCCAGTTACGCTGATATCCATACGTGTAGCCGTCGTGCTATCCGTCTGCGGGCTAGCCTTATTGCTTAAAGTTACGTCAAATGTCCCCGGACCTAAGGCAACGTTAGACTGATTAACTGTAGTAGTCCAGTTAGTAGTGCCAGCCAACTGCATCATATACCAGTTTAAACCGGCTTGCGCTAACCCTAAGGCCTGAGCCGAACGCAAAGAATCCAAACTTTGCCGCGAAGTCACCCCGAGCATAGAAACCATAGAGATTGTCAGGACCGCGATGATCAACATGATCGCCATGCCAGCGATAATGCTTACTCCGCGCTTATTTAAATTTTTCATTCAATCTCCTTAAATTCTGCGGCCGGGTAGTAATTTGGAAAAGTACTTTGTTACTACCGGCTAAAACATAAAATCTGGCCTGAATACTGCGGATATCGGTATTATTCGGAGAAACTACCGGCGTAGCAATCACAGCGTCATTATCATCCAAATAGGTAAAAGCCAAAGCATTAACGCTATCGATATCTGCCAAGGCATCGCTATTGCGCATCAAAAGAGTTCCACTCTGGTTATAAGTCAAGGCGGTGCTGTCAATATCGTTAAAACTGAACTGCCCGGAATTAGCCGTAGTAACCGAAGTATCGTTTTTTAAGCGCCGGATCTCCCGCGACATGCGGTTAGCGGCAACAATTGCCTGATTTACCGCATTGCTCTGAAAACGGCTGGTAAACGACCAGGCGTTAACTACTTCGTTTAACATTGGTACGGCAATCGCCGCCAAGATCGCGGTAATTGACGTTACCATAATTACTTCAACTAAAGTAAACCCCCTTTTACCAGTCATTAGTCATTAAAGTAGTAATGGTTACTGTGCCGGCAATACTATTAGCAACCTGAATTTTTACCCTCTTATAATCCGTCGGCCCGGCAACCGGAGTATCTAACGCTCCGGCATTTACATAATCTACTACCCATTGATGCGTGTAAGCGCTAAAAGGCGCGCTGAAAGCAGTTGCCACGGCTTCATTAGTTACCAAAGAAAACCTTGTCCCTGTAGCGCGCTCTAACTCGCCTTCTGCCAAGGCAACCGCGGTTGCCTGCGCTTGCGAATAAATATTCTGCTGTAAAACATTCATCGTTACTACCGTAAACGGCGGCAAGGCGATGCCCAAAATCACAATTACCATCATCGCTTCAATCAAAGTAAACCCGCGCTTTTTCACCCGCTCACCTTACCGGTATTTTTAGCAATTGTAACTGTTACAGTAGAAGCGCCATAACTTAAGGTAACCGTACCGTCAGCGGCTAAAGGAGTTACTCCGCCATCTGAATATGGCCTCCCGAAACTA
>JAKAMF010000072.1 GCA_021813045.1 bacterium | reverse complement strand
ACGTCCGCCGGCACAAACGGTCCCGGCCGTACGCGGAAGAGGCTTACGCCCAGCGGCGTGTGCGGATATTGCCATGCGCGAATCTCGCCGGGAAGTGCCGCCACCTGCATACCCGTGTCTTCAAACCAGCCCGCGTTGTGGCTCTTCAACGCTTCACGATAGGCGTAGCGCAGCAGGCTCGCGCAGTCCGTAATTTCGGCGGGAACCTCTGCCCGTGGCCGGATCGCCTGGTACTCGGCAATCAGCGTGAACCAGCGACGAAAGGCGGCGCGGTCGGCCGGGTCCGCGAGGCGCAGAAAGTCCGGGGTGCCGTCCCCAAAGCTGTCGGTCCAGGACAAGGCCGGTACGGCAGACCGGTGCGCCACCGCCGTGGCCATCGCGTGCGTGCGATGACGCCAGTATCGGACCGAGCCTGCAGCCAAGATCAGCAGCGCGAAATTGCGCTACAAGAATCTGAGCCTGCTTTATAATGCCTATAAATATAAAGTTCCGGTTTGCGTGTATGTGGCCATCGGCACGGATATTATCCATCAGCATCCGTCATTTGACGCCAGTTTAACCGGCGAGGCAAGTTATCGGGATTTCCGCACGTTGGTAGAAAATATCCCTCAGCTGAATGACGGCGGCGTGGTTTTAAATTTCGGTTCAACCGTAATTATCCCGGAAGTTTTTTTAAAAGCATTAAATTTAGCCCGCAATTTAGGGGCAAAAGCGAAAAATTTTACCGCGGCGAATTTTGATATGATCTATCATTACCGCCCTCAGCAAAATATTGTAGCTCGGCCTACCCAAGATACCGGCAAAGGTTATTATATTATCGGCCACCATGAAATTATGCTGCCGCTTTTAGCGCAGGCAGTAATTGAAAGAATATGAAACATCTTAAAGAGATCGTCCATAAATTAAACCAAGCCAAGGTGCTGGTGATCGGAGACCTGATTCTGGATGAATATATTTCCGGCAGCGTGGAAAGGGTTTCTCCGGAAGCGCCGGTGCCGGTGGTTTGGGCAAATAAGCATTCTTATGTGCCGGGTGGAGCGGCAAACGTCGCCAATAACATCGCTGCCTTTGACGCCAAGGTGTCGCTTTTGGGCGTAATCGGCCGGGATAAAAACGCCGAGATCCTGCGCCATGAGTTAAAGAAAAGAAAAATATCTTCCGTTGCTATTTTTAGCGAGGCCAACCGTCACACTACGGCCAAGACGCGGATCATCGCCGGCCATCAGCAGGTGGTCAGGGTTGATTGGGAACATACGCACGCGCTAACCAAGGAATCGAACTTAAAAATTATTAAATATATTGAAAAAAATATCGCTAAATTTGACGCGGTGATCATTGAGGATTATGGTAAGGGGGTGGTTAATCCTCATCTTCTGGCAGAAGTAGTCGCGCTCTGCCGTAAATACAAAAAAGTGGTTACGGTTGATCCGAAAGAAGAGAATTTTATTTATTACCGCGGGGTCACTGCCATGACTCCCAACCGCCGTGAATTGGAAAACGGAGTGCGTAATTTAAGGATTAAAGATACCACGAATAAATTCTGCGTGCATAATGACCGGTTGTTTAATGACCAGGAAATTAATGCGGCAGCTACGCAGATCCTGAAGTATTTAAATTTAGATTCAATTTTGGTAACTCTGGGTGAGCAGGGCATGCGTTTATTTGAGAAAAACGGCCGCTTGGTTAATATCCCGACCGTGGCGCAAGAGGTTTTTGATGTCTCTGGCGCCGGCGATACCGTGATCGCTACCTTTACGCTTGCTCTGGCGGTTGGCGCAAGCTTAACCGAAGCGGCGTATATTGCTAATTATGCCGCCGGCGTAGTGGTCGGTAAGCTTGGCACAGCCACGACTAACCGCAAAGAACTTTCGGAAAGGTTGAAATGAAGGCGATCGGAGTAATTCCCGCGCGGTATTCTTCCACGCGTTTTGAAGGCAAAGTTTTGGCGGATATTAACGGCAAGCCGATGATCCAGCATGTCTGGGAAAAGGCGCGGCAGGCCATGTTTTTAGATGAAGTGATTATCGCCTGCGATGATAGCCGCGTGGCGGCCGTAGCTAAAGAATTCGGGGCAAAGGTAGTTTTAACTGCCAAGGCACACGCCTCCGGCACGGACAGGATCATTGAGGTGGTTAATCCGTTGGATGTTAAAGTTGTGGTCAATATTCAGGGCGACGAACCGTTGATCAACCCTTTGATGATCGATACTGTGGCGCGCACGCTTTTAGAGAATGACAAGCTTTGCATGGCCACATTAATGAAAAAAATAGAAAGAGTAGAAGAAATAAACGATCCGCATGTGGTTAAGGTGGTTACAGATAAAAACGGGTTCGCGCTTTATTTTTCCCGCGCCGCCATTCCTTATTATCCGGCGAATACCGATGCCGAATCGCAGGTATATTATAAGCATATCGGTTTATACGGCTATACCAAGGATTTTATTTTTGTTTTGAAAAATCTGCCGGTTTCCCGTCTGGAAAAGACCGAAAAGCTTGAGCAGCTGCGGGTTTTGGAAGAGGGCTATAAGATTAAGGTAGTAGAAACCAAATTTGAAACTATCGGCGTGGATACGCCGGAGGATCTGGAAAAAGTAAGGGAGTTTTTAAGAAAATGAGACAAGTTAAGGTAGGGAATATTAATATCGGAGATAAAAATAAACTGGTTTTGATTGCCGGGCCGTGCGTGATTGAGTCGGAGGCGATGTGTTTGGCAGCCGCCAAGCGGATTAAAGATATCGCCGCCAAAATCGGCATACCGTTTATTTTTAAATCGAGTTTTGATAAAGCCAATCGCATGTCTCTGGAATCATTCCGCGGGCCCGGCCTGAAAAAGGGCCTGGAGATACTCGCCAAGGTTAAACAAAAATTAAAAGTTCCGGTTTTAAGCGATGTGCATTGCCAAAAAGATATAGAAGAAGCGAAGAAAGTTTTAGATATTATTCAGATCCCGGCATTTTTATGCCGGCAGACTGATTTAGTAATTGCCGCCGCTAAAACCGGAAAAGCGGTAAATATCAAAAAGGGCCAGTTTATGGCGCCTTGGGATATGCTGCCGATTGTCAGAAAAATTGAATCAACCGGCAACAAGAATATTCTTTTGACTGACCGCGGGGCGTCGTTTGGTTATAACAATTTAGTTTCCGATTTGCGCGCTTTAAAAATTATGCGCGATCTGGGTTATCCGGTAATCTATGACGCCACCCATAGCATTCAGCTTCCCGGAGGAAAGGGCTGTTCGTCCGGCGGACAGAAAGAATTTGTCGCTGGCTTGTCGCGCGCAGCGGTTGCCTTTGGCTGCGACGGATTATTTTTGGAAGTACACTCGCAGCCGGACAAGGCGCTCTGCGACGGCCCGAATATGATTGATTTAAAAGAATTAGAAAATTTGCTTAAACAGGTCAAAAAAATCGAGTCAGTAAAATGAAAAATATAATTAAGCGCGCGAAAAATGTTTTAGATATCGAGGCCAGGGCGATCAGCGACCTAAAAAAGAATATCAATGCTGATTTTGCCAAAGCGGCGCAGATCGTTTTGAATTCCCGGGGCAGGGTAGTGGTTACCGGTGTGGGCAAGACCGGGATCATCGGCCAAAAACTCTCCGCGACCTTGTCTTCCACCGGTACGCCCAGTTTATTTTTACATTCTGCCGAGGCCATCCACGGCGATCTGGGCAGGGTGACTCATAACGATACGGTAATTATTTTATCTTACAGCGGAGAAAGCGAAGAAATCAAAAAACTCCTGCCGGTTTTGAAAAAAATCGGCAGCAAGATTATTTCGATTACCGGAAACCCCAAGTCATTGATGGCCCGCTACAGCGATGTGGTTTTAAATACGCAGGTGAAAAAAGAGGCCTGTCCTTTGGGCCTGGCGCCGACTGCTTCTACCACGGCAATGCTGGCGATGTCGGACGCTTTAGCGGTTTGCCTCTTGGAGTTAAAAGGTTTTAAAGAAAAAGATTTTGCTTTTTTCCATCCCGGCGGCACGCTCGGACGTAAATTGCTTTTAAAGGTCGAAGATATTATGCGCAAAGGCGCCGCTAATCCGATAGTAAAAGAAGATAAAAAAGTTTCCGAGGTCTTGGTAAAAATTACTCATGCCCGGGCGGGAAGCGCGGCAGTAGTCGATCAAAAAGGAATTTTAAGCGGCATCTTTACTGACGGCGATCTGCGCCGGCATTTGGAAATTGATTCGCATTTAGCGGCGCGTAAAGTTAAAGATGTCATGACCAAAAAACCGACTGTAGTGTATCCGGATATGCTGGCAGCTGAGGCAATGCGGATCATGCAGGAAAAGAGGATAGATGAAGTTCCGGTGGTGGATAAGAATTATAAGCCGGTCGGGCTTTTAGATGTGCAGGATTTATTAAAAGCGGGATTAGTTTAGCGTGGAAGAAAAGATAATCGAGAAAGCAAAAAGGGTTAAGTTATTGCTCCTTGATGTTGACGGAGTTTTGACCGACGGCAGGATTATCTATGATTCTCGGGCTCAGGATATGAAGTTTTTTGATGTGCATGACGGCATGGGCGTCTATCTTTTGAAAAAAGCCGGTATCCCTACGGTTTTGATTACGGCTAAAGGTTCACGGGCGATCAAGCCGCGGGCGCGCGATATGCAGGTCGCCGAGGTCTACGCGGATGTCTCTCCTAAATCAGCGGCCTTAGAAAAAATTACCCGGCAGTATAAAGTTTCTCTGGAAGAAATTTGTTTTGTGGGGGATGATTTGGTAGATTTGTGTTTGATGAAGCGCGTGGGTTTCCCGATTGCAGTTGCCAATGCCGTACCGGAAATAAAAAATTTAGCCAGTCATATCACTTCCCGCTTAGGCGGAAGGGGCGCAGTGCGCGAAGTAGCCGAACTTTTATTAAAATCCCAAAATAAGTGGGAGGGTTTAGTTGATGCTTATCAGGCCTAATAAATTAATTTTGGCGATTTTAGTAATTTTACCGGCTTTGTTAACGGGGAATTTATTTGCGGCCGATGAACAACAGCAGGAATCCGACCAGCAGGTAAATGATTTTTCTATAGCCGGGTACGGGGAAAGAGGCAAGAAGTCATGGGATATCGCCGGCTCTTCCGCGGATATCTCGACCGATAATGTCAAGCTTAAGGATGTCAAAGGCAATCTTTACGGAGAAGAGGAAAATATTCAGCTTACTTCCGAGCGCGGTGATTTTAACAAGGCGCAGGGCAAAGTTCATTTGGAAAAAGACGTGGTGATCACTACTTCCAGCGGAGCCCAGCTTACTACCGATACGCTGGATTGGGACAGGAAAAATAATAAGGTCTCCACTAACGATAAAGTGAATATCGTCCGCGATAATATGATGACTCAGGCAATCGGTGCGGAAGGCCATCCGGATTTGGGCAAGGTTGAGCTTAAGCAAGATGTTAAAGTGGATATTCTGCCGAAAGAAGAACCGGGTAAGGGCCAGGTTCAGGAAAAAGTTACGATCACCTGCGATGGGCCGCTTTCGGTTGACTACGAAAAAAATATTGCAACTTTTAATAATAATGTTAAAGTTGAAAGGTCCGATTCCATTATTTACAGCGACAAAATGGACATTTATTTCCTGAAGACCGAAAAGGCTAAAACTGATTCGCTGCCGGCCGCGGCTACTAAAGAAAATAAGGATAAGCCGGCTAAGGAGAAGGATCAGACCGCCAGTAAAATCGATAAAATTGTCGCCCGCGGCAATGTTAAGATCGTTCGCGGCGAAAATGTTTCTTATAGCGATGAGGCCATTTATGACGCGGCGGGCGGTAAGATCGTGCTTGCCGGCAGGCCGAAATTAGTAATTTTCTCTACCGAAGACATGAAAAATGCACCTCTTGGAAACTAAAGATTTACATAAGGCCTACGACGGCAGGGAAGTAGTCAAAGGAGTAGATATTTTAGTCAAGCGC
>JAKAMF010000071.1 GCA_021813045.1 bacterium | reverse complement strand
TCCGATCTCCTGGAAATAAAACTAATGTCAAAAACATTGAGCACCACCGCGAAAACGGTAAGGATAAATTCTCTGCCTTTTTCAGACCGCTATAACCTTGGAGTAGAATTTACTGACTTACAATTGGAGCAAAAGGCGTATTTGGCAGATTACTTGGATATGCGCCTTGGCAATCTTTAAAAAGAAAGGAAAATTTTATCATGTCTCAAGCACAAGCGGCAAAACCAGAAGCGGCTCCGGCAGAAGAAAAACAGACTAATTGCCCGGCATGCTCTAAACCAATCAAAAGATTAAAAAAATATTACCGTAACGGTAAGAATTACTGCAGTAAAAAATGCTGGCTTAAGTCTGCCAAAGGCGGACAAGAAAATAAGGAAGCTAAATAATGAAAAGAATAAATTACGCGGAAAAAAGGGTACACCCCAGGATAGATCATTCCCTGCCGGTGCATATCGCTGCTAATGGTTACGGATTCCAAACTACCACGCAAAATATCAGCGCAGCCGGAGCGTATTGCTGCATTAATAAATATATACCGCCTTTTACCAGGGTAGCGGTAAAAATGTCTTTGCCGATTATCCAACACAACAGAAAACAGGATTGCTGCGTGGAATGCTCCGGAGTGGTAGTAAGAAGCGAGGACCACGCCAAAGAAGGATTTAATATCGCTATCTTTTTTAACGATATCAAAGATAACCAACGTAAAAAAATAGCTAATTACATAAATCAATTCCTGCCCCAGGAATCTCTCGCAGCGGCCCATTAATAACGCTTAACAATGGGAAAAACTAAACCCCATCTACCGGTAAAGCTGATTATCGGCTTGATCTTCAATCAAGAACAAATCCTTAAAAAAACCTTAAGCCTGTTAATTAAGAAATTCGGGCAACCTGATTATCAAAGCCGGATTCTGGATTTTACTTATACTGACTATTATCAGCCGGAATTCGGCCAGAACCTGAAAAAGAAAATAATTAGTTTTAAAAAATTGATCCCTCCGGAAAAATTAGCCCAGATTAAAACCATAACTAATAAAATTGAGCAAAAATTTAAAACTGGCCATAACCGAAATATCAATATCGACCCGGGTTATCTTAACCTTGCCAAGCTTGTCTTGGCCACAACCAAAGACTTTGCTCACCGGATTTACCTTGGTAAGGGTATTTACGCCGAAATTACCCTTACTTATAAGGGGAAAACATACTGCAGCCATGACTGGACCTACCCGGACTACCGCACTCAAGAATATATTGAGATATTCAACAACATAAGAAATATCTATTGCCAGCAAACAAAATGAGTTCCTACCTCACTGCTTATAAAAACGGCAGATTAGAAAAAACAGCCCGCAAAGTTAATAAATTACTGGAGTCCTGCGCGATTTGTCCACGTAAATGCCGGGTCAACCGGCTTAAAGGGCAAAAGGGGTTTTGTCAAACCGGCGCTCTGGCGCGGGTCTATAGCTACTTTAGCCATCCGGGCGAAGAACCGCCGATCTCCGGGACTGATGGTTCAGGCACTATTTTCTTTTCCGGCTGCAATATGGCCTGCATTTATTGCCAAAATTACAAATTCAGCCAAAAACCAGCAGGGGAGGAGGTAAGCCAGGAGGAATTAGCTGATTTTATGCTGAAATTACAAGCCAAGGGATGCCATAATATCAATCTGGTTACCCCTACGCACAATCTGCCGCAAATACTTAATGCGCTCCTGATAGCTATACCTAAAGGCCTGAAAATCCCCTTAATTTATAATACCAGCGGTTATGAACTGCCAGAAATAATAAAGCTGCTAAAAGGAATAGTCGATGTTTATCTTACTGATATGCGCTATGCCAATAATAATCTCGGTCTGAAGTACTCGCAAAGCCCAAATTACCCGTTTTATAACCAAGCCGCGGTTTTAGAAATGAACCGGCAGGTAGGGCTGGCAAAGTTCGGCCAAAACGGCATTATAAAAAGCGGGCTGATTATCCGCCATTTAGTCCTGCCGGATGGGATCGCCGGCTCGGAAGAAATTTTCCGCTTTATTGCTTCAGAAATTTCTCCGGATACTTATATAAGTTTAATGAGCCAGTATACACCTTATCATCAAGCAGCCCAAGACAGCCGAATTAACCGGCGAATTTCCCTCCAAGAATACAGCCAGGCCCAACAATTAATGGATAAATACGGACTGCATAACGGCTGGACACAGGAACTTAACAGCCAGGACGAGCTTGCCGGAATACACATAAAACCGCTTGGCAAGCAAAATCAGCTTTGATATAATACTATCCTATGTCTGACATTAAAACGGCAATTTCTGCAATTCGGGCGGCAAAGAGAATTGCTATTTCCGGGCATATTAACCCGGACGGAGATTCTCTAGGCTCGCTGCTTTCCCTGGGCCTGGCCCTGAAAAAAGCCGGCAAAAAAGTGCATATGCTTTGCCTGGATGAAATTCCTAAAAGATACTTTTCGCTTCCCGGCATAGGTCTGATTGAAAAAACCACTAGCCAACCAATTGATTTAGCAATCACGGTTGATTGCAGCAATAAAGAAATTCTCGGCGGAACATTTGCGATTCTCGCCAAAGCCAAAAAAATCTTGGAGATCGACCATCACGAATTCCGCCGGCCATACGGACAAATAAGTTTTATAGACCACAAAGCAGCCGCAGTAGGCGAATTAATTTATAAACTTATTGAATCTTTAAAAATAAAAATAGATAAACCGATCGCGCAAAATCTAATTACCTCAATTATCGTAGAAACTAATTCTTTCCGGCTGCCGAATGTGAGCGCTTTTACTTTTGGGGCTTGCGAAAAGTTAATGCAAAACCAAAAGGTAGACTTTTATAAATTGGTTAACACGATATTCTGGTCAAAATCAAAAAAAACCGCTCTTTTATCCGGTATCTGCCTGTCCAGATGCCGATTTCTGAAAAATAGCCGGATCGTCTGGTCGATCATCCGGCAAAAAGATTTCCTTAAAGCTAAAGGCAATGACGCTGATGTTGACGCGGTAGCCGATGAAATGCGCGCCATTCAAGGAGTTAAAATCGCCGTCTTGTTCAGAGAGAAATCAAAAGGTACGCTGAGAGTAAGTTTGCGCTCAAAAGGCAAGATTAATATCGCCAGAATTGCTGAATATTACGGCGGAGGAGGGCATTTTGATGTCGCCGGCTGCTCTATTAAAAATAGCCCTTTAACAATTAACCAACTGTTGAAAAAAACATCTTTATTGTTGAACTAAGGAGGTTTTAAAAATATGTATAAGATTGTCCTTCTGCGACACGGAGAAAGCACCTGGAATAAAGAAAACCGTTTTACCGGCTGGACTGACGTCGATCTTTCCGAAAAAGGGATTTGCGAAGCCCACCAAGCCGGCCAAACATTAAAAAAAGAGGGATTCGCCTTTGACCTAGCTTTTACTTCGGTTCTCAAAAGGGCAATCCGCACTCTTTGGATCACCCTTGATGAAATGGATCTCATGTGGATACCGGTGTTAAATACCTGGCGCTTAAATGAGCGGCACTACGGCTCGCTGCAAGGCCTGAATAAATCAGAAATGGCGCAAAAATACGGCGAAGAACAGGTATTGATCTGGCGCAGAAGTTATGATATTCAACCGCCACCGCTGGAAAAAGATGATCCGCGTTCGCCGGCTAAAGACCCGCGCTACAGCAATCTCCAGCCGCAAGATATCCCTTTAACCGAATGCCTGAAAGATACCGTGGCCAGATTCCTGCCTTATTGGCACCAGAATATCGCACCCAGCATTAAAGAAGGCAAACGTGTAATTATCGCTGCGCACGGAAACTCGCTCCGGGCGCTGGTTAAATTCCTGGATAACGTCTCCGATGAAGAGATCGTCAAGCTAAACATTCCCACCGGTATCCCGTTAGTTTATGAATTAGACAGCGGGTTAAAACCGCTTAAGCATTACTATCTGGGCGACGCCGAAGCGATTGCCAAGGCCATGCAACAAGTAGCTAACCAGGGAAAGAAAAAATAAACATGACTAAGAAACTATTTCTTATCGCGCTATTTTTGATATTGCTGGCGCTGGTATTGTCGTTTAAATCAAGCCTGGATAAAGCGGTGAAAAACAGCCAGCCGAATGAAACGCCCGTAGAATTGCTGCTGCCGGAAAACAAGATCGGTGAAAAAATAATCTATGACATCAACCTGGGAAAAATCTGTTTAGGCACATCAAGTTTCCTGCGCGTTGACAATCAAGAATTAAACGGAAAAACTGTCAATGTAATGATCTTCCAGACCCACTTGGCGCATTTCACGGATAAAGAAATTATCTATACTGACCCGCAAACCCTATTGCCGTTACGGGTAGAGCGCAACATCACCAACCTTATGCTGAGAGAAAACATCATTGAAGATTACGACCAGAAGGAATTTATCGTAACTATTAACAAAAAAAAGACTATTGGCTTTGATGAGCAATTTGTGATCAAAAAAGACGAGCCAATCAATAATGCCATACTTATGCCGCAGTACGTGCGCCGCTTGGCAGAATTGAACATCGGCAAAGAATTTACCGCTAATTTGCCTACCCGTAAAATCACCATTAAGCTTATCTCAATTGATGAAATAAAGGTTCCTGCCGGCACTTTTAAGGCATACCATTTTGAAAGCACCCCGCGCCAGATTGAGATTTGGATCAGCGCTGACCAGCAGCGCATACCCGTAAAAATCCAAGATACCGGAAAATTTGGCTATACCCTGCTCTTAAAAGAGTATATTTCTTCCTAAAAACAAAGCAGGGGGGAGGTTTAAAATAAAAATTCCGCGAATAAACCTAAAAAATACCCTTATTTTTATCCTGATCATCTTCTCCATAGCCGCTTTTTTCCGGCATAAAGACCGGGTAAGAACCAGGCAATATTCTGATTTTCATTGCTACTATGTTGCCGGGCAAAGAATGCAGACAGGAGAGAGTATTTACGTACTGCATGATAAAGCAACTTCGGAATTCCGCTATAGCCCGTTTTTTGCCTTAGCTATGTCCGGGCTGTCACGATTTAGCGAAGATAATGCCGATACAATCTGGTACCTGATTAATTTTTTCCTGCTGATCGCCTCTTTTGTTTACTTAAATAAGCTGATCATCCGCGCTAAATTAAAATTCAGCCAGATGTTTCTGTTATACTTTATACTTCTTGCCATTACCAACCGGACTATTTTACATACGTTTGATTGCGGGCAAGCCAATATCTTAATGCTGGCCAGTATAATTATCGGGCTTTATTACATTTCCCAAAAACAAGAAATCAAGGGAGGCTTTATCCTGGCTTTATCAATCATGATAAAATATACCCCATTAATTTTTATAGCTTATTTTCTGATCAAAAGAAGGTTCAAAGTAGCGCTAATAATAGCTGCCGCGCTCTTTACATACTACTTACTGCCGTCTTTATTCATCGGGCATAAAACAAACCTTAATTACGTCAAAGATTCGATCTCGTTCTTAACACAAAGTACAATCCTTGATAAAGGCACAATCTATGACTACGACAACCAATCGCTTTTAAGCGCTGTCTGCAGATTTACAACTCATCGCAGGCCTGACTTCATGCCGTTTTACAAGTCTTTTAACCTTAGCGATGCCGGCGCAAACCAGGCATTTGCGATACTGGCGTTAGCCATATTTATCCTGGTATTTTACCGCCCGGTTAAAACCAGCGCAAACCAAGCCATAGACATCATTGACTGGGCGCAGCTATCTATCTGCGTAGTCCTGTTTAACCTAAATGCCTGGCATCATAATTATGTCCTATTAATCATGGCCTATTTTATAATTATCTATTATCTAATCCGGGCAAACTTTAAAGATACCGCCATATTAACACTATTAATAATTTCGTTTTTATTGAGTTTATTCACTATTAAGGGTTTCATTAGCAAATCCTTTAGCCATCGCGCCGACTTTTACTCCCCGCATGTTTTTAGCGCGCTGCTGGCCTTTTTTGCCCTGCACAAATTAAAG
>JAKAMF010000070.1 GCA_021813045.1 bacterium | reverse complement strand
TAGAAAATTTTCTTACATTAGATGCATTATATCGAGGCGGGCGATATGCCCACCGGTTGCAAGCGGCCTCGTTATAATTCATTCACATCGCATATGCGGTATAAATGAAACCATACGCGGGTGTAATTCAATGGTAGAATAGCAGCTTCCCAAGCTGCCCATGGCGGTTCGATTCCGCTCACCCGCTTTTTAAACAAGTAAAAAATGCGTAAATTATTTTTATCTTTTTCATTCTTATTTTTGACTTTTGCCGGCTGCGCAACCAGCCCGCAGATAACCCCAAAGCCAAGAGCCATACCCCAGCCGCAGGTTCCCGGAATATACCACCGCGTAGAAAAAGGCCAAACTCTCTGGAGGATATCCAAAATCTACGGAACCGACCTTGATGAATTAATTAAGACCAACCGCATTACCGATACTTCCAATATATCGATAGGAGAGATGATCTTTATACCGGATCACCTTAAAAAGCCCAGCGGAACAAAAATAAATTTTGATGATTTTAGCTCACCCCTGGCGGGAAAAACCGTGCTTGGCTTTGGCCAAACCGAGCAGAACATGATTAATCACGGCATTGACATTATGGCTTTTCAAGGCCATAATATACAGGCGGCGAGATCCGGGAAAGCGGTCTTTTTAAGCTCTGATTTTGCCGGCTTCGCTCAAACAATCATTATCGACCATAACGACGGATTCCAAACGGTATACAGCGGTAATTTCGAACCGTTAATTAAGCTGGGAGACAGCGTAACCAAGGGCAGCTTGATTGCCAAGCTTAAAAATAATAGTAACCGGCTGCATTTTGAAATCCGGAAAAACGGTTCGGCACAAAACCCAAATTTTTATTTAGCGCCTTAATCTATGTATATACCGCGCAGAGAATATTCAGATATTATTGAAAAGCGCATCCGCGACTTAAAACTCGGATACCGGCAAAATATTGCTATTCTCGGCGACGAGCTCTGCGGAAAAACCACACTTATCCACCATATCCTCAATGAACTCTGCGATAACTATATTGTGCCGGTATACCTGGAGGCAAGGCCGGATAACCTTGATTCGTTCTGCCGCAGGTTTATTGGCGTAATGCTCTATAATTTTTTATCCAACAGCGCGATCCCCTTAAAAGAAGACCTCAGCTTTTTAATTAACAAATCCTCAAAATATATTCCCAAAACATCAGAAAAGATCAAAGGCATACTCAACGCGCTGGCAAAAAGAAAAAAAATAAATATTTTTACGGAATTATTATCCCTCTGCGAATCACTAAATCAGGAAAGCGGAAAATTTTGCGTGGTTATCTTCGATGAGTTTCATAACCTGGAAACATTACAGGTCAAAAACCTTTACGGCGAATGGTCAAAGTTGCTAATTACCCAGAAAAACACAATGTTTATTATCATCAGTTCAGCCAAAGCTAAAGCGAAAAATATACTCACCAAAAACCTGGCGCTGTTATTCGGCAACTTTGAAACATTAACAATCGAACCATTCGATATTCCTTTAAGCGAAACATACCTTAAACATAAATTATCCGGCTTGGCCTTGACTCCGGGATTAAAAAGCTTTCTGGTGCATTTTACCGGAGGATGCCCGTTTTATTTAAAAGTAATTTCTGAATCGCTTACCGCTTCTTCGGGAGCCAACCTAACGCAAATTATCGAAAATTTGCTTTTTGAGGCCTCGGGGATACTCAGCCAGCGTTTTTCCAACTATATGAAACGCTTTCTTGATTCACCGCGCAGCCAAGATTACCTGGAAATACTTAACGCCATTGCCTGCGGCCAGAACAAACAAAAAGAGTTAGCCGTAAAATTGCATAAAACAAAAAGCGAAATAGAAGCGCGGTTAGATTTTCTTATCGAAACCGACGTAATCAGCCGTAACGCTGATTTTTTAAAAATTAATGACCGGGTTTTCGGTTTCTGGCTAAAATTCGTCTTTCAAGAAAAAAGCCATTCCCTGACCTTTAACGCTAAAAACCAAAAAGATTTTTTCCGTAAAAATATCGAAACAATGATCCAGGATTACTTGATCAGTTCGCAGCGCCCCCTGATCGAAAGAATCCAGGAAATCCTGCATATGTTCGAAAATGAAACCCTGCAGCTGGAAAGAAAGAAAATACGGCTTAACCGTTTCCGGGAAATTAAGGCGATTGAATTCAACCGCGCCAGCATTAAACACGGCCTGATCGGCCGCTCCGGAGATTGCGTCTGGATCATCGCCATTAAAAACGAACCTCTGGCGGAAACCGATATTTCCGAATTTGCCCGGGAATGTAAAAAATACCAGCACAAAACCCAGCGTAAAGTGATCATCTCGCTTTGCGACATTGATACTAACGCACACCTGCGCGCCATGGAAGAAAAGATTATTATGTGGGACCTAAACAACCTTAATCAAATCTTTGATTACTTTTCTAAACCGAGATTAATCATGAACACGCGGCAAAATTATGCTTTTGCCGCGCAAACTTTAAAATAAATGAAAATCGGAGTAATTTCTGATACGCATTTACGGGATAAAAGCGAAAACCTGCCCAGCCAAATCGAAGCCGCGTTTAAACATGTAGACATAATCATCCATGCCGGCGACTTTGTCGATATCAGCGCCCTGGAAAAGCTTAAAAAAATCTGCCCGCAGGTAACCGCCGTATGCGGAAACATGGATACAGAACCGATCAGAAAAATCCTGCCGGAGAAAGAAATCCTGAAAATCGGCAAATTTAAAATCGGTTTGGCGCACGGACAAGGCCATCCATCGGGCCTGCCAGAGCTGCTTTTAAATATGTTTAAAAACGATAAGGTTGACGTGATTATCTTCGGCCATTCGCATAAACCGGTTAACGAAGTAATAAACGGGGTGCTGCTTTTTAATCCGGGCAGCGCCACGGATAAAATTTTCGCCGAATATAACTCTTACGGAATCCTAGAGATTAACGACAAAATAGAAGGGAAGATTATTAAAATTTAAAATGGATAAACTCTGGGCGCCTTGGCGCATAAAATATGTTTCTAAAACTAACCGGCACAAGGGATGCATCTTTTGCCAGGAACGCAAGTTTTTGGTCTTTGCTAAAAAATATTCTTTTTGTATGCTGAATATCTATCCTTATAACAACGGACATTTAATGATTGTTCCCAAAAAACATGTCAGTGACTTGTCGCTGTTAAACGATAAAGAACTATTAGACCTGATAAAATCGTTAAATTTAGCGAAAAAACTGCTGACTAAAATTCTTAAGCCGCAGGGTTTTAATATCGGAATCAACCTGGGGCAGGTTGCCGGAGCGGGATTCCCGGGGCACGTGCACATTCATATCGTGCCGCGTTGGAATGCCGATACAAATTTTATGCCGGTGCTGGCGCAAACCAAAGTAATTTCACAATCGTTAAAAGAATTGCTGGCTAAACTAAAAAAAGAATATGCTCAATCAAATAAAAATTAAAGAGATCGAAGACACGCTTTTGGCGGAATACGCTGCGAAAAGTTATAACAGCCGCGGACGCAGCCACAAAGAACAAGAGCATCCTTACCGTTCCGCTTATCAGAGAGACCGCGACAGAATAATTCATTCCGCGGCCTTCCGGCGGCTGGAATACAAAACCCAGGTCTTTGTCAATCACGAAGGAGATTATTACCGTACGCGGCTCACACACACATTAGAAGTAGCCCAGATCGCCCGCACAATTGCCAGCGCTTTACGCTTGAACTCCGACTTAGTAGAAGCGATCGCCCTGGCGCACGATCTTGGGCATACGCCTTTCGGCCATGCCGGAGAAGACGCACTTAATGAGCTACTGGCCAAAGAAGGAGGCTTTAACCATAACCAGCAAGGCCTGCGGGTAGTTGATATATTGGAAGAAAGATACCCGGATTTCCCGGGGTTGAATTTAAGCTGGGAGGTAAGGGAGGGGATAGTTAAACACTCATCCGCCTTTGATAAGGCTGGTAAGCTTAAAGAATTCTCCACCAGTGAATCGCCCTCCCTGGAAACTCAGGTAGTCGATATTGCCGATGAAATCGCTTATGATAACCACGACCTGGATGACGGGCTTACCTCCGGATTAATCGATGAATCCGACTTGAAAAAGATGCCGATTTGGACAAACATTCTTTGCCAAACCGAGGAAAAATATGCTAAAATAGACGCAGATAAAAGAAAGTATCTGATCATTCGCTCGTTGATTAACTCTCAAGTTACGGATATCATTAACCAGACGGAAAAAAATATACTAGAATACAAAATCCGTAAGCAGGAAGATGTAAAAAAACTTAAAAACAAAATAGTAGATTTTAGCAGCCAGATGTCTGCCTTACGCAAGCCGCTGCGCGAATTTCTAATTGAGAAGCTCTACCGGCATTACCGGGTAATTAGAATGAGCAACAAAGCGAAACGCTTTATCAAAGAGTTATTCAACCATTACACCGCCAACCCCGATCAGCTGCCGCAAGGCGTAGCTAAACGGCTGGACGCGGAAGGAACCAAACAGGTTGTCTGCGATTATATCGCCGGGATGACTGACAGGTACGCTTTAGATGAATACAAAAAATTATTTGACCCCTACGAAAAAGTATAGGACGCTGGTTTCCACTATCCACAGCGTCTACCGCTTAATTAATTCCACTTATGAACTCAAGGAATTAATCAGCCGTCTGGCAAAATTATGCTCGCAGATCTTTCACGTGCAATACTGCCAAGTTACCCTGCTTGATCCCAATCAAAACTTTTCTATTTTTAAATGCATTATTAACGGCAGAAAAAAAATTGTTGTCGACGGAAAAGAAAAGATCTATAACGGATTGGAAAGAAAAATTGTCCGCTCGGTTGCTTCAATCAGAAAAGAAAAACTTATCGCCCTGCCGCTGGTCAGCGAAGACATTATCGGTTTCATTATTTTACGCCGCGCTAAGCATGAACCAAACTTTGACAGCTTTGACCAAGAGGCCCTAACCACCCTAAGCGAACAAGCGATCATCGGCATAAAAAATCTTCAGCTTTACGAAGAACAGCAAAAAATAGTTTTCGGCAGCATTAAATCGCTGGTCGCCATGCTTGATTCGCGCGTACCCCAAGAATATACCCATTCGCCGTATTTCAGCCACGTAGTTATGGCGATCGCCAACCAGATGCACCTTGACGAAAAACAGATGGAGAGTTTGAAATATGCAAGCCTTCTGCACGACGCAGGAAAAATTGACATTCCTATAGAAATCTTGACTAAAACCACTAAACTTACCGCCCAAGAATTCAATATCATCAAAAGCCATCCCTTAAAAGGGGCGCAAATTTTAAGGCCGCTGCAAATCTTACGGCCGGCTATCCCGATTATTATGTATCATCATGAAAAATATGACGGCACCGGATACCCCTCCAGGCTTAAGAAAGGGCAGATCCCGCTCGGGGCGCGGATTATGTCGGTAGCAGACGCCTTTGAAGCAATGGTCTACGGCAGGCCGTACCGGGAAAGAATGAATATAAGTGCGGCAATTAAGGAAATCAAGAGGAAGAGCGGAACACAGTTTGACCCCCGGGTAGTAGATGCCTTTATGAAAATCTGTAAAAAGATCCGGTCAAAAAAATACTTGCCACCTCAAGCAAACCAAATGTATAATAACCGTAAAGCATGAAAGAGAACGAAAGTGCGCAATTAGAGCTATTTAACGAAGGCGGCGGCGAAGACAGAAGGTCGGCTGCGCCAAATTCTTTTTTGGGCTTTGTGCGCGGCTATGAAAAAGTAGCTATCCTGCTAATTATCTTTATTGCCTGCGCAATCGTTTTTTACTCTCTGGGAGTCGAGAAAGGCAAGCGGCTGGCAGCGGTAATCGCGCCGGCAAACCCGGCGGCTCCGGTACAAGTGGTAAAACAAGAAAAGCCGCTAATCTATCCGCAGCCGCAAGATAACTTAGCAACAACGGATAAACAAAAATTCACCATTCAACTGGCGAGTTTTAAAAACAGATCGGCGGCGATGAAAGAAGCTGAGGTTTTAAAGAACAAAGGGCTGCAGCCGCTGGTTTTATCTAA
>JAKAMF010000007.1 GCA_021813045.1 bacterium | reverse complement strand
GCTGATTGCCCCGCTAAGCTCGCCGCCGGCTTTATTTTCATTTTGTAAAGCGCCCATTTGCTTGAGCACTTCCGCAGAAACCGAAAACGCCTTATCGTAATTAACGTTGAAATTGGCAACCGCGCTATCGCTTCCGGAAAACATCGCTGCCACGCCTACCGGCAAAAAGGCCATTCCGGCTAAAGTAGCCACACCGTAGATCTGCGCGCCCTTGATCGCTGCCGGTTTCATGCCTTCCACCAAAACTAAACTGGCTAGTTGCTGAGGGCTGGTCAAATTGCGGTATTCCCTGTCTTTGAGGTTAACGTCAAAAACCTGCACTACCGGCTTATCGCCCTGGCTGAAATCGCGGTAAACAATCTGGCCGATATTCAATTTCAAGTAATCGATCTGAAAACTCGCGGCTTTTTTTGCCGGCTGATTTTCCTGCGGCTTGGCCTGCGCGACTTTTAAGCTATCCACATTAAGCTTGCCCTGCTTATCCTTGACAACTAACATCTGCTTTAAATCAACATTAACATAAGGTAAGTGCAATTTACCGCCTAAAATAGCCGGCAGGTCGTATTTTACATCGATCAACGGCATACTTAAAAGCTTGCCCGGTCCGAACCCCTTGGGATTATAAACTTCGAGATTCTTGATCACTACCCGTTGCGTAAAAATACCTAAAGATAATCCACCCACCCGTACCGGGGCACCCAAAACCTGGGTCGCGCCGACATTGACAGCTGTCTGAATAACTAAATTCTTAACCACCCCTAAAGCAAAAATCCCGACGATGACTATAACAATAATCTTAATCAGTTTTTTATCCATCCCGTCCTCCTTTTTAAGACGCCTTTTTCTTAAGCAATACACGGAGCTGAGTCATTACTTGCGCGCGCGGGCACTTTTGAGGATTGTCCGTAGAAAAATCAATTATGTAAACGCCTTCCAGCGCCCCATCTTTTAATTGCCCGAATAAAAAACGGCTGTCATCAATTAAGCAATCAGGAGTTGAATTTTCCTGCACCCGGCCCAAAACAAACCATGGCCCATAACAAAAACCACTCAATCTATCTCCCTGATCACTTTCCGCTAACAAAGTATTTCCGGTTTGGGTAATCAATATTATTCTTTCCACTTGATTGCGCAGGCCTTCTTCCAGCTGTTCCCTGGCTTTTTTTTGTTCTTCCGCTGAAATATACGGCGATTCAATTTTTGTAATTTCTAAGGTCCGCTCATTCCATTCTCCGGCGAACGGCTGACCCGACAGACACGCTTCCTTAACCTGATCCTGGCCTATTATGCTCTTAAGTAAAGCGAACTTTTTCAGAATAAATTCCAAATTTTTCTTACTAGAAAGCAAATAAGGCAATTTATATTTCCGCAGGGCGATACGGTATTCGCTTTCCGCATCCTTTATCTTACCAATAATACAATACAATCCGGCAAGATAAGTATGATATTCTGAATTTTCAAAATCAATTGACAGCGCTCTTTCCACTTGTTTAGCCGCCTCGTCATACTGCTGCATCCGGACATAAACCGTGCCCAAATAATAATAGGCCTCCTTAAAATTCGGATCAAGCTCGATGCTGATTTTTAGCTCGGCGCTGGATTTTTCCCACAATAACCTCTGCGCATCTTTACTTAATTCCGGAGTCGCGGTAGAAGTAACAAACATAGTACCCTTAAATCTATAAAAACGCCCGAGGTAATAATGCAAATTGGCATCTTGCGGGTTATCCTTGATTGCATTTTCAAGCTTTTGTAATCCTGCCTGAAACTGGGGAAAATCCGACCAAAAGTCCTTTTTACCGTCGAGCATAATAGAAGCGTATAATTCCGGGGCGGTTTCCAAAGGATTAGAATATTCAAAAATATCAAACATCCCCAGGGCTTGCGGATATTTACCATCAGCAAAATATTCCAGCCCCTTCTGAAAAATTTCTTTTGAGCTACCGGTTTGCGCTGTTTTTTCCATTAAAGAAAACGCGCCTAGTGCTTCTTGGGCTTGCTTTAATATACCCTGCTGCCCGTCTTTTTGCGCGGCCTTAGCCGCAGCTGCAAATTTTTCTTTGGCTAAATCATTTTTCCCTTTAAAAAGGTAGAGTTTGCCTAAACCAAATAAATTAATTGAATCATTTGGGTCTATACTTACGGCTTTTTCATAAAATATTACAGCCTTATCCATATCACCCTTGATCAAATACTCATTCGCTAAATCACCGATAGTAATCGGATTCTGTGACCCCAAAGCAACGGCTTTCTCATATGCCGCCAAGGCCTGATCGTGCTGGCCAGCTTCCGCGTATAGCCGAGCGAGAAAAGATTGCAATTCGGGATAATCCGGGGCTTCCTGACAGGCCTTTTCCATCATTTCTATGGCAGGAAGTATCTTTTTTTCTTGAGAAAGCTCTATCGCCTTGTTTACATATTCCCTGACTGAATCAGGGACCTGAGCTTCCGGCGTTGCCCAGGCCTGGCTGCAAAAAAAGACAGCAATAGCGATTAAAACCAGCTGCCTCGAAATTTTCTTCATCTACTTGACCTCTTCTTCTAGTTTTCTGATCAATTCGGCTGCTTCCTTTAAAAGCGGAGCAGGAAGTAATTTGGCGATTTCCATTTCTTCCTTGATTGATTTAAGCATGCCGACAAACCGGCGCACGGTGGCGAATTTTCTTTTTTCCCGCGCCTCTTCCGGTTCCAGCTCCTGGCGTTCCCGGATCAAAGAAGTTAAGTTCTTTTTTGCTTCGCGCGCGTCCTTGCCTTTCTCAAAAATTTCCTTTTTTAAATTAGAATAATCGTTGGCATCGAGCGTTTTTTTATTTTTCGCCTGGCGCAATACGTCAATCGCCTCATAGCTGGGGATCCGGCTGGCATCCGCCTCTTTGACATAATCCTGCTTTAGATAAGCCGGCTCTTCTTTTTCCAGAAAATAATACGAGCGCAGTAATTTCATCGCGGTCTGCTTGCGGATTCCGATCTCCTTGGCAGTATAAATTTCAAAACTGGTATAGCCCCATTCTTTATATAATTTATCCTTGGTCACGGTATATAGCGCCCGGCCTAATTCAATCCAGGAGGTCTTAAAACTTTTGGCATTCTCCAAAATATGGTAACGCAGCGACTCCGGATTCATCTCTTCCAATTTTTTCTCGATATTTTCCAATGATTTTGGCTTCATATTATTTTACTCCTCTAATCAAGTTTCAAGACGCCGCCGGAAATAAGGATTTTGATTGCGTCTTTAACAGCAATATCCGGATACCTTAATTCATCCTTAGCCACAAAAACCACATAGCCGCTAAACGGACCCGGAGTAGTAGAAACAAATACCGCGACCATTTCTTTTTCAAAAGAGCCAGTCACCTTTTTTACTTCTTCGTTAGTAATGAACCCTAATGTCCAAAGGCCTTTGGAAGGATACTCGACTAAAACAACTTTTTTAAACTTGTGCTCTTTTTCTAATAAAAAAATATGAACAATCTCCTTAAAGCCCGGATAGACATTTTTGATAAAGGGAAGATTAATAAACCACTGTTCTATTTTTATAAACATCTTTTTACCGACGATCCGGGAGGCGATAAACCCCACCAGCAGTATAATCAACAGATCCGCGATCAGCCCCAGCCCCGGCACGTAACGGCCAAAAACATCTTTCAGGATATCATTAACAAACCCGCCTAAGATCCCGTCAAAAAAACGAAAAATAAAAATAGCCAGCCAGGCGGTCAAAAATAACGGGATAATTATAATCAAGCCGGTAAAAAAATAACGTTTTAAATTAAGCATGGCGCGCTCCCCCTTTTTTCTTTAAAATTAATTTACGGCCAGCAGCAAACGCCTCCTGCTGGGTGGATATTTTTCCCAGGGCCTGCAATTCTTCAAGCTGGGCGAGGACTTTTCCGATTAAGGGCCCGGGTCCAAGGCCTAATTTAGCCATCAGCTGGTCGCCGTTAACCAAGCGGACCAACTTCTTTTCTTTTAGCTTGGCGAAATATTCTTTAATCAAGCCGGCAACTGCTTTTTCATGCTTGAGATGTGATTTTTTAGTGGTTAACCGACCACAAGTAGAGCGCTGGTCAGCCAGAGAAAGTAAAAACACGCTGATCGCCTCTTCGCCGGCATCGCGAAAAAAACGGAATTTAGCGCGTTGGCTTAAAGCCGCGCTATCCGCCATATACCCCGGCCTTAAATGCAGAAAGACCATCTTCTGCAAAACAAAAAGTTCGTCATTGGATAATTTTAGGCGCTTAACGACTTCCTTAGTAATCCCCGAACCGATTCTTTCGTGGCCGTGAAAAATAGTTTTTTGAGCAATCCTGCGCTTGGCATCCGGTTTGCCGATATCGTGCAAAAAAGCGCCCAGTTTCAGCAATTGCCTGCGCTGGCGGCTGGCGGCGATATATTTATCCAGATAGGCGTTAACTTCCTGATTCTTGGCGTATTCCCGCAAAACAATTTCCAATTGCCGGAGCGTTTCAAAAGAATGCTTTAAAACATCCAAATGATGATACGGGCCTTGATAGACACCGCGCATCTTTTCTATTTCCGGAATAATCAAAGGCAGAATCTTGAGCTGGTCAAGTTTGGCTAAAAATTTATCGGAATCCGCACAGGCTAAAATCTTAAAAAGCTCGTCGCGGATACGCTCGAAAGAGACCGCGGTAAGTTTTTTGGCTTTTTTCTTAACCAAAGCCAAGGTTTTCGGCTCAATCTTAAAATTAAAAACCGCGGATAAGCTGAAAGCGCGCAGGATCCTTAAAGGGTCTTCATCAAAGGCGCTTGCCTTAGCCATTTTAATCAGGCCGGATTTTAAATCTTTTTGCCCGGCCAAAGGATCGATCAAGCGCGCGGTAAAATCTTCTCCTCCTAGTGCGTCTTTTAAATCTAAAGCCAGGCAGTTAATTGTAAAATCGCGATGCAGCAAATCATCTTCTAAATCTTTGCCGCGAAAATCCGTAAAATCTAAAGTATAAGCGGTATTCCTCAGCTTTTTTACTAAACGGCAACAACCATGTTCTTTATCTAAAATCACAAAGCCGGCTTTAATCTGTTTAGCCAGCCCTCTGCCAAAAGCAATGGCATGATTTTTTATGGCAAAATCGATATCCGGCTCCTGCTTTTGCCGCTTTAAAATAATATCCCTTAAAAAACCGCCAACCAGATAGAGCTTTACCTTGCGCTTTTGGCTAAAGGCAAAGACCTCGGCAAGCAATTTTTGGCAATCTTTCATTGTTTATTCTGATTGAAAATTTCTGATTTTTTGATCACTTCGTCTTCGACAAAAATCGGCGCGTGCGCCCTTACCGCTAAGGCAATGCTGTCGGAAGGCCGGCAATCAATAGTTTTGGTATTACCGGAACTGGTATGCAGAACAAGTTTGGCATGAAAAGTATTCTCTTCTAACCGGTCAATAATTATTTGTTCCACGGTGGCTTCTAAATCTTTGATTGTCGCATGTAATAAGTCATGGGTTAAAGGCCGCGGGGGATTAAACCCGCTGATCTTCATTTTTATGGCGCTGGCTTCCGCTAAGCCGATGACAATCGGCAGGACTCTTTCGCCATTTTTCTCTTTCAACACGATCAATTGGTCGTGCCTTTTTTCATCAATCACAATTTTCGTCAATTCCATTTCTACCATAGCTGTTTTTACCTCGCTGCTTTTAAAGGCTTGCGTTTATTTAACATATCTTTTAATTCCAGCATAAATTGGCCGACATCCTTAAACTGGCGGTAAACCGAAGCAAAACGCACATAAGCCACATCGTCAATCTCTTTGAGTTTTTCCATGACCAGCTCGCCGATCTTATTGGTCGGTACTTCGCGGTCGTATTTTTTCTGAATCAGCCGCTCGATCAAAGTAACGATTCCTTCCATTTTTTCCATGCCGATCGGCCTCTTTTCGCAGGCGCGAATCACCCCGGCTAAAATTTTCTGCCGGTCAAACGGCTCGCGGCGGCCGTCTTTTTTAATTACCATCAGGGAGATTTCTTCGATATATTCGTAAGTCGTAAAACGCTTGCCGCATTTGAGGCATTCGCGGCGGCGGCGGATAGCGGTCTCTTCCTGCGTAGCGCGGGAATCAACCACCTTATCTTCTTTGTATTTACAAAACGGGCACTTCATAATTTTCTCAACTTTATTCCCGCTTCCCTCAACAACTTTTTAGCCATTTCATCCGGATACTCTCCGCCCATAACAATCTCTTTTATCCCGGCGTTGATCAACATCTTAGCGCAGATCACGCAGGGCTGATGGGTCAGATAAAGCGTGCTATCTTTTGTGCCTACTCCGTGCAAAGCGGCCTGAATCAAGACATTATGTTCGGCGTGTAAACCGCGGCAAAGTTCGTGGCGCTGGCCGGAAGGAATGCCTAATTTCTGGCGCAGGCAATGGCCGATCTCCAGGCAATCTTTTAAACCACTGGGCGCTCCGTTATAACCAGTGGCCAGGATCCTTTTGTCTTTAATCAACACGGCTCCGACTTTACGGCGCAAACAAGTTGCCCTTTTAGAGACCAAACAAGCAACTTCTAAAAAATATTCATCCCAGCTGGGGCGCTTATGTATTTGTTTTTTGGCTTTAGGCATTCTTTAGTTCCGGGTAGAGAGGAAATCTTTTGGTTAAATTAGCGACTTTGCGTTTAATCTCTTTTAATTTCTGCTGGTCATTGCGGCTAACAATTGCCTCATGAATATACTGAGCAATCAAAGTCATTTCACGCTCTTTCATTTTACGCGTAGTTACCGCAGCCGTGCCCAGGCGTATGCCGCTGGTAGTCGCCGGGGTTTTTTTATCAAAAGGAATCAGATTCTTATTGACGGTAATATTCACTTCTTCCAATAAACCCGATGCCTCGGCTCCGGTAATATTCATTTGGCTTAAATCTACCAGCATCAGATGCGTGTCTGTGCCGCCGGAAACAATGCGAAAGCCGTGATGCGCCATGGCGCCGGCCAAGGCCTTGGAATTTTTCACGATTTGTTTCTGGTAATTTTTAAAACTTTCGCTGGCTGCGTCTTTAAACGCTACTGCCTTGGCCGCGATCACGTGCATCAGCGGACCGCCCTGAATGCCCGGAAAGATGCGCGAATCAAGTTTTTTGGCAAATTCTTTTTTGCACAAAACAAATCCGCCGCGCGGTCCGCGCAGGGTCTTATGAGTAGTTGAGCTGACAAAATCGGCGTAAGGCACGGGCGTGGGATGCACTCCCGCGGCAACCAATCCGGCGATATGCGCCATATCCACAAACAAATAAGCACCCACCGAATCGGCGATTTCGCGGAATTTCTTGAAATCCATAATCCGCGGATAAGCTGATGCACCGGCTAAGATCATTTTCGGTTTATGTAATTTGGCCAAGTGCGCGATGTTATCATAATCCAGGGTTTCCGTATGCTGATTCAAGCCGTAAGAAACAATTTTATAATACATCCCGGAAAAATTATGCGCCAAGCCGTGGGAAAGGTGCCCTCCGCAGGCAAGATCCAGAGCCAAAACCGTATCGCCTAAATTAAGACAAGCAAAATAAACCGCCATGTTCGCCTGCGTGCCGGAATGCGCCTGCACATTGGCGTGTTCGGCGCCGAAAAGCTCTTTGGCGCGGGTAATCGCCAATGATTCAACCTTATCCACGTTAACGCAACCGCCGTACCAGCGCGCCGCAGGATAACCCTCGGCGTATTTATTGGTCAGCACCGACCCTTGCGCCTCGAGCACCGCCAGACTGGTAAAATTTTCCGAGGCAATTAATTCGATATTATCCTCCTGCCTCCTGATTTCATTTTTAATCGCCGCGTAAATTTCCCGGTCAAATTTTTTTAAGTATTTCATTTTACTCTCGCTCCTAATTCCTGCTCGATCTTTTTTAAAATATCCAAGCGCCTTTTGTGCCTGCCGCCTTCGAATTTTTCCGCTAGCCAGGCGTCTAAAATTTTCTTCGCCGCGCCTTCCGTAGTAAAACCCGAACCAAGAACTAAGACATTACTGTCGTTATGCTGGCGGGTAAGCTTAGCCGCTTCCACGCTCAGGCACAAAGATGCCCGCACTCCGGGAAAACGGTTAGCCACAATCGAATTCCCGATCCCGGTTTTGCAGATCAAGATGCCGCGGCTGGCTTTTTTTTGGCTGATCTGTTTAGCCAGAAGATAGGCATAAAAGGGATAATCGCAGCTATCTTGCGTATAGGTCCCAAGATCTTTAGTCTCCAGGCGTTTTTTCAAAAGATGTTTGACCAATTTTTCTTTTAAAGCAAATCCGGCGTGGTCAGAAGCAATTAATATCGGTTTCATATGATTTGCGCTACCCTTTCTATCGCGGCCTTGATCACCGCCATGGTCTGGCGATAAAAATCAAGCGATTGGGAAATCGGATCGACAATATCCAGATCCGTATCGCCTATTTTAGCAAATTCCTTTAATAAAAACACTCTGTTTTTTGCCTCGGGGGCGACTTGTAAAATCCTCTCTTCCTGCAGCCGCTCCATAACTAAAATCAGATCCGATTTCATAATCATTTCTTTAGTTACTCTTTGCGAACGGTGAGCGGAAACATCAATCCCCTCATCGCGTAAGACTTCTTTAGTGGCTTCAGTCGCGCCCATTCCGGAAAGCATCATGATGCCAGCGGAAATCACCTCTACGTCTTTACGGTTTTTTTCCCGGAGCGTTTTGGCCAAAAGCGCCTGCGCCATTACTGAGCGGCAGGAATTACCCGTACAGACAAAAAGCACATATTTTTTCTGGGCGGTTTCTTCAAGTTCGGCTTTTTTTAAAGCGCCTTCACGGATAATTTTTAGGGTATCCGTAGTCAAATCTACAACCGATGACTCAATGCCGACATCCGCGTCTCCGGAATCAATTGCCATATCTACAAGCCCGGCAAGGTCTTTTATTGCTTCGCTAAAATTTTTCGGCGCCGGCTTACCCGGTAAATTAGCGGAAGGGCAAACCAGGCCCTCCTTAAGCATCCCGGCGATCTTTAAAGCGATTTCATGATCCGGCATGCGTAAGCCGATAGTTGAATTATTCCTATCTTTCAAAACTATCGTTAAAGCGCCGGGCCAATATTTATCGATCAGTTTATACGCCGTCCGGTGAATATCTACGGCATATTTTTCGACATCTTCTTTTTGGCTGATTAAAACCGGAAATGGCTTATCCGCGGGACGTTGTTTTATTTGGCTGAGTTTTTTTAAAGCCTCCGGATTACGGCTGTCGCAGGCAATACCATAAACCGTATCCGTGGGGATAATTACCAACCCGCCTTTTTCCAAAACACCTACCGCTTCATTAATATACTCTTGCTGAAAACTTAAGCGGTCAATTTTCAAAATTTTTGCGCTGGTCATACTTTAATTTTGATTTTTTTGATTTTTACAGCCATATTTTTCTTATAAGCGGCTAATTTAGACTGGATTTTTTTATCGCTTACGCCTAAAATTGCCAAAGCGAATAATCCGGCATTTTTAGCACCGGCCTTGCCAATTGCCATGGAAGCAACCGGAATCCCGCCGGGCATCTGTACCGTAGACAATAAAGAATCCAGGCCATTTAAGCTGGATGTTTCAATGGGAATACCGATCACCGGCAGAGTTGTATGACTGGCAACCACTCCGGCTAAAGCAGCTGCCCCGCCTGCTGCGGCAATAAAGACCTTAATCCCTTTTCTAGCGGCGGCTTCCACATACTGCGCCAATTCTTTCGGCGTGCGGTGCGCGGATAAAACCTTTACCTCAAAAACAACTTTAAATTCCTTTAATACCGCAATCGCTTCATTAACAGTTTGCAAATCCGACTGGCTGCCCATGATAATACTGATTTTATTAACCATATTATTTCCCTCCGAGCGCTCTGTATCCTATGTCTTTCCGAAAATGCATTCCCTCAAAACTGATCTTGCCTACTGCCTGATAAGTTTTTTCAATTGCTTCTTTAATCGTGTTCCCTAATCCGGTTACTGCCAAAACCCTGCCACCGTTAGTGAGAATTTTATCTTGGGCTTTTTTGGTGCCGGCGTGAAAAACAACAATATCGGCTAACTTAGCTGCCTCTGCTAACCCAGTAATCGCTTTGCCTTTTTCATACTCTCCCGGATAACCGCCGGACGCACAGACTATGCAAACGCACGGCCGCGAATCCCAGCTTAATCCGCCGGCTTGAACAATTTTATTTAATTTTCCCTCGCTGGTTGCCAGCATTGTTTCTAATAAATCTGATTTCAAACGCGGCAGAATCGCTTCGGTTTCCGGATCGCCAAAACGCGCGTTAAATTCTAAAGCCTTAGGCCCGTCTTTGGTCAGCATAACCCCGGCGTACAAAATCCCTTTATATTCGATTCCCTCTTTAACCAGGCCATCAATTGTGCGATAAATTATCTTATCTAAAATTTCTTTAAATACCGCTTCGGTTACTGCCGGCGCCGGAGAATAAGCGCCCATGCCGCCGGTATTCGGGCCAAGGTCTTGGTCAAAAACTCTTTTGTGGTCCTGGCTGGAAACTAAAGGAATTACTGTTTTAGAATCAGTTAACACTAAAATACTGGCTTCCTGCCCCTCCAGACAATCTTCAATAATAATCCTTGCGCCGGCTTGGCCAAAGGCGTTTTTTTCTAAGATCAAATCAACTGCTGTCTCAGCTTCAGGAATTGTTTTAGCCACTACCACGCCTTTGCCCGCGGCCAAGCCGTCGGCCTTGATCACGCAAGGCGCGCCATGTTCGTGAATATACTTTTTGGCCAACGCCGCATTATCAAAAATCTTAAAGTCGGCAGTCGGCACATTATATTTTGCCATAAGTTCCTTGGCAAAAATTTTGCTGGATTCTATTTGCGCGGCTCTTTTCTGAGGCCCGAATATTTTCAAGCCGGCTTTAATAAATTCATCGACAATCCCGGCAGCCAAAGCCATTTCCGGGCCGACCACCGTAAAATCAATTTTCTCTTTTCGCGCGAACTCTAAAAGTTTGACGGTATCCTCAACTTTTATATCTATACATTCGGCGATCCCGGCTATACCGGCATTACCGGGTGCGCAAAAAATCTTATCGGCTAATTTTGACTGCGCTATTTTCCAAACTAAGGCATGCTCCCTAGCGCCAGAACCAATTACTAAAATCTTCATATTCTATTTCTTATTTTCTGTTTTTAAAGGCAAAATCCCGGCTAATTCGCTGACCACATTAACTAATTCTGAATTAGCGGGAATCACAATCTTGGCGTTATTCTCTAAGGATTTTTCCACCGCTTCCAAGCGGCGCAAGACCTGCGCGTTGCCGACAAAATACTGCTCGGCAGCTTCATTGACCAGTTTTATCGCCTCTGCCTCGCCTTCCGCAGCCAAGATCTTTGACTGCTTAATGCCTTCGGCCTTTTTAATCTGCGCCCTTCTTTCGCCGTCAGCTACGGTTTCCGCGGCAGTGGCAAAATCAACAGCGGCGATCTTTTCGTTTTCCGCCTTAACTACCTTATTCATAGTTTCCTGAACATCTTTTGGCGGATCAATTTCTTTTAACTCGGTACGCACAATCTCAATACCCCAATGTTCGGTTTCATCTTTTAACGTCTTGTGCAACTCATCATTAATTTTTCCGCGCTCGCTGTTAGCGGATTTTAAAGTAAGAGTGCCGATGATATTCCTTAAGGTAGTGCGGGCTAAGTTAACAATTTGATACTGATAATTGAAAACGCGGTACTGCGAACTTTTTACGCTTTCTTCATCCGCTTTAACCTTAAAATAAACCTGCGCGTCAACCTTGGCATTTAAATTATCATTGGTAATGATTTCTTGCGGTTCGGCATCTACCATCTGTTCGGTAGTGTTAATCTGAAACATCCTTTCGATGACCGGAATAATCCAGTGGAACCCGGGTTCAGCAAAACGATTATATTTACCGAATCTTTCGATCAAGCCGCGGTGCGTAGGCCTGACAATCTTGATTCCGGAAAAAAATAAGATCACCGCAATAATAGCTATTAAATATAATAAGCTCATTTTGCTCTCCTTTTGGCTACTGTAGAGAACTACCCCTATCCAATAACCACTTCTTGTTTGCCTTTAATTATTTCGCCGATTACCCTAGATTTTAAATTAAATTTTGCCAGCCCGGATATCACTGCTTCGGCTGCCGCGGGTTTAACCATTAAAACCATGCCAATACCCATGTTCAAGGTATGGTACATTTCCTTATCGTCGATATTGCCTTTGTTCTGGATCAACTTAAAGATTTTCGGCACAGCCCAGCTGTCCTTGCGGATAACCGCATCAACATTACCCGGCAGGATTCTGCGGATCTTATCGTAAAAAGCTCCGCCGGTAATATGAGAGACCCCGGTAATCGGCAGATGCAGTAAAGATAAAACCGGCTTAACATAAATACGCGTGGGCTTTAATAATTCGCTGCTCATCCTTTTTAATTCGGCAACTGTTAGGGCCTTTCTAACCAAAGAAAATCCGTTGGAATGCAGGCCGTTTGATTCCAGGCCGATAATCACATCGCCGCAGGAAATCTTTGCTCCGTCAATAATTTTATTCCTCTCGACCACGCCGACGCAAAAGCCGGCAATATCATATTCTCCGGCAGCATACATCCCCGGCATCTGCGCGGTTTCTCCGCCGATCAAAGAACATCCTGATTGCAGACAACCCAAATTAACGCCTTTGACAATATCAGAAAGCCGGCGGCTGTCTAATTTACTGAAAGCGATATAATCCAGGAAAAATAACGGCTCGGCTCCGGTGCATAAGATATCATTAACATTCATGGCTACCGCATCAATGCCTACGGTATCGTGCTTGTCAACCAGAGAGGCAATTTTTAATTTTGTGCCTACGCCGTCAGCCGAAGAAACTAAAACCGGGTCTTTAAATTTATTTTGCGAAAAACGGAAAAAACTGCCGAATCCGCCGATATCTTTCAGCACCTCCGGACGGAAAGATTTTCTTACCAAAGACTTGATCCCGCCTTTAAAAGCATCCATGCTGTGAATATCTACCCCTGATTTCTTATAAGTGATTTTCATATTTTCCCCTCTTAAAACACCAAATTATAAATTCTTACGGCAATATTCTACTCCGTTAATAAATATTTGCAATCCGTCGCCGTCCTTGATTTTTTTATCCCGAACCAGGCGCGGATGTTGAGCCGGATCGATGTGCCTTTCCGGATGCGGCATCAGTCCGAGGATGCGTCCGGTTAAGTCGCAGATACCGGCAATGCTTTCCGCGGAACCGTTGGGATTATCCGGATACCCGGCTGATTTTCCGTCTTGGCCGCAATACTGAAAAACAATCTGATTATTTTCTTTGAGCCGGCTGAGAGTAATTTTATTGTTGGTAATGAATTTGCCTTCGCCGTGCGCCACCGGCAGATAAATTGTTTCGGGCAAATCCTTAGCCCAAACGCACAACGCTGCGCGTTGGCTGTTTTTGGCTGCGCGCAAATATACCCATCTATCCTCGAATTTTCCGGAATCATTAATAATCAAACTGGATTCCTGGGCCAAATTTTGATTGCCGGGCAAAAGCCCGCTCTTGACTAAAATCTGAAAGCCATTGCAAATACCAATAATCAGTTTGCCGGCTTTAATAAAATCCTTTAAATCATCGGCTAATTTAAACCTTAATTCATTGGCCAAGATCTTTCCCGCACCCAGATCATCTCCGTAGCTAAAACCACCGGGGAGCGCCAAGATCTGGTAATCGGCTAATTTTTTATTCCCGCCGACCAATTGATTAATATGCACTAGCTCGGTTTCCGCTTGAGCCTTCTCAAAAGCAAAAGCGGTTTCCTTATCACAATTAGTTCCGGCAGTACGTAAAATACAAACTCTGGGTTTCTTCATTTTTTATAGAACTTCTGGATTATCCGGATCACATCTTTCGGCTTATCCACAACTTTAAATAAATCTAAATCCTCTTTGCTGATATTGCCCTCGGGCAGTACCTTATTTTTCAGCCAATCAACAATCCCCTGCCAGTACTGGCTGCCGAAAACGATAACCGGAAAGCGCGGGATCCTTTCGGTCTGGATCAAATTAATTGCCTCAAAGAATTCATCCAGAGTACCATATCCTCCGGGCATAATCACAAAGGCCTTGGCATATTTAACGAACATCACTTTACGCACGAAAAAATAATGAAAATCCAAAAGAGTATCAATATAAGGATTAGCTTTTTGCGCAGCAGGAATCTGAATATTCAGGCCGATCGATTGGCCCTTGGCGCGACGGGCGCCGCGATTGCCCGCTTCCATAATTCCGGGGCCCCCGCCGGTAATCACCGCATAGCCGGCCTTGGACAATAAATAAGCGGTCTCTTCGGCTAATTTATAATATTTATTGGAAGCCGGGGAACGGCTGGAACCAAAAATGGAAACCGCCTTGCCTACCCGCGAAAGCACTTCAAAACCGTCGACAAATTCCGACATAATTCTGAACATCCGCCAGGTATCTTCTTGGGTAAAGTTATCTTTAATACGAATTTTATTCATCTTACCTCCACTACCAGCGCAAGGGCGCTTGCCAGGATTCTTTTAATTTAGCCAGGCCAGCGTCAATACAGGCCTTGCCGTTCAAACCAAAAACACGGAATTGTTTTTGCGGGTTGATACAACCGATCAGGCCAAAAGGCAGGCCCTTTAAAATATTTTCAAATTGTTTTTGGCGGTTCTTTTCTATTTCTACGATAAACCGGGAATTTGACTCGGAAAATAAAATAAAATCATCGCGTTCGGTTTGCGCCTGGTAAGGAACTTCGGATAAAAAGATATCCATGCCCAGCCCGCCGCTAAAGGCCATTTCCGCCGCAGCTACCGCCAGGCCGCCGTCTGAACAATCATGCATTGCTTTAATCAATCCTGCGTCAGAGGCCCGGCTTAAAGCGTTAAAAATTTTCTTGGCTTGCTTGGGATCAACCTTAGGCACATTATTGCCGATAGCGTTGAACAAATCAAAATAATGCGAGCCGCCTAATTCATCTTTAGTTTGGCCGATAATATAAACCAGGTCTCCGGAATTTTTAGCAAACATGGAAACCGTTTTGTTAACGTCGTCCATCACGCTGATCGCGGAGATCAAAAGCGTCCCCGGAATAGCGATAGATTTACCATGCACGGTAAATTCGTTATATAAGCTGTCTTTGCCGGAAATAAACGGCACGCCGAATTGCTTAGCCGCGTCATAACAACCGTAGGAAGCGCGCACCAGCCCGCCTAAGCGGTCCGGCTTATCCGGATTACCCCAGCAGAAATTATCCAAAATAGCCACTTGTTTCAGCGACCCTCCGCAGGCAATAATCTGACGGAGCGATTCTTCCACACAGGAAAAAGCCATCCAGTAAGGATCGATAAAACCGTAACGGAAATTTATACCATTAGATATAATCAACCCCTTGGAAGAATTCAATACCGGCTTAACTACTGCCGCGTCTGACGGGCCGTCGTTAACAATTCCCGTAAGCGGTTTTAATACTGAACCGCCCTGCACCTCATGGTCATACTGCCGGATGATCCATTCTTTAGAGCAAATATCATAATGGCTGAGTAATTTTAAAAGCTGCGGGGTCAGGTTTTTCGCCGGCCTAATCGCCGGCTCGCGGTGTTTAGCAATGGCGAACTCGGCTTTTTTTGCGATCTGCGGAACGCCCTCGTGCAAAAATTCCATGGCCAGGTCACAGACCAAATTCCCCCGATAATAAAGTTTCAAACGCTTGGTATTGGTAAATTCGCCGATTACCGTGGCCTCGACATTTTCTTTGGCAAAAATCTCTAAAAGCCGGTTAATATTTTCTTTCGGCACAGAAAGCGTCATGCGTTCCTGTGACTCAGAAATCCAGATTTCCATATAGGAAAGCCCGTCATATTTCAAAGGCACCTTTTCCAAATAAACTTCCGCGCCCAGTTCCTGGCCCATTTCACCGACTGCGCTGGACAACCCGCCTGCCCCGCAATCGGTAATCGCGGTATATAAATTTTCATCGCGCGCCTTCAGGATCACATCGAGCATCTTTTTTTCCTGAATCGGATTGCCGATCTGCACCGCGCCGCTGGATATAGTTTCGGATTCATGGGTCAATTCTCCGGAAGAAAAAGTCGCGCCGTGGATACCGTCCCTGCCGGTCCTCCCGCCGACCACAACCACCAAATCTCCGGTATGCACTTGTTTAAAAGACTTTTCTTTAGGTAAAATACCGGCGGTGCCGCAATAAACCAAAGGATTGCCGACAAATTTATCGTGGAATAATACCGCGCCGTTAACCGTGGGAATCCCCATCTTATTGCCGTAATCGCGCACACCGCTGACCACGCCCTTAGCCACTCGCTTCGGATGCAAGGTGCCTTTAGGTAATTTAGAAAAAGGATAATCCGGCGGAGCAAAACAAAAAACATCGGTGTTTAAAACCGGTTTGGCCCCCAGCCCGGTTCCCATCGGGTCGCGGATCACCCCGCCGATACCGGTATTGGCCCCGCCAAACGGCTCTAAAGCCGAAGGGTGGTTATGGGTCTCCACCTTAAAACAAACATTGTATTTATCGTCAAACTCAATGATCCCGGAATTATCCTTAAACACCGAAACGCACCACGGTTTTTTTAATTCCTTGGTCGCCTTCATGATCGTGGATTTAAGGAGATTATTTATCTTCTTTATTTTTATTTTGGGATTTTGAATTTGGGATTTATTTTGGATTTTGGATTTTGGATTTTGGATTTTTTCGGTATACTCAATTTTCCCTCTAAACGTCTTATGCATACAGTGTTCCGACCAGGTCTGAGCGACGGTCTCTAATTCCAGGTCCGTAGGATTGCGGCCGGCCTTCTGAAAATATTTTTTGATCGCTAGCATTTCGTTGAGGTTCAGGAACAACTGGCCTTTTTTAGAAATATCCAACAGGACTTTATCCGAAGCGCCCAATAGATCAACATTAATTACTTTAAACTTATACTCTGCTTGTGCCCTGTGCCCTGTGCCCTGTGCCCCAACAATATGCTGAATTAGTTTATTATAAAGAAGTTTCTCGGAAATGGTCTTGACCTGGCTATCGCTGAGTTTGCCCTGCAGAATATATTTCTTGGCGGTCTTAAACGACACAACTCCTTCAATGCCTAAATCTTTTATTCCTTTTAAAGCCGACTCCTCCACCGGGTCCATTACTCCGGGATTATAGGCAACTTCAATAATGTGTTTGTCGCCGGCTGATTGCGGTTTGCCGCTGGGATTGACCGAATACTCTTGAGAGATTTTATCAATGAGGAGCTCTTCGCAGATAAGCTTGAGCTGTGCTTCGGAGATCTGGCCTTCGATGGTATAGGCCTGCGCGAAAAAGACGTCTTCAACGCCTTTGATCCCTAAGTCAAAAATATCTTTAAGCGCGCCTTTGCCAACCGCGTCAAAGACACCAGGTGAATCTTTTACTTCAATTTTGTAAACCATGAAATCAAAAGGTGGGTTTAATAATTACAGTCCGACTTTCTTAAAAATTTTGCCGACGTTGCGCAGATAATAATCCAAACTAAAAATTTCTTCCAGTTCAGCCGCGGATAAATAACGCGACGCTTCGTCATCTTCTAAAAGCAGTTTCTTAAAATCCAGCTTTTCTTTCCAGCTAAGCATGGCCAAACGCTGCACCAGGTCATAGGCCTTGATCCGCGGCAAGCCCTTATTCATCAAAGTTAAAAGCGTGCGCTGGGAAAAAATCAGGCCGTTAGTCTTAACTAAATTCTGCAGCATATTCTCCGGATAAACCATCATGCCTTCGACTACTTGGATAAATTTATTCAGCATATAATCAAGCGCTAAGGCAGTATCAGGCATGATTACCCGCTCATTTGAAGAATGGCTGATATCGCGCTCATGCCATAAAGCAATATTTTCCATGGCCACCAGGGCATTACCGCGTAAAAGCCTGGCCAGGCCGCAGATCCTTTCGCAGATCACCGGGTTGCGTTTATGCGGCATAGCCGACGACCCTTTTTGGCCTTTGCCAAACGGCTCTTCCGCTTCCAGAACTTCTGTCCTTTGCAAATGCCGTATCTCGGTGGCGAATTTTTCCAAACTTGAACCGATAATCGCTGCCCGGGACATAAAAACCGCATAAATATCGCGCTGGATTATCTGCGTGGAAATATTTGCCGGCTTCAGGCCCAGTTTACGGCAGATATACGCCTCTGCCTCCGGGCTGATATTGGCGTAAGTGCCGACGGCTCCGGAAATTTTTCCGGTGCTTACTTCTTCTTTGGCTAAACGCAGTCGCTCTATATTCCTTTTAGTCTCATCATACCAAAGCGCCAGCTTTAAACCGAAAGTCGTCGGTTCAGCGTGGATGCCGTGCGTGCGGCCGATACAAACCATATCCTTATAAGCTTTGGCTTTTTTGGCTAAAACCACGAGCAGCCGGTTTAAATCATCTAAAAGAATGCCGCAGGCCGCGGATAACTGCACGCCTAAAGTAGTGTCTAAAAGGTCGGACGAAGTCAAGCCGAGATGCAAATACTTGGCATCCGGCCCAATATATTGGGCTACATTAGCCACAAAAGCCACAATATCATGTTGTGTTTTTTCTTCGATTTTCTGGATTTGTTTAAGATTAAAACGGGCTTTTTTTCTGACACGGGGCGGAACCTGCGCGGGTATTTTCTTTTCGCGAGCCAATGCCTCCAGAGCTAATAACTCTATCTCCAGCATTGTCTTGAACTTAAATTCGTCCTGCCAAATCGCGGACATCTTGGGCAAACAATATCTCGGTATCATCTAGCCTCCTAGGAAGAATTTAATTATACCAGAAAAACCCGCTTTGGCAACCAAAAAACACGCAAAATTTTCGTTAGATTTTTACCTTACTTACGTCTATTGTGTTAGGAGGCAATAAAAATGAAAGCATTAGTTTTAAACGAAGTAGTCGAACAAAAAATTTTCTTAATTCGCGGGCAGAAAGTAATGTTGAGCATCCATCTGGCAAAACTTTATGGAGTGCAACCAAAAGTTTTGATGCAGGCTGTCAAAAGAAATCTCGAAAGATTCCCGGAAGATTTTATGTTTCTGCTTACCAAACAAGAGGTTACAAACTTGAAGTCACAAATTGTGACTTCAAGTTGGGGTGGCGCCAGAAGGGCGAATCCTTATGCCTTTACCGAACAAGGCGTAGCTATGCTTTCCAGCATCCTACGTAGCAAAAGAGCAATCCAGGTCAATATCGCCATAATGCGCGCGTTCGTAAAGTTGCGACAAATTTTATCAGCACATAAAAAATTAAGGTTTGCTTTGGAAGAATTAGAAAAGAAAGTCGAAAAACACGATACGGAAATCCGGGATATATTTCAGGCGATCCGCAATTTGATGCCGGAATTAGAGAATAAAAAACGCCGCGTAATCGGTTTTGCCAAAAAATAAAAAAGGGCATCTTTTAGGAAGGTTCTTCTGGCCGAGAAGCGCAAAAGACAGATGCCCTTTTTATCCTTTTTTCGTAAAAATATCCTTTAGCTGCTGATTAGAAGATGCCTCCAGCACCACTAAAATATCCTTTAATACCGGGTCAGTTAATACGCATTCCTCTTCCTGCTGCTTTAATATATGAGCAATACATGTAATAACTCTATCCTTAGATAAGTCCCCTTTTAAGCAGGCGGCCTGGACGTATTCTTTGATCCTTTCCGCAGAAGGGGTCATGCCAGAGTCAGCGAGTTTTTCAATCCCGCTCCACTCGCTGCTAAGATCAAGATTATTCAGTCGGCCCATGGCAGCCGGAGCGATGCCGAGATTAGCCATGGCCTGCGCAACAATCAGCATGGAGCGAAAGTCGATACCGCCGGGATTATCAACAGCTTTCTGTCGGCGCCAGGCAATACTGATACTCGGGCCTTCTTGGACCTTAAACAAGCCACTAGCCTGAAGCGGCCGGGCAACGCCGCTGACTTTACGCAATACTACCAAACGAGCCCCCGGTTTCATATTTCTGATCAGCGTCCGGGCAAATTCTTCTTCGTCGCTGGTTCCAAAACCATAATAATAAATTACGTCTGCCTGCTGAAAAAGCTCTCCATACTCTTCGGCATTAAAATCTCCGTGATAAAATCTTACCTGCCCTTTTGCTACTAACTGCCTGGCTTCTGCGGCTGCTAAAACTTTCTCGCTATCAGCAAACAACGCATCGTCATATTCAATACCCGCCACCCTGATATGGGGATTTAACATCGCCAGGCGTATCAACAAACTTCCCTGCCCGCTGCCGGCATCTAAAATCACTGCGCTTGAATTTCCGGGAATTCCCAAAGCCTGTACAAGATCGGGAATTCCGACCCTGCTTACGCTATCGCCGAATAAACCTTTGCCGGTTATTTGAAAAGCCGCCGGTTTTACTCCTACTTCCGCTAATATTTCATTAAATCTAGCTTCTGCTTCACCAGCTTCTGCTTCGCTTACTGCCCAAACACTATCCACATCGTCGTCTCGCCCAAGTTCATCCCTCTTTGAAAGCCGCGCCAATAATTCCTCCGCATCATGAATGGCCTTAGGAATATCATCAATCATCAAATCCACATCCGAACCGGAATAGCGCGAATTCCATTTATCCATCAACGGCTCAATGTCTCCGGCTGCCTGGGCCGATCGCAAATCCCTGATTAAATCTTCCAGTAATTCTCTCGCCCCGGCACGATCCCCAATAGCAATTTTTCTTTCGGCATCAGCCAAAGCCGTGTGAATTGCCGTATCTCCCGCTCCAGTGTAAGGCGGAAGCCGGACATTGCCGCGGCCTGCGGCAGTACCGAAATAAGATAAGCCAGATAAAGAAACCAACTGTTCCGGGCTGCCCGCCACAGTGGTGAAACTAAACGGCGGCCTTGGCTGGAGAGGAACCTGAACATTTAAAATGGGAATATCCGGTTCTAGCGGAACCATCCATCTTTCGGGGGCTCTTGGAATTCCTTGCTTTTCCGCATCAATAACCAAAGAAGAGCTATTTGTTTCCGACAGGCCAAGCGCTTTTTTAAGCCTGAGAAGTTCTTCGCTGGATATAGGTAGAAAAAATCCCCGTTCTTGACGATTCCACTGCCATATCTCAAATTGATAGAAATCTTTACCGCGTAGTTCGAGTTCTTTGTTATTCCTAGAAGATACCGTTAATTGTTGCAAATCTTTATCGCGTAGTTCGAGTTCTCTGTTATCCCCAGGAGATACCACTAGGTCATAAAGTGAATACGAAAGTGTTCCTCTATTCGTGCTTGTTATAATCTTCGGTAAGTCTCTTATCTGCCCACTAGAAATAAATCTTGCCAGTTCATTTAAAGTATTAACTACAAAATCTGCCGAATAGCAAGAATCAAGCACAATTGTAAAATCAGAAAGCCTTCCCCGGTTCCTAATTGCGCGGGTAAGCAAATCTTCTGCTAATTCTTTATAACTTAAGGCATTCGGTCTATGCAGGTCATCGGATTCCTCTTTGCCAGGTTGACCAGATGCAAACCATATATGCCTTAGGCCGCCATGGCCTTCAAACCAGAAAAGAGAATAATTGGGGTCTCTTATTCTCTCCCGCAGGCCGTTTTTGGCCTGACCAAGCAACCCCGGCTTTAAGCTGCCTTTAAATGCGCAAAATACAGCAGGGTCATTTACCTTAATCCCAAATTGCTGCATAAATTTGGTAAACCTTCCCATATTAAATCGTGCTTCCTCATGGAAAGCCGCGATTACCCGAGACCTCTTATTTATTACTAAATGTTGACCCAAATCATTCCAGCCCTTTAATACAAAAGGCAGAACTATATTTATGTTTCTGCTGTTTACATCTTGATTATAGCGGCTTAAGATATTTTCTATCCCGCGCGCTATGGTAAACCTATGGATCTTATGCATACCTTGAGTTGCCCTAAGAAACCCTTGATCGCGATAAATTAAATATAAGCTATAGGGAGATAAAGCCTGTGCTACAATATCGTTTCTCCTAGCAACTAAACAAGTAATAAAATCCCGATCAATCTGATTTGCCCCGACAAAATCCGCAACATTTATGTTTTTTAAAACTCCTACAGCCACTTCTTGAATAGTCAAATTCCGGTCAGACAACGCCCTAAGTAATCCTTCAATTGATTTTAATTTTACCAATGCTTCAATTATCTTCCGAATAAACTCTTTATATTCTTTATATTCTTTTTTACCTTCTTCGCTGAGAGCTTTAGCCAACGCTTCTACTAGTTCTATAGGGTCACTTATCTCTACTCTAACATCGCTGGTTAAAGCTTTAATTAATGCTTCTATTGCTCTAGCGTCTCCTATTTTTCCCAGCGATTCGGCCGCTTTTGCTCGGACGTTAGTATTTTTATCTTCAGCCAAAAGCTTAACCAGCGGATCAACTGCCTTTTTGTCTTTAATCTCTCCCAAACATAAGGCCGCTGCCCAACGAATTCTTGCCTCTGGATCAGATAGCGCCTTAATTAGGGCGTCAACTGTTCCGGGGTCCCTTAGGCTCGCCAGAATGCGGGTAGTTTCCCAACGCACATCCGCATCAGCATCGGTCAAGGCCTTAATCAAAACATCGGCTAATTTGGGGTATTTAATTTTTTCTAAAGCGATGATTGCCACCTTACGGACGCGCGGATCAGGGTCTTCTAAATCTCTAAGTAAGGCATTGATTTTATCCTGTTCGGCGCTTGTCGCTTTAGTTGTTTCGCCAGCTGCTACTGGTTTATTTTCTGCGGCCCAAACAAAAGGTAAACCTGTTAATGCTACCGCCATAAAAGATAAAAAGTTTCTTCTGTTTACCGTTACCGGTTCACCAACAGCAGGCAAAGCTGTAATATTGCCTGCTTGCGAATCTATTGCTGCCGGCTGACCTGTAACGGACATGCGTATATCCAACACCATCCCTCCACTAAAATAACTTCGGATTACCCGGCCGGCAGAAGTATATGTTGGCTCCTGGATGTTATATTCGCCATCCCTGAAGGACTCTTGGTAGGCCTTAAAATAGGCATCTTTGGAATAGGACGACCGAGAAGTAAGATTAGTTAATATCTTTCTGTCAATGAAATTAGCATAATCAGTATTCTTACCTTGGAATCTGGCTTTAAACCACTGGGCTAAGATGAGTGAGTAATAAACCTGCCTTAACGAGGCGTATTTCTTAGAAGAGTTAATTTCTTTATTAAGCTTAGGAATAATGAGTTCTCGAATGAGTTGCGATGAATATTCATTAAGTACTTTAAGCCTGGGATCCTTAAAAGTATAGTCGGTGGAAGTTATCGGGCTTTTGCAGGCCTTAAGATAATCAGATTCCAGCATTACCTTGAGCGTTGCTTTGTAGATATAGGCAGAATCAGCAGTTTCGCGGATGATAATTTCATTAGGCACGATCCAGGGGCGGGTTAAGGTGGGAATCGTGATATTTTCATTGCCAAAGAGCTCGCCGGCCTTCTTATAGAGTTTATCCCAGTAAAGTTTGCCTTCGGGGGTTTGCGGCGAGGTTGCTAAGGCAGTATCTTTTTTCAGTTGCAGGTCAGCTTCCAGCATTACCCTGCCGATATCAGTCTGGGCAAGCTGTCTATCAATGATATTATCCGGAGAATCAGGCCGCAGATTTACCCAGAAGTAGTCATTAGGTAGGCTCAAACCAATAAGGAAGTATTGAAAGAGGGTTTTGGTTTGATCTTCTAGTTCATTAGCTTGGGATTTACTTGGGATTTCCTCCTGGCTTCCTTTATCCAAAAGTAATTTGAAAGTATTATCTTTCTGATTGTAGGCCAGGTAGCGTAGATGGACTGGACGGAATTTATCGCTTTGAGTAAACGATTGGCTTAAACTGGATAAAAAACCGGAGATGTTAAGCTGGCCGGCTATCTGGGCAAAGCTTGTCTGCTCAAAAACAAAACAAAAGATGAGCAAAATAGATAGAATTCTTCGGATTCTAGTTAACATTGGTTTTTTAGCTTCTCGGCTATTGGTAGGAAAAGTATAGTATATATAATAGGGGTTTCAAGGCGACTTGGGGCAGAGAAAGAAAGCGCTACCAAAATAAAAAAGCCGCCAGGATTTGGCGGCTTTAATTGCGGGGATGAGATTTGAACTCATGGCCTTCAGGTTATGCTTGCTACTACAGTTTTCACTGCTCCGCCTTAAATTTTGACGGATTTGTAGTCTGGACTATATCTTGGCCGATAATTATCGGCCCCTGCCGTTTAGTCTCTACACCTTCCCGCCGTAAATTCCGGCGGGCTTGGCTCGGTATTACCTTTGGCGATTGCCTTGGGCTTCACCGAATTTGACAGATTATCCTGCAGTCATTTCTGGCTGCGGAGCCCTTTAGACAACAACTCCCAATTTTCTCTATATTCTACGGATTTTGGTTTACGCTGCCTTTTACTTGCCTCAATCAAACTTATCGTACTCCCATAAGTTGCGAATGCGGCTAAAGGCATTACGTAGAATATATTCAGAGAATCGATGTAGATGATTGCGAATTCAAAATCATCTTTTGCGTAACGGTCTCTTATCATACGGCGGCGATTAGTCTTGGTTCTTCGCACATCAACACAATAAGACTGTGTTTTGCGATTTAACCAAACGCTCTTCACCTGTATACGCAAGAGCTTGCCAGCGCAGTCAAGCGCTAAATCATAGGGTAATCGATCTCCTATGGGTTTTAGCACTCTAAAACCGCGTTTCAGCAATTCCGTTATCGCGGCAGATTCCGCAATATCCGATTTGAGCTTTGTGTCCATACGAGCCTGACGAGCTACCGGGCTGCTCCACCCCGCGAAAACACTATATCATAAAGAACAAAATAAGCAACAAGAAACTTCTTTCAATCCCGGTCGCTGGGAATGATTTTGATCGGAATTTCGCCTTTGCGCACCACGCCCATCTTTTCCCGGGCGATCCTTTCCTGGTAAACCGGGTCATTCTGCACGCGTTTTAATTCCAATTGTAAAAGCGCGTTTTCGATATTTAAGCGCTTGATCTTAGCGGTCATTTCGCGATTTTTCTCCCGCAACTCCTGCAGTTTAATAAACCCGGGCAGAAAAACCATAGCCAACAGAACCAAACCGCCTAAAATCACGAATAATCTTTTAGTCATGCTTTATTTGTGCCAGCTCTTTCCGGCATAAACTGCTTTCGCGCCCAATTCTTCTTCAATGCGCAAAAGCTCATTATACTTGCAGATCCTGTCCGTGCGCGACAAAGAACCGGTCTTGATTTGCCCGACGCCGGTGGCCACGGTTAAATGCGCGATCGTAGTATCTTCCGTTTCGCCCGAACGATGCGAAATCACCGCGCGGTATTTATTTTTCTTGGCGATGTTGATCGCCTCCAGCGTTTCGGATAACGAGCCAATCTGGTTTACCTTGATCAAAATAGCGTTGCCGATTTTCTCAGCAATGCCCTTTTTGAAAATTTTCGGGTTGGTTACAAAAATATCGTCGCCGACTAACTGTAATTTATCTCCCAGCGCGCTGGTCATCGCCTTCCAGCCGCCCCAATCATGTTCGCCTAAACCATCTTCAATAGAAACTACCGGATACTTAGAGATCCATCCGCCGTAAATATTGATCAGGTCATCGGACGTCTTGAGGGAATTTTCAAACTGGTATTTCCCTTCCTTATAAAAAGAACTGGCCGCGCAATCCAACCCCAGATAAACATCTTTGCCCGGCTTATATCCGGCTTTTTCAATTGCCTCAACGATCAAATCCAAGGCCTGGTGATTTGACTGCAGGTTAGGCGCAAACCCGCCTTCATCTCCCACAGAAGTAGAAAGCTTTTGCGATTTTAAAATTGATTTCAGATTATGAAATACCTCGGTGGCATAACGCAGGCATTCTTTAAAAGTCGGCGCGCCGATCGGCATAATCATAAATTCCTGCAGGTCGAGGTTATTGTCCGCGTGCATGCCGCCGTTTAAAATATTCATCAAAGGCACTGGCAGAATCTTCGCCTTTTCCCCGCCTAAGAACCTATAAAGCGGCTGTTTCTTGGATAATGCCGCGGCCTTGGCGGTTGCCATAGATACGCCTAAAATCGCGTTGGCGCCCAGATTGCCTTTATTTTCCGTGCCGTCCAATTTGATCAAAAGCTGGTCGATTTTTTCAAAATCAGGGCTTAAACCTTTTATCTTAGAAGCAATTACGGTATTGACATTGCCGACGGCTTTCGTAACACCTTTACCTAAATATCTTTTCTTATCGCCATCGCGCAACTCCAATGCTTCGTTGTCTCCGGTGGAGGCGCCCGAAGGCACGGCTGCCCGGCCTAAAATACCGTTATCTAAAATTACATCTACTTCTACTGTGGGGTTGCCGCGGGAATCTAAAATCTCTCTGCCGATTACTTTTTTAATCTTTGCCATGGTTTTTCTCCTTTGCATAGTAAATGCACGCCGGCCAATCCGATATGGCCGGGCGCTATTGGTTTTGTATAAGGAAAGCTTATTATACACGCTAAAAAATAGCGGTCAAGAAAAAATGTTTTGACTTGCTAATTTTAGTATGCTATTTTAAATTAATTATAGAAAGGAACGCGATGAATTGGAAGAAAACCAAATTTTACTGGAAACTACACTGGATTAAGATTCTTTTGACGGTTGGCATTTCCGCGATAGCTATTTCTTTAGTTATACTCATTAGCGTCGGCATCCGTGCCTGGAACGAATCCGAGCCCTACCTGCGCCAATCTCAACTTGCCTCTTATCCTCTGCAAATCTATATCTGGATAATCGTCGGCCTGATCCAGGGCGCGGTATATACCTTTATGATGTACTGGATGTTCTATAAAAAAGGCGGGCAATCTTTTAGCCAATCCGGGAAAAAATCCATTGCCGGAGGAAGCATCGGTATCACTTGGAACGATGTTATCGGCATGGATGAAGCCAAACAAGAAGCGCTGGAAGTAGTAAAATTGATTACTGACCGCGCGCAATTACAGCGTATTGGCGGAAAAATCTTAAAAGGCATTCTCATGCTCGGCCCTCCGGGCTGCGGCAAAACTTACTTAGCCAAGGCAATTGCCACGGAAGCTAAACTCCCCTTTATCTCTATGTCCGGTTCGGAATTTGTCGAGATGTTCGTCGGAGTCGGCGCCGGCAGAATCAGAAGTTTATTCAAAAATGCCCGCCAATTAGCAGAATTAGAAGGCGGCTGCATTATTTTTATTGATGAAATTGACGCGATCGGCGCGCAAAGAGCCGCTGATTCAGGATTCGGAGGCCAGACCGAAACCAATACCACCCTTAACCAATTACTGGTGGAAATGGACGGCCTAAAAGAAAAAGACGTGAATATCGTAATCATCGGCGCCAGCAATATGCCGGAAACATTTATGGACTCAGCCCTGCTGCGGCCGGGAAGGTTTGACCGTAAGATTTACGTGGATAAACCGAATTTATCCGACCGCGAAAAACTGTTTGCTTATTATTTAAGCAAGGTAAAATACGATGAAAACAGCCTGAAGATCGACCGCTTGGCCCGCATTACGGTCGGCGCCAGCCCCGCAGACATTTCCAATATTATCAGAGAGGCGGCTTTAATTACCGTGCGCAATAAAAATGACGCAATTACCATGAAAGATATCGATGACGCGCGGGAAAGAATCGCCCTGGGTATTAAGCGCCGGGTAAAAATAAGCGATAAAGAAAAAATGCAAATTGCTTTTCATGAGGCAGGACATGCTATTGTTACTTATTTATTAGTTCCCTCTAAAGATGTTTTTAAAATTACGATTACTCCGCGGGGGCACACCGGAGGCGCGACTTGGGTGCCGGAACGCGAAGAAATCCTGATTGAAGACCAAAAGCAGCTCTTAAATGAAATTAAAATTTCCCTCGGCTCTTATGCCGCGGAAAAAATT
>JAKAMF010000006.1 GCA_021813045.1 bacterium | reverse complement strand
GGATTATGTTAAGCTCAAAGTCTGCAGAAAGCGAGTGAGTAAACCGTAGCGCACGGCCAGTAAATTTTCAGCGAGCAAAGAGCAAAAGCTAAAATAAGGAATGCTAGATCAATCAACTGGTAGGACCCGCTGCCATGCACAGCCAGCCGCAAGAGATAGCTGCTATATTTTAGTTGTAATATCTGGAAAATGTGCTATACTTACCTAGATGTTTAAAGATTAGAAATCTTAGAGCCGTAAAGGGCACGAAAACTAACCTTTACGGCTTTTTTATTTCTAAAAACCCAAGGAGGGCACAATGCATACCGGAAAGATCAAGAAGATCGCACGCGAAAGAGGATTTGGTTTTATCAGCGATACCGACGGGAGAGAACTTTTCTTTCATCAGTCAAGCTTAACCGACCTGAAGTTTGAAGATCTGCGCGAAGAGCAAGAAATAGAATTTGAAGTTGAGCAGTCACCCAAGGGCCCGCGGGCAATCAATATAAAAGCCGCAGTTAAATAGTCCAAATTCTTAAATCAAGAAGGGATGTGTGACTTATTAAAAAAGCCAGGACTTCACCTAAAAACAGAAAGTGCAAGTTTCCTCATTGTAAGCATATCTTGAGTATTTACAACCATGAAGGATATTGCCGCGTGCATTTGCGCTCGGTTGATAAGGATAATAAATTAAAATAGTAAAATGATGAGTATGTTAGGAAAAGATTTTTATGGTTTAGGCATAGCCCCCAAGATTTTAGAGATCTTGGAGCGGATAAATTTTAAGGTGCCTACGCCGATACAATATAAGGCCATACCGCTGGCGATTGAAGGTAAGGATGTGATTGGTATTGCTCAGACCGGGACCGGCAAGACCCACGCTTTTGCCATCCCGATGGTTCAGCGCTTGGCGCAGAAGGACAGCATTGCCTTAGTATTGGCGCCGACGCGCGAGCTGGCTCAGCAAATTGATCAAGCCGTTACCGGGCTGGCGACTCCTTTTGGGTTAAGGACTGCCTGTTTGATCGGCGGTATGCCGATGCGCCCGCAGGAAGAGGCCTTGCGCCGCCGGCCGCAGATCATTATTGCTACTCCCGGTAGGTTTATTGATCATATGGAAAATCGCAATATGCTTTTGGTAAGGGTGAGTATGCTGGTAATTGACGAGGCCGACCGTATGCTGGATATGGGCTTTGCCCCGCAGGTCGAGAGGATACTTAAAAACATGCCCCGCCAGCGCCAGACTATGCTTTTTTCCGCGACCATGCCGCAGGAAATTATGCAGATGATTAATGCCCATATGAAGCTTCCAGTTCACGTTGAGATTGCTCCGTCCGGCACAGTTGCCGAAGGCATAGAGCAGGAACTTTATATTGTTAAACGCGAAAGCAAAAATAAACTTTTAGGCAAGGTATTAGCGCAATTTCACGGTTCAACGCTTTTATTTATTCGCACCAAACATAATGCCCGTAAAATCGCTAAGGCCATTCGTGATATGGGCTATAGCGCCGCGGAAATTCATTCTAACCGTTCGATGGCGCAAAGGCGCGAAGCGCTGGATGGCTTTAAATCCGGGCGTTATCGCGTATTAGTGGCCACAGATATCGCCTCGCGGGGCATTGATGTGACTAAGATAGAAAGTGTGATTAATTATGACTTGCCTGAGGATGTAGAAAATTATGTACACCGGATCGGCCGTACCGGCCGGGCCGGATGTAAGGGCCGGGCGATTTCTTTTGCTACGCCGGATCAGAGCGCAGACGTTAAAAACATTGAAAAATTGATTAAAAAGCAATTGCCTATAGTCAGGCATCCGGAAATTCCCGCTGAGGTTTTTGACCTGCATGCCAAACCCGCAGTCCAGGTTTTTGGCCGCCGCAATACAGGATTTGCCGGCCGCCGGCCGCAAAACCGCTGGGTTGCGCGGCATTCAAAAAAATATTAACTGCTCGACAAGATCGTTTTCCTGTGGTAAACTCTTTATTTTATGAAGGATAAAACATGAAGGAATACTTAAGGTTACTAAAATTCGTCAAGCCGCATAAGGCCACCTTTATTCTGGCGGTCATTGCTATGGGTTTTTCCGCGCTTTTTGATAATGTGACCCTGGCGATGATCATCCCTTTGGCTGACCGGATTATGACTAATAAGCAGATTATTATCCCTACCAAGCTTCCCGGGTTCCTGGAGAATTTTGTCGCTTTGTTAAACCATACCGAGCCGATTGTTTTAATGAAGTGGGTGGCGGTATCCGTAATCGCCCTGTTTGTCTTAAAAGGTATTTTTGGTTTTTTCCAGGGGTATTTAATGTCGGATATCGGCCAGCGCGTGGTGAAAGATATACGCTCACAGCTGTATTCCAAGCTGCAAAGTTTATCTTTGCAGTATTTTACCCATAAACGCGGCGGGGAGATGATCTCGCGCATCACTAACGACGTAAAATTAGTCGAGAATGCGGTTTCTTACGGCTCGACCGATATATTTTATCAGACCTTTCAAGTGATCCTTTTCGCTATGCTGGCGCTTTCTTTGAATCCCAAGCTGGCGATCGTCGTGGTTATCCTGATGCCGTTGATCAGTTTTCCGATTATTAAAGTCGGCAAGGCCCTGCGCAAGCTTTCCAAGCGCGGACAGGAAAAAATGGCGGATATCAATTCCGTGCTTTATGAGACGATCATCGGCGCGCGCATTGTCCGGGCGTTTAATATGGAAAATTACGAAATCGGGCGTTTTGACCGGATCAACCGCGATTATTACAAGCTTTCCATGAAATCAATTAAGCGCATGCTGCTTTTGGGCCCGGTAACCGAATTTTTGGGCTGTGTGGCGGGGATTACGGTTTTTGTTTGGTTAGGCAAGGATGTTTTAGCAGGGAAGATTTCTTTCGGCGTATTCGGATTGTCACTAGGCGCCTTATTTTCTCTGATCCGTCCGTTTAAGAAGCTTAGCCAGGTACATTCTACCAATCAGCAGGCCATGGCGGCCAGCACTCGTATCCATGAGGTTTTGGATACTCCGATTACCGTAGTTGAAAAGCCTCAAGCCAGAGAGTTGAAAGGGTTTGGGAATAATATAATTTATAAAGACGTCTGGTTTAATTACGAATCTAACGAAATCCTTAAAGAAATTAATTTAGAAGTTAAAAAAGGCCAGATTTTGGCGGTAGTGGGCCCGAGCGGAGCGGGAAAGACCACTTTGTTTGACCTGATCCCGCGTTTTTATGACCCGCAAAAGGGGCGGGTGCTTTTGGATGGCGTAGATTTGCGCGAATTTAGCTTAAAATCGCTGCGCGATAATATAGGTATAGTCAGCCAGGAAACAATTCTTTTTAACGACACGGTTCGCGCCAATATTGCTTACGGAAGGTTAAGTGCCGCTCAGGAAGAAATCGAGACCGCCGCCAAGCAGGCGCACGCTCATGAGTTTATTCAGCATTTGCCGTCGGGGTATGACACGGTGATCGGCGACCGCGGGATGAAGCTTTCCGGAGGCGAGCGCCAGAGGATCGCCATTGCCCGCGCGCTCTTAAAAAATCCGCCGATCCTGATTTTGGATGAAGCGACCAGTGCGCTGGATTCGCATTCCGAGCGTTTAGTGCAGGAGGCCTTAGATAGCCTGATGCAGGGCCGCACAGTCTTTGTAATTGCCCACCGGCTTTCCACAGTAATGCACGCGGATAAGATTTTAGTCCTTTCCGCGGGGAAAATTGTCGAACAGGGCACGCATAGCCAGCTGCTGGCGCAAAACGGCCTTTATCAGCGGCTTTATCAGATGCAGGAATTGCGCGAGAATAATTAAAATAATTGTTGATTTTTAAAATAAACAGTGTTATATTACCAAACTCGTTTAGATAAAACCAATTTAATTAACAATATTTGAGAGGAGGAGATTCTTTTGCCATCAGAACTGATTAAGCAATTACTCGAAGCAGGTGTTCATTTTGGGCATAAAACCAGCCGCTGGAACCCTAAGATGAAGAAATTTATTTTTGGGCAGAGAAGCGGTATTTACATTATTGACTTGGAAAAGGTTGAGCAAAACCTGAATCAAGCCCGGGATTATGTCCTGGATATTACCTCTAAAGGTGAATATATAATGTTTGTCGGCACTAAAAAACAGGCCCAAGAAGTTATTAAAGAAGAGGCAATACGCGCTGGCATGTATTATGTTACCGAGCGTTGGCCGGGCGGGCTTTTGACTAATTTTGCCACCGTTAAAAAGAGCATCAACCGTTTAAAGACAATCGAAAACATGAAAACCGACGGCACCTATGAAAAACTTACCAAAAAAGAAGTCGCCCGTATGGAAAAGGAATTAGCTAAATTAAACAAGAACTTTTCCGGGATCGTCGCTATGGAGCGCATGCCGAAGGCGATGTTTGTGGTAGATACCAAGAAAGAAGAGACCGCGATTAATGAAGCAAAGCGTTTAGGTGTTGCCGTGATCGGCCTGATCGATACCAATTCTAATCCGGATCTGGTTGATTTTCCTATTCCGGGCAATGATGACGCGACTAAGTCTATCCGCGCGGTAGCGCATTTGATTGCCGAGTCGGCGATTGAAGGCAGAAAGAAATTTTTGAGCTATCTTTCTGAGTCCGGGGCAGCCTTGAAAAAAGAGCAGGATATCCTGCAGGCAGAACAAATTCCCGCTTTGGCTGACGAGGAAGTCAAAATCAAGGAGATCGAAGAGTTAATTGAAACCGAAGAGCCGGAGACGGAAGCCGGTAAGGCCAAGAAAGCTAAGGCCAAGACGGTAGTGGATGATAAATCAAGAGGCAAGAGGAAGGTGTAATTAAATGAAAATACCATTAGAAACGATCAAGGAATTAAGAGAGCTTACGTCTGCCAGCGTTGCCGAGTGCCGTAAGGCGCTGGAAGAGACTGCTGCAGATATTAAAAAAGCCGTGGAATTGATCCGTAAGCGCGGTTTAGAGATCGCCGCAAAAAAACAGGATGCCTCTGCTAAAGAAGGCCGTATTGAGGCCTATGTGCATCATGGCAATAAGATCGGCGTGCTTTTGGAAGTTGACTGTCAGACGGATTTTGTGGCGCGCAACGCGGAATTTTGTCAGTTTACCCGCGATGTGGCTATGCAGATCGCCGCTTGTAGCCCGGCGTATTTAAAGAAAGAAGATGTGGCGGAAGATGTTTTGGCCGGCGAAAAAGACAAGGCGGCGTATTACAAGGCACATTGCCTCCTGGAGCAGCCTTTTGTTAAAGACCCCGCGATAACCATCAATGATTATCTGGCTAGTTTGATCGCTAAGTTTGGGGAAAAGATTGTAGTCCGCAAGTTTTCTCGTTATCAAATCGGAAGATAATGGCGAATAAACCCGTCTACAAAAGGATTGTTTTAAAATTAAGCGGCGAAGCTCTGCAAGGTAAGAACTCGCACGGAATCGATAATTCCGTGCTTTTTAGCATCTGCCGCCAGATTAAAGAAGTCCGTGAATTAGGCGTGGATGTGGCGATTATTTTAGGCGGGGGCAATATTTTCCGGGGGCAGGAAAACAGCGGTATGCGCGGCCTGAATATGGACCGTTCGGTTGCCGATTATATGGGGATGCTGGCCACGGTAATTAACGGATTGGCTTTGCAGAACGCCTTAGAATCGGTAAAGCTGCCTACGCGGGTAATGACTGCGATTGAAATGGAGCGGATTGCCGAGCCGTATATCCGCCGCCGGGCAGTGCGGCATTTGGAAAAAGGGAGAATAGTGATTTTTGTTGCCGGGACCGGCAATCCTTATTTTACTACCGATACCGCCGCCGCTTTGCGGGCGATGGAGATCCACGCGGAAGCGATTTTAAAAGCCACTAAGGTCGACGGGGTGTTTTCCGCCGACCCGATGAAAGATAAAAAAGCTAAGAAATTTGCGCGTCTTAAATATATTGATGTTTTAAAAAAAGGCCTGAAGGTGATGGATGCCACCGCGGTAAGTTTGTGCATGGATAATAAACTGCCGATTATTGTTTTTAATATGAATAAAGAAGGCAATATCAAGCGGGTGGTGTTGGGCGAGAAAATAGGCACTGCTGTTAATTAGCCGGAGGTAAACTATGACGACCAAGGAAGCTTTGCATGCTGCGGAAGATAAAATGAAAAAGACCATTGATACGGTAATGCGTAATTTTAACGAGATCCGTACTGGCAGGGCGCATCCGGCAATGGTAGAAGGCCTGCATATAGATTATTACGGTACTCCGACTATGCTTAAGCAGCTGGCGCAGATTTCTGTGCCGGACGCGCATTTGCTTTTGATCCAGCCGTGGGACGCGACCGCGATTCCGGAAATCGAAAAGGCGATCATGAAGTCGAGCTTAGGGATTAATCCTTCTAACGACGGTAAAATGGTCCGTTTGGCCGTGCCGCAATTATCCAAGGAAAGGCGCCAGGACTTAGTTAAGGTTGTGCATAAGATGTCGGAAGACGGCAAGATTTCTTTGCGTACGGTCCGCCGCGACGCCAAAGAGCAGATCGAAAAACTGGAAAAAGATAAGGCTATTTCCGAAGACGATAAATTTAAGAGCGTGGATGAGCTGCAGAAGTTGGTTGATAAATATATTGCCAGGATCGACGAGGTCTTAAAGGCAAAGGAAAAAGAATTAGCGGAATTTTAAATTCGAATTTCGATATTCGGATTTCGTATTTTTATTAGATTTGGGCCTCTAGCTCATGTGGTAGAGCACCATCCTTTTAAGATGGCCGTGCCGCGTTCGAGTCGCGGGAGGCTCACTAAATCAGAACCAAGTTTTAAGAATCAAGCAGCAGCCGAAGAGGAAGAAGGGTTTGAGGGCGGATGGCGGAATTGGCATACGCGATGGCCTTAGGAGCCATTGGGGCAACCCTTGGAGGTTCAACTCCTCTTCCGCCCACTGAAATTTGCCTGCCGGCCGGCAGGTTATAGGTTATTTGTTAATCTGCGGGAGTAGCTCAGCTGGCTAGAGCGCAACCTTGCCAAGGTTGATGTCGCGGGTTCAAATCCCGTCTCCCGCTTAAATGAGCGCATAACTTATGGAGCGCACAGCGCGACATAAGTTATATGCGCGAATTTATACCGCGTCAGCGAAAAAAATCCTATAATTTCGCTGAGGAATTTTTTCGCGCATTGACGCGGTAAAACTCACAACAAGGAGACCGTTCAATGAACATCACCGATTTTCTCTCATCCAAAGCTATTATCACCGATATCAAATCAGTCAAAAAAGAAGATGTGATTAAGGAGTTGGTTGACGCTTTGATCGAAGCCGGTGAGATAGACAAGAAAAACCGCACTAAACTCATCGAAGCGCTGATGGCCAGAGAAGCATTAGGTTCTACCGCGATCGGCCAAGGCGTAGCTATTCCCCATGCCAAAACCGACTGCGTCTCTAAACTCGTTGCCGCATTTGGGCTTTCCAAAAAAGGCGTTGATTTTGATTCTTTGGACGGAGAGCAGGCGTACATTTTTTTCTTGCTGGTTGCCCCTCAGGACTCTGCCGGGCCTCATTTAAAAGCCCTGGCGCGCATTTCGCGCCTTCTTAAGGACAAATATTTTCGTGATAGTTTGCGCGCTTGCCTTGATGATCAGAGTGTACTGAAGATAATCAGCCAAGAAGATGAAAAAAAGATTTAACCTTGATACAATAAAAAATTTTATTTGGGCCAGGCTTACCGGAGTATTCAAGTGGCTTTATCCCGGTATCGGCATCAAGCGCTGGATCGGCCTAGGTATTTTTGGCTTCATTCTGGTGGTGGTCGGCTCAAATTATTTACGCGACGAAGAATTTTGGTTTATTAAATCGCTGGACGCGGTTGTAGTTGTTTCGGGGATTATAATATTAATCTTAGGCATTAAAAGGATTATCCGTTCTTTTTTAGCGGCGTTTTTGCCGAGCTCCAAAGATGTTGAGTTGGTGGATATTTTATACCATCGCAGCCAGATCGGCAGAGGCCCGAGAGTTGTCGTCATCGGCGGCGGGACCGGATTGTCCGTGCTTTTGTCCGGCTTAAAAGAGTATACTTCTAATATTACCGCAATTGTTACGGTAGCGGATGACGGAGGTTCTTCAGGTCGCTTAAGGCAGCAATTTGATATGTTGCCGCCGGGCGATATCCGTAACTGTTTAGTGGCGTTGGCCGATACGTCTGGTTTGATGCGGGAGCTTTTTCAATTCCGTTTCGAGAGCGGCTCAGAACTGGCCGGGCATAACTTCGGCAATCTTTTTATTACGGCGATGACCCGCCTGACCGGAGATTTTGAAAAGGCGATTAAAGAAACCAGTAAGGTTTTAGCTTTAAGAGGGGAAGTAATCCCTTCGACTTTAGGCAAGGTCGCTTTGGTGGCTAAGCATAAAGACGGCTCAAGCACAATAGGAGAAAATAAGATTCCTAAAGCGCATAAGCCGATCGAAAGCGTGCATTTGGAACCGGCTGACAGTCAGGCAACTCCGGAAGCGATCCGGGCGATCGAGCAGGCGCAGTTGATTGTTTTAGGACCTGGTTCGCTTTATACCAGTGTTATTCCTAATCTTTTGATTGAAGAAATTTCCGATGCCCTGGCCAAGTCCAGCGCTGCCAAGGTCTATGTTTGTAATGCTATGAGCCAGCCGGGAGAAACCGACAATTTTAGCGCCTCCGACCATATTAAAGCGCTGGTAAGCCATGCTAACGCAAGGGTCCTGGATCGCTGTATCATTAATACCGGTGAAATTTCTTCGGAAGTTTTAAAACGTTATGCCAAGCAGAATTCTTATCCCGTGACAGGGGATATTAAAAATATTGAAAAAATGGGCTATCAGGTGATCGGGTCGGATATTATTATTACTGATGGCGTGATCAGGCACGATCCGAAAAAGCTAGCGAAAATTATTTTAGGAATCATTGAAGAGGTCAATTAAAAATGTCTTTGATCAGGAAAAAAATTGTGGTGAAAAATAAACAGGGCCTGCATGCCCGTCCGGCAGCTCTTTTTGTGCAGGTAGCGAATAAATTTGACAGCCGGATTTCGATTTTCCGCGATAATGAAGAAGTTAACGGGAAATCGATTATGGGTATCCTTATGCTTGGCGCGGAAAAGGGCAGCGAGATAATTATTGAGGCGGAGGGCGAAGACGCGCAGGAGGCCCTCGGCGAATTAGAAAAATTAGTTTTAGAAGAGGAAGATAAATGATTAAGTTCAGCGGTATAGCGGCCGCCGGCGGAATCAGCGTCGGCCCGGCATATAAAATCGGCAGGGAAGAATTTGTGGTTCCCCGCGAGCCGATTACCGACCAGGATATCCCTGTCCAGATTCAGCTGTTTGAAGAAGCGTTAATCAAGACGCGCAAGGAAATCGTTGAGCTGCAAAAAAGGATTGCCGCGGATATGGGCCAGGATGAGGCGGAGATCTTTGACGCGCATCTCTTGGTTTTAGAAGACCGCATGCTCATCGAGGACGTAATTTCCCGTTTGAAAAAAGAGCATTTTAATGTCGCTTTTATTTTTTCTGAAGTCTTAAAAAAATATATCGATGTCTTTTCGAAAATAGAAGACGAATACCTTAAGGAGCGCATTTCTGACATTAATGATGTCGGTAAAAGGGTGCTGCGCAACCTTTTGGGCAAGCAGCGCCTGGCTTTCGATGATTTAAAGGAAAAGGTAATCGTAGTCGCACATGACCTTTCTCCATCGGATACCGCGGCGATGCACAAGAAGAATGTTTCCGGTTTTGTCACTGATATAGGCGGTAAGACTTCGCATACCGCGATTATGGCCAAGTCTTTGGAAATCCCGGCAGTCGTCGGCTTGCAGGATATCACCTTAAAAATAAAGACCGGCGATATGCTGATTATTGACGGCAGCACGGGCGTGGTGATTCTAGAGCCGGACGAAGCGACATTAGCGGTTTACCAGGAAGAAGAGAAAAAACTTAAAGGCATCACTGAAAGATTTTTCGCGGTAAAGGATGAGCCGGCGATTACCAAAGACGGCAAGAGCGTGGTGATCAACGGAAATATAGAATTGCCCGAAGAGATCGATTCGATTAAAATGCACGGCGGCACGGGCATCGGTTTATACCGCACGGAATTTTTCTACATGAACCGCAAGGGGCTGCCTACAGAAGAAGAGCAGTATGAGGCCTATCGCAGCGTGGCGGAAAAAGTGGCGCCTTGCGAAGTGATTATCCGCACGGTAGACCTGGGAGGGGACAAATTTCTATCTCAGCTGCAGATACCGGTGGAAATGAAGCCGTTTTTAGGCTGGCGGGCGATCCGTTTTTGTCTGGCCAGACCGGACATCTTTAAAACACAGATCCGGGCGATCCTGCGCGCTTCGGTGCACGGAAAATTAAAATTAATGTACCCGATGATTTCCGGTTTAGAGGAACTTCAGCAGGCAAATAAGATAGTCGGAGAAGTTAAACAGGAGTTAGCGGATAAGAAATTGGCCTTTGATAAAGATATTAAAATCGGCGCGATGATTGAAGTGCCGTCCGCGGCGATTACAGCTGATATTTTGGCTAAAGAAGCGGACTTTTTCAGTATCGGGACCAATGACCTTATTCAGTATTCTTTGGCAGTTGACCGTACTAATGAGAAAGTCGCTTACCTTTATGAGCCGGCGCATCCGGCGGTCTTGCGGATGGTCAAAGGCATTATTGAAGCCGGGCACCGCGCGGGAATTCCTGTGGCAATGTGTGGAGAAATGGCCGGCGAGCCGGCATTCGCGGTAATGCTTCTGGGGCTGGGCCTGGATGAATTCAGCATGCCTCCGCAGGTAATCCCGGAATTAAAATACATTATTCGTTCTGTGACAATGAAACAGGCGCAGGATATAGCCAGTCAGGCGCTTTTGTTATCTACTGGAAAACAGGTTGAAGAATTCAGCCAGCGTAAACTGAAAGAAATTATTGGATGAAAAAATCAATCTCACCGGCAGCAATTAAAGCAATCGATAAGTCTGGCGTGCTGGAGCTGCTTTTAGATTTTCCCGACCATCTTTTACAGGCAAAAGAAATTGCCTGTTCTGCCAAAGTAATTTTAGGCAAAAACGAATTTAATAAAGTTGTTTTTTGCGGCGTGGGCGGTTCGGGAATCGGCGCGGATTTTGTCCGTTCTTATCTTTATGACCAGGCAAAAATCCCGTTTTTAATAGTACGCGATTACTATTTGCCAGAATGCGTTGACGGTAAAAGCCTGGTTTTTATTTCCAGCTATTCCGGCAACAGCCAGGAAGCCCTGGAGTGTTTTGATCAGGCAAAAGAGAAAAAAGCAGAAATAATTTGCTTGTCTTCCGGAGGCCGCCTGAAAGAATTAGCGCAGGCCGGGGGTTTAAATTTTGTTCAATTGCCTAAAGGCCTGCTGCCGCGGTTTACTTTTGCCTTTTCCAGCATTATTCCGTTGTGGATTTTGGCCAGGGCAGGATTGATTAAAGGCATGGAAGCTGATTTTAAAGAAGCCGTAGACCTGCTCATTGATTTAAAAAATAATTGCCTCAAACCATCTATAGCGGCAAAGGATAATATTGCCAAGGCGATTAGCCGGAAAATTTTTAATAAAGCCGTATTTATTTATACCGCTTCCCGTAATTTTGACGTAGCGGCAATGCGTTTGCGGGCTCAAATTGCCGAGAATGCTAAGGCTATGGCCAGCGTAAACTTTTTACCGGAATTTAACCATAATGAGATTGTCGCCTGGCTTAATCCGGCGAAGGTCTTGAAAAATTGTGCGGTAATTTTTTTAAAAGATAGATTGATGGATGGCCGGATTTTAAAAAGCATGGAGTTTTCCGCCGGAGTAATTAAGGGGGAAGATTGCCCGGTTTTAGAAATCGCTTCGCGCGGCAACGGGCTCCTGGCCCGGATGTTCTCGTTGATTTATATCGGAGACTTTATTTCTTTTTATCTGGCGGCGCTTTACGGCGTAGACCCTGCGCCGATTGAGCGGATTGATTATTTAAAAAAGAGTTTAGCCCAATGAAAGCATTGATTCTGGCCGCCGGTTATGCGGTTCGGCTCTATCCTTTGACTAAACAGTTTCCCAAGCCGCTATTAAAGGTAAAGGGCAAGCCGATTATTGACTATATCGTTAATAAAGTCTGCCGGATCGATGAAGTTGACGAGATTATTGTGGTTACTAACAGCAAGTTCTTTTCCATAGTTAAAAAATGGGCTGCCACTAAAAAAATCAATAAGCCGATATCGGTGATTGACGATTTGACTAAGACTCCGGAAACCCGCCTGGGCGCGATCGGCGATATCAATTTCACAATTGATAAAAAGGCGGTTAACGACGATCTTTTGGTAATCGGCGGGGATAATCTTTTTGATGCCGAGCTTACTAGGTTTGTTTCTTTTGTTAAGACAAATAATAATTATCCGGTAATTGGAGTTTTTGATATTAATGATTTGACCCACGCGGATAAATACGGGATTATTAAGCTTGACGCTAAAAACAGGATCGTTGATTTTCAGGAGAAGCCGCAAAAACCGCAATCAAGCTTAGTGGCAATGTGTCTTTATTTTTTTCCTCAGGCGAAGTTGGGCCTGATTAAAGAATATTTTCGTGCCAAAGATTGCAAGAAAGACGCAACCGGCTACTATATTGATTGGTTAAGAAAAAAGGAAGAAGTTCTGGGTTTTGTTTTTGACGGGCAGTGGTATGATATCGGAGACCATAAATTTTACGGTAAAGCAAGGGAATCGTTTCAAACAACTAAATAAGGAGGATTTAAATGGCTTCAAAAAAGCATTTTTTTACATCTGAATCGGTTGGCGAAGGCCACCCGGATAAAGTCTGCGATCAAATTTCCGACGCAGTCTTAGACCAGGTTTTAGCTTTCGATAAAGATAAAGAAAAAAGCCGCGTGGCTTGCGAGACCTACGTGACTATGGGGCTTTTGATTGTCGGCGGAGAAATCACTACTAATGCCTACATTGATATCCAGAAGATGGCGCGCGGGATTATTCGCGATATCGGCTATACCCATCCCAAATACGGGTTTGATTATGAGACCTGCGCGATTGTTAATACTATTCACAGCCAATCTCCGGATATTGCTCAAGGCGTTAATGTCGGCGGAGCCGGGGATCAGGGGATTATGTTCGGCTATGCCTGCCGGGAAACCGAAGAGTTAATGCCATTGCCGATTATACTTTCGCATAAACTGGTTAAGCGCATGGCGGATACGCGTCGCAACGGCACTTTAAAATATCTCGGCCCGGATTGCAAATCTCAGGTTACCGTAGAGTATGAGAATGATTCGCCCAAACGGGTTGATTCGGTAGTAATTGCCTGTCAGCATACGGATGAGATTTTAGATAAAAGTGGCCAGCAGATTACGGAAAAAGCTCGCCAGGAAATGATCGAAGTGATTGCTCAGCCGGTATTAAAAGGGTTGATAGATAAACAGACAAAATACTATGTTAACCAGACTGGAAAATTTGTTATCGGCGGCCCGCAATCGGATACGGGTATGACGGGCAGAAAGATTATCGTGGACACCTATGGCGGAGTTGTCCCGCACGGCGGCGGAGCATTTTCCGGTAAGGATCCGACTAAGGTTGACCGTTCGGCAGCTTATATGTGCCGTTATATTGCCAAAAATATCGTTGCCGCTGGCTTAGCCGATAAGTTCCTTGTGCAACTGTCGTATGTTATCGGTTATGCCGATCCTTTGTCGATTTTTGTCGATACCTTTGGCACGGGAAAACTTTCTGATGACAAGTTTGTCAAACTAATCCGCGAAAGTTTTGAATTAACGCCCAAGGGGATTATTAAAACCCTTGATTTATTAAGGCCGATTTATTTAAAGACTGCCTGCTACGGGCATTTTGGCCGTACGGAGCCGGAATTAAAATGGGAGAGTATAGATAAAGCAGCTGATCTTAAGAAAAAAGCCGCGAAACTGTAAATCTAATTGTAGAACGTACGCCCGGCCCTATCGGATTGGCCGGCGTGCGTTTTCTGCGCAAGGAGAAAGATGAAGCACGATATTAAGGATATTAAACTCGCTAAAAAAGGTGCCTTGAGAATCGAATGGGCGCGCAATAATATGCCGGTGCTTGGTTTGATTGGCCAGCGTTTTGCTAAAGAGAAACCTTTGAAGGGCATGAAGCTGGCTGCCTGTTTACATGTGACCACGGAGACCGCAGTTTTAATGGAGGCCCTGAAGTCCGGCGGCGCTGATTTGACGCTTTGCGCTTCCAATCCTTTATCTACCCAGGACGATGTGGCCGCTTCTTTGGTCGAACATTTAGGGATCTCCGTTTTTTCCATTAAAGGAGAAGACACCAAGACATATTACGAACATTTGAAGGCTGCTTTGGCGGTTAAGCCAGATTTGACCATGGATGACGGCGCGGATTTAGTCAGCGCGATCCATCAAAAATCACATGCCGATCACGCCAATATTATCGGCGGCACCGAAGAGACCACCACCGGAGTGATCCGGTTGCGCGCTTTAGCAAGCCAAGGAAAGTTGCGTTATCCGATTATTGCGGTTAATGACGCCTCAACCAAGCATTTATTTGATAATCGCTACGGCACCGGGCAATCGACCATAGACGGAGTTATCCGCGCCACCAATAAGCTGATCGCCGGCTCTAATTTTGTGGTTGCCGGATACGGCTGGTGCGGCAAGGGCCTGGCTATGCGCGCCAAGGGTATGGGCGCCAAGGTAATTGTTATTGAGGTTAATCCTTTGCGCGGGATCGAAGCGGCAATGGATGGATTTGAAGTTATGCCAATCAAGGATGCGGCAAAGATCGGAGATATTTTTGTTACGGCAACCGGCGATATTCATGTGATCCGTAAAGAACATTTTGAATTAATGAAAGACGGCGCGATTGTGGCCAATACCGGGCACTTCAACGTAGAAATTGATATTCAGGCCTTGGGAAGTATTAGCAAAACTAAAAAAACTATCCGTGATTTTGTCGAAGAGTACATTACTCGCGACGGGCGTAAGATCTATCTTTTAGGCGAGGGCCGCTTGATTAATTTAGCTGCCGCCGAGGGCCATCCGGCGCAGGTAATGGATATGTCTTTTGCCAATCAGGCCTTAGCCAGCGAATATATTGTCAAGCACCATAAGAAATTAAAGAAAGATGTATTTAAGGTGCCGGAAGATATCGATCAGAATATTGCCGCACTTAAATTAAAGTCGATGGGGATTAAGATCGATGTTTTAACCAAAGAACAGGCTAAGTACCTGTCTAGCTGGGAAATGGGTACATGAAAAGAATAGCGGTAATGACTACCGGCGGAGATGCGCCGGGAATGAATGCGGCAATCCGTTCGGTAGTGCGCTGCGGGTGTGCCAGCGGAGTGGAAGTAATGGGCGTATTCCGCGGCTGGTGGGGTTTGATTAATGAAGAGTTAAAACCGTTTAATCACCGCTCGGTTTCCGGAATCATTAATCAGGGCGGCACGATTTTAAAAACTCAGCGCTGCCATGAATTCAATACAGAAGAAGGCCAGCAAAGGGCGTTTAATACCGTAAAGAAATATGACATTGAGGGGTTGATCGTGATCGGCGGCAACGGCAGTTTTGCCGCGGCGCATAGGTTTTACCAGAAATACGGTGTGCCTTGTATTGGTATTGCCGCATCAATTGATAATGACGTTAACGGGATCGATATGACCATCGGCTCGGATACGGCGATTAATACCGCGCTGGCAGCGATTGATAATATCCGCGATACGGCTACTTCCATGGAAAGGGTTTTTGTGGTGGAGGTGATGGGCAGAGGCTGCGGGTATATCGCTTTGTCCGTGGCTTTGGCCGGCGGATGCGAAGATGTGATTATCCCGGAAATAAAATATGATATATCCAAGATTTGCCATGATATCGTGAATGGGAATTTAAAAGGAAAGATCAGCTGGATTGTTGTGTTGGCAGAAGGCGTAGCTAAAGCTGCGGATATTACTAAGCAGATTTCTGAGATAACTTCTTTGGAATGCCGGGCAGTGACTTTGGGCCATATTCAAAGAGGCGGCCGGCCGACCGCGGTCAGCCGTGACCTGGCCTTACATTTAGGTAAGGCGGCAGTAGACCGGCTCTTGGCTGGGGAAACTGATAAGGCAGTCGGTTTTGTTAAAGGCGAAATCTCCGCAGTTGATTTTGAAAAAGCAATCATGAAAAAAGAATTTAATGTGGGGCGTTGGTATAATTTAATCAAAATCTTAAGTTAATACGCCCAATCCTATCGGATGGATTGGCGTTCGTTTGTTACGAAAGGAGCAACAGAAATGGGAAGGAAGCCGTTAGATGTGGAGAAATTTGTTTTTGAGTTAATCAATACTGATGATGCTGCCCAGAAAAAAGAAATCGGTAAGCGTATACTTGATTTGGCTTACAAGAAAGATATTTATCCGGCCAGCATTCATGAACTGTATATGGCGATGGGCAAGGGTGAAGTCAGCGGGTTTACCGTGCCGGCGATCAATCTGCGCGCGATGACCTATGATTTGGCGCGGGCGATTTTCCGCGTGGCCAAAAGGAATCAATCCGGCGCTTTTATTTTTGAAATTGCCAAATCGGAAATGGGTTATACCGCTCAGCCGCCGATCGAATATGTCAGCGTGGTTTTAGCCGCGGCAATCAAAGAGAGTTATTCCGGCCCGGTTTTTATCCAGGCAGACCATACTCAGGCTAAGGCGAAAAATTACAAAGAAAATCCGGAAAAAGAGTTAGACGCTTTGAAGGCAGTGATCGCGGATGCGGTAGAAGCGGGATTTTATAATATTGATATCGATACTTCAACCTTAGTTGATTTATCCAAGAATGATTTGAACAAGCAGCAGTTTGATAATTATGATGCTTGCGCTAAACTCACGCAGTTTATCCGCCAGATCCAGCCGCGCGGAGTGGAGGTTTCTGTGGGTGGCGAGATCGGCGAAGTAGGAACTAAGAATTCTACAGTCGAGGATTTAGACGCATTTATGACCGGTTTCAATAATCGTTTGCGCAAAGGCCGCACGGGGATCAGTAAGATCAGCGTGCAGACCGGCACTAGCCATGGCGGCGTGGTTTTGCCGAATGGCCAGGTAGCTCAGGTTAAGTTGGATTTTGATACTTTAAAGGTAATTTCCGAGACCGCCCGTAAAAAATACGGTATGGCCGGAGCCGTGCAGCATGGCGCCTCGACCTTGCCGGCAGAATTATTTCATAAATTTCCCGAAGTGGGAACCGCGGAAGTGCATTTGGCTACGGAATTTCAGAATATGATCTATGAGAGCAAACATTTTCCTGCGGATCTCAAGGCTAAAATTTATGAATGGCTGAAAGTTAATGCTACTGCGGAGAAAAAAGAAGGCGACAGCGAAGAGCAATTTTTCTATAAAGCGCGCAAAAAAGCGCTCGGGCCGTTCAAGAAAGAAATTATGGGCTTAGCGCAATCAATCCGTGATGCGATCGCCGCGGAAGTAGAAACGAAGTTTGAATTTCTTTTTAAGCAGTTGAACGCGGTAAATAATTACGATATAGTTAAAAAGTATGTAACCTTAAAGCGCGTAATTTGGCGCAAGCGCGAGGAAAAAGCAGCCGTAATTCACGACGGCGAAGGCGCTGACTAATCAGGAGATAAAATATGCGTTCAGACCAGATTAAAAAAGGTATCGAACGGATTCCGCACCGCGCGTTATTGCATGCGACTGGATTATCGAAAAAAGATTTAAGCCGGCCGTTTATCGGCGTAGCTACGTCTTTTACTGATTTGATCCCGGGACATGTGGGTATGCGCGACTTGGAAAGATTCATTGAGCGCGGCATCTGCTATGGCCAGGGCGTGCCTTTTTTCTTTGGGATACCGGGAATTTGCGACGGGATTGCCATGGGGCATTTAGGGATGTGTTATCCGCTGGCTCTGCGGGAGATTGTCGCGGACACCATTGAGACGGTTTGTAACGCGCATCAATTAGACGGAATTGTTTGTTTGACTAATTGCGATAAGATCACTCCCGGCATGCTGATGGGCGTGGCGCGTTTAAATATTCCGGCGATCGTTGTTACCGCCGGGCCGATGTTATCCGGCCGGCATAATCAAAGAAAATTGGCCTTTGTGCATGATACTTTTGAAGCCGTGGCCAAGGCCAAAGCGGGGAAAATTTCCCCTGAAGAATTATCTTGCTTGGAAATGGAAGCTTGTCCGGGTGCCGGATCCTGCCAGGGTTTATACACGGCAAACACTATGGCTTGTTTAACCGAGACCATGGGCATGTCTTTGCCGGGTGCCGGCACGGCTTTGGCGATTTCCGCGAAAAAACGCCGGATTGCCGAGGCAAGTGGTGAGCGCATTGTGGAATTAGTCAGACAAAATATCACGCCATCCAAAATTATTACCAAAGCGTCTTTAGAAAACGCGATTGTGGTAGATATGGCCTTGGGCGGCTCCAGCAATACGGTTTTACATTTGATGGCGATCGCTCACGAAGCGGGAATTAAGCTGGATCTGAAAACATTCGATAAAATCAGTAAAGCCACGCCGCACATTACTAACATTGAACCGGCCGGACCGCATTTTATGGAAGATCTGGAATACAGCGGCGGAATTCCCGCGGTGTTAAAGCGGCTGAAGGGCAAATTAAATAATACGCTTAATGTCAGCGGCGAGAAAACTTTTAGCATCGCTGATCAGGCGAAAATTTACAACGAAGAAGTGATCCGTCCGTTTAACCGTGCTTATCACAAACAAGGCGGGATCGCGGTTTTATCCGGTAATCTCGCTCCGGATGGCGCAGTAGTTAAACAGGCGGCGGTGAGCGCGAAAATGATGAAATTTACCGGCAAAGCCCGCGTGTTTAACCGCGAAGAAGAAGCGATGAAAGCGATTTTAGCCGGCCGGATCAAAGCCGGGCAGGTGATTGTAATCCGCTATGAAGGCCCGGCCGGTGGCCCGGGTATGCGCGAGATGTTGGCGCCTACCGCGGCAATTGTCGGCATGGGCTTGCAGGATTCCGTAGCCTTGATCACCGACGGAAGATTTTCCGGCGGAACTAAAGGCCCCTGCATTGGGCATGTTTCTCCGGAAGCAGCGAGCAAGGGCCCGATTGCTATCTTAAAGGATAATGATATAATCAATATAGACATACCTAATCGTAAACTGGAAGTGAAATTAAGCCAGGCGGAAATCCAAAAGAGATTTAAGAACTGGAAACCGGTTGAGCCGAAAATTAAGACCGGTTATTTATCCCGGTATTCCAGATTAGTTATGTCAGCAGATAAAGGAGCGATTTTACGGTGACTGGCGCAGATATATTAATAGAATGTTTGAGGCGTGAAGGGGTAGAGTTGATATTCGGCTATCCCGGCGGACAGATTCTGCCGTTTTTTGATAAGATCTACGACGCTAAGATTAATTTTATTTTGACGCGCCATGAGCAGGCGGCCGCGCACGCGGCTGACGGTTACGCCAGGGCAACCGGCAAGGTTGGAGTTTGCGTCGCTACTTCCGGCCCGGGTGCGACAAATTTAGTTACCGGGATTGCCACAGCTTATATGGATTCGATTCCTATGGTGGCGATTACCGGACAGGTTAAAACGCATTTAATCGGTAATGACGCTTTTCAAGAAGCGGATATTACCGGGATTACCCGGCCGATTACCAAGCACAATTATTTAGTCAAAGACGTTAAAGATCTGCCGCGGATCGTCCGCGAGGCCTTTTTGATCGCCTCAACCGGCCGTCCCGGCCCGGTGGTTATTGACCTCCCTTCGGATATTCAGACGGCAGAGAGTGAATTTATCTGGCCGGAGGAAGTGAATATTCGCAGCTATAAACCGAATTATTTCGGCCATCCCGGACAGATCAAGAAAGCCCTGAAGCTAATCAAGCAGGCTAAGAAGCCGATTTTTTATATCGGCGGCGGCGTAATTTTAAGCAACGGGTATATGGAATTGCGCGAATTGGCGGAGAGATTAAAAATTCCGGTAACCTGGACCCTGATGGGGATTGGCGCGTTTGCCGCTGACCATAAACTTTCTTTGGGCATGCTTGGTATGCACGGTACCGCTTATGCCAACCACAGTATTATGGAGTCGGATTTGATCATTGCCGTGGGGGCGCGTTTTGACGACCGGGTGACCGGGCGCTTAGATGCCTTTGCGCCTAATGCTAAGGTGATTCATATTGATATCGACCCTTCTTCGATCGGTAAAAACATTAAAGTTGACGTGCCGATCGTCGGAGATGTAAAAAATATTTTAGGCCAGCTATTGGAAGAAATTAAAACCGGACCGGATATCGGCGCCTGGCTTAAGGAAGTTGAGGCCTTAAAGAAAAAATATCCGATGAGCTACCGGGAAAAGTCTAAACTTTCCCCGCATTATATTCTTGAAGAATTGTATGATTTAACCAAGGGCAACGCGATTATTACCACTGAAGTCGGCCAGAATCAGATGTGGGCTGCGCAATGGTATAATTATCAGCATCCGCGCACGTTTATTTCTTCCGGCGGACTGGGCACGATGGGTTTTGGTTTTCCGGCGGCAATGGGGGCAAAGCTGGGCTGCCCGGATAAACAGGTTTTCGATATTGCCGGCGACGGTTCGATCCAGATGAATATTCAGGAATTAGCCACTTGTGTTTGCAATAAGATCAATGTCAAGGTTTTGATTTTGAACAACGGTTATTTAGGCATGGTCAGGCAGTGGCAGGAACTATTTTATAAACGCCGTTATTCGCATACCTGTATTACCAGCCCGGATTTTGTCAGGCTTGCCGAAAGCTACGGCGCGATGGGTATACGTGTGACTAAAAAAGAACAGGTTCGGCCGGCCCTGGAAAAAACCATGGAGACCGACAATGTGGTTTTTGTTGATTTTGTTATCGAGTCGGAAGAAAATGTTTTTCCGATGGTCCCGGCGGGGAAGGCAATTAACGAGATTATAGAAGGATTGGCCTAATGAAACATACGATATCGGTTTTAGTAGAAAATAAATTCGGTGTTCTGGCGCGTGTGGCCGGCTTATTCAGCGCCCGCGGCTACAATATTGCTTCTTTGGCGGTTTCCGAGACGCTTGACCCGGAGATCTCTAATATGACCATTGTAGTTAACGCCGAAGACGAAAAAATCCTTGAGCAGATCAATAAGCAGCTAAACAAGCTGATCGACGTAATTACGGTTACCGATTTTACTAAAAAAGATCACGCGGAAAGAGAGCTGGTTTTGTTAAAGGTTGATTATTCGGCTAAAGATAAGGCAAAGCTGGAAGCGATTTTAAAAAAATATTTTGCTAAATTGATTAAACATAAAGATAACAGCGCGATTGTGGAAGTTGTCGGCGAACAGGACCAGATTAAAAATCTGCTGGAAGATTTAAAGCCGTTAGGGATTAAGGAAATGGTGCGTACCGGCAAAATTGCTATCGCAGAATAGGGAGAGAAAAATGTTAAAGATTTACTATGACAAAGATGCGGATTTGAATGTGTTAAAAGGCAAAAAAATTGCCATTATCGGCTATGGGATTCAGGGCCGCGGGCAGGCACTGTGCTTAAAGGATTCCGGATGCGAAGTGGTGGTTTCTGAACTGCCCGGAACTCCGAATTATGAGCTGGCTAAACAAGACGGTTTTGTCCCGGTTTCTGCCGAAGAGGCAGCTAAGGCCGCGGATGTGATCCAGATTTTAACTCAAGACCATGCCCAGGCCAAGGTTTATAAGGAATATATTAAGCCGTATTTAAAAAAAGGCAAGGCGCTTTGTTTTTCGCACGGTTTCAATATTCGTTTTAAGCAGATCAAGCCGCCGAAAAATGTGGATGTGTTTATGATCGCGCCTAAAGGCCCGGGCGCTTTAGTAAGAAGAATGTATGTAGAAGGCAAGGGCGTTCCTTCTTTGATCGCGATTTATCAGGATGCCTCCGGCCATGCCAAAGATATCGCTTTAGCTTATGCCAAAGGTATCGGCGCGACCAAAGCCGGTGTAATTGAAACGACTTTTGAAGAAGAAACCGAAACTGACCTGTTCGGCGAGCAGGCAGTGCTTTGCGGGGGAGTAAGCGAAATGATTAAGGCCGGGTTTGATACTTTGGTGGAAGCCGGGTATCAGCCGGAGATTGCTTATTTTGAAGTCTTGCATGAGTTGAAGTTAATTACCGATTTAATTCAGGAGAAGGGTATTGCCGGAATGCGGCGCGGAGTTTCTAATACCGCCTGCTACGGCGATTTAACCCGCGGGCCGATGGTAATTACCGAAAAAACCCGCAAGACCATGAAAAAAATTTTGAAAGATATTAAAAGCGGAAAATTTGCCCGCGAGTGGATTAAAGAAAATGAAACCGGCAGAGCGAATTTTAACAAATTGCTTAAATCCGGAGACGAACATCTGATTGAGAAGGTCGGGCAGCAGTTGAGAGCGATGATGCCCTGGATGAGGAAGTAATGAAACTTTTGTTCGCGCACGAAAATTTTTGCCGTGCGCTACGGATTATTCCTCGCTATCGGCAGACATAGTTGCTCGTCTGCCTTCGCTCGTCGTAATACCTTGCGCACTTTTGCCAAAAATTTTCTAATTGTGCGCTCGCAAAAGTTTCATTACTTAATATTATTATGGAAAAAATAATTATATTCGATACTACATTAAGAGATGGAGAGCAGGCGCCGGGAGCGTCTTTGACGAGCACCCAGAAATTGGAAATCGCTTATCAGTTGGAAAAACTGGGCGTAGATATTATTGAAGCCGGTTTTCCAATTGCCTCCCCGGATGACTTTGCCGCGGTAAGCCAAATTGCCAAGAAAATCAAAAAGAGCGGAGTTTGCGGTTTGGCCCGTTGCCTAAAACCCGATATTGAAGCCGCGGCCAAGGCAGTCAAACACGCCAAGCATCCGCGCGTGCACCTTTTTCTGGCTACCTCTAAGATTCATCTGCAATATAAGTTCCGTAAAGCCGAAGAAGAAATTATTGCCATCGCCAAAAATGCGGTAAGGACCTGCCGTAATCTTTGCGATGATATTGAGTTTTCCCCGGAGGATGCCACGCGTTCCGACCGTGATTTTCTTTACCGGGTAATTGAGGCCGCGATCAACGAGGGGGCCTCAACGATTAATATTCCCGATACTGTCGGCTACAGCTATCCGCAGGAGATATATTCTTTGATCAGCGATATTAGTAATCACGTTTCGAATATCGAAGAAGCGACGATCGCTATTCATTGCCATGATGATTTGGGCATGGCTGTGGCGAATTCTTTATCTGCGGTTTTGGCCGGAGCGCGTCAGGTGCATTGTACGATTAACGGCATCGGTGAACGCGCGGGAAATGCTTCTCTGGAAGAAATCGTGATGGCGATCAAGACGCGCCAAGACGCTTTTCGCGGGCTCTCTACGCAGATCAACACTAAAGAGATCTTTCGTACTTCGCGTTTGGTAAGCAACCTTACCGGTTTTGTTGTCCCGCCGAATAAAGCGGTAGTAGGGCGCAACGCTTTTTCTCATGAGTCAGGTATTCATCAGGACGCGGTACTCAAAAATAAGACTACTTACGAAATTATGGACCCTAAAGCAGTGGGGGTTGCTCAGAGCATGCTGGTTTTGGGTAAGCATTCCGGTAGGCATGCTTTCCGCGACCGCTTAAAGACCATGGGTTTTCATTTGGATGAAGAAAAATTGAACAAAGCTTTTGTCCGTTTTAAAGAAGTAGCTGACCGCAAGAAAGATATTTATGATGATGATATTAGAGCAATCGTGGAAGACCAAATCCGTCAGGTAAAGCCGCTTTGGTCGCTGATGAATTTTTCTGTTGCTTCCGGAACCGGAGAAAAGCCGCTGGCAAAAATAACCCTTAAGAAAAAAGGAAAAGATATTTCCAGCCAATCTTCGGGCGATGGCCCGGTGGACGCCTGTTTTAAGGCAATCGATAAAGTAATTAAACTGAATGCCAAGTTGGAAGATTTCCGCCTGGAAGCAGTAACCAGCGGCAAGGATGCCTTGGGCCATGCCAGTTTAAGATTGAAAGTTAAGGATCAAACTTACGGCGGCCATGGCTCAAGCACGGATATTATCGAGGCCGCGGTAAGGGCATATTTGGACGCGGTAAATAAGATCGAAACTAAATGAGCCAACAAATCTACGGCTTGATCGGCAATCCGGTAAGTCATAGTCTATCGCCGTTAATGCATAATGCGGCGTTTAAGTATCTAAATATTCCTGCCGAGTACAAACTATTTCCCTTAAAAGAAGAGCGAGTTGAAGATTTTTTAAAAAATCTTTCCGCAAATAATATTTCCGGGATTAATGTTACTGTGCCTTATAAGGAAAAAGTTATTCCTTATTTAGATGATATTAACCCGGTTGCTAAATTAATTGGTGCAGTTAATACTATTAGAGTAGAAGATGGACACCTAAAAGGATTTAATACCGATGGTGAAGGATTTTTACGCCATTTGCAGCAAGAAGGTTTCATCCCTAAAGGAAAAAATATTGCAATTATTGGGGCCGGAGGGGCAGCCAAAGCTGTAATTTACCTACTTTTATTGTATATTCCAAAATCATTAAAATTTTATGACTTAGATAAAAGTAAGGCTTCGTCGCTAGTTGTATATTTGAAGGAATACTTTGAAGCTAAACAAAAATATACTGAGATTAATTTTGTTGATTCTATTTCTGATTTAAATATAGATAAATGCGACCTCCTTGTTAATACTACTCCTGTTGGCATGAAAGAAACAGATCCTTGCTTAGTGGATGTTAGTTTTTTGCACAGAGATATGTTTGTTTATGATTTAATTTATAATCCCGCAGAGACAAAATTATTAAAAACAGCCAAAGCGGCTGGTGCAAAAACGGCCAATGGTTTAGGTATGCTTTTATATCAAGGCGCACTTGCTTTTGAAAAATGGTTTCCAGATAAAAAAGCGCCAATAGAGGTAATGCGTCAGGCGCTTGAGGAGGGCTTAAAAAAATGATTGGACAAGTCGTGTCGTTTATTTTTGGTTCTTTAATCGGAAGTTTTTTAAATGTCTGCATTCATCGCATGCCTTTGGAAAAATCCGTGGTCTGGCCGAGTTCGCATTGCCCGAAATGCGAGAAGAGGATTCCCTGGTATGACAATATTCCTTTTATCAGCTATATTCTTTTGCAAGGCAAATGCCGTTTTTGTAAAAAAACTATTTCTTTACGCTATCCCTTGGTTGAGCTTTTGACCGCGCTGATGTTCGTCGCCGTTTATAACCGCTACGGGGTGAGTTTTGATCTATTTTATTACATTGTTTTTCTCGGAGCGTTGATCATCGCCACTTTTGTGGATATCCCGCACCGGATAATTCCGGATGAGATTTCTTTGGGCGGCATGGCAGTGGGATTTTTGTTGAGTATAATCAGGGGTTTTGACCTTAGCCCGTTTTCTTATAATTTTAAGCCGGCGCTGAATTCTTTAATCGGCATTATTGTCGGCGGCGGGATAATCTGGCTGACCGGATTTTTATTTGATTTAGTTTATTTTAAGCTGTTGAAAAAACCTCCGATTCAGGGCGAAACCGAATCAATGGGCGGGGGAGACGTGAAGTTGATGGCCATGATCGGCGCGTTTCTTGGCTGGGAAAGGGCGCTGCTGACCTTTTTTATCGCCCCGTTTTTCGGCGCGATAATCGGTATAATTAACTTAATCGTTAAAAAAGACCACACTATACCCTACGGCCCGTTTTTAGCTCTTGGTGCGGTAATGTCGCTTTGGTGGTATCCTAAGATTATTGCCTTGATTTTAGGACGCTAAAAGCAAAAAAACCCGATTTTATGATCGGGTCTTTTTGGAGGTGATAAACCTCAAATAGCTTTCGCTATCTTTGACCTCCCATGGCTGGTGGTCCTTTAATTTCTACATAAAGTATGCCCACCCGATTCCAAAAATCAATCCTAAAAACTACTTTTTAGAAAGCGTTTTCTTTTGTCTTGACCAGACGGGGATAGTCATATAATATAAGGGACAAAAGGAAAAATATGCCGGAAGAAAAATTATTTGCCCATCTTTTGAGTTGTCCTTCCCAAAGTAAATGGAAACGCATCCTTCCCAAGCGCCGCAGCGGAATATTGGCGCCTTTATTCTCTCTTTATTCTAAAGACAGCGCCGGGATCGGCGAGCTGGATGACCTAAAGTTATTGGTTGACTGGTGCAAGCAGACCGGAAACTCAATTATTCAGCTTTTGCCGATGAACGAAACCGGCCCGGTATTTTGTCCGTATGATTCAGTCAGCTCATTCGCTTTGGAGCCGGCCTATTTAAGGGTTAAGGGTATAAAAAATAAACCTCTTGCCGATCATGTTGATTACACGATTAAAGAGGAAAAGTTAAATAGATTACGCGAAATATTCTCTTGTGAATTCGCGCAGGATCAGGAAGAGGTTTCCGGATTTGTCGCGGAAAACAGCTATTGGATCGTGGATTTTGTTTTATTTAAAGCGCTAAAACATAAATTCCAGGGCTTACCTTGGTATGAATGGCCGGAAGAATTTAAACAGCGCTCGCGCCATGCCCTAACCGAATTTATGAATAACCACCAGCAGGAAATCGACTTTCAGTCCTGGCTGCAGTATAAACTTTTTATAAAGTTTAAAGAAATTAAGGCCTACGCTCAGGCAAGCGGCATTTTGTTTAAGGGCGATCTGCCGATTTTGGTTTCTCGCGACAGCGCGGATGTTTGGTCTCATCCGGAATACTTTAAACTGGATTTTGCCGCCGGAGCGCCGCCGGATATGTATTGCGCCAAGGGCCAGCGCTGGGGAATGCCGACTTATAATTGGGAAAAAATTGCCTCTGACGGGTATCAATATTTAAAAGAGAAATTAAAATACAGCCAGAATTTTTACGATATCTTACGGATCGACCATGTGGTCGGCTTGTTCCGCATTTGGAGTATTCCTTATAGCCAGCCGCTGGAAAATCAGGGCTTGCACGGCGTGTTTGATCCGGCGGACGAGCATTTTTGGAGAGAGCACGGCAGGAATTTATTACAGCATTTGGTAGAAAATACCGATATGTTGCTTTGCGCTGAAGATCTGGGAGTGATTCCCAAGGCTTGTCCGGAAGGCTTGTGGGATTTTGGTATTCCCGGCAATGATGTGCAGCGCTGGGTCAAGGATTGGCAAGTCAGGCATGATTTTCTGGCTTCCGGCGAATACCGCTTTCTTTCCGTGGCTATGCTTTCCACGCACGATACCACGAATTGGGCGGCTTGGTGGGAAAATGAAGCAGGCACAGTCGATGGACTGCTTTTTAACCGTAAGTGCAATGAGAAGGGTATTGATTTTGCTTTGCTGAAAGATAAAATATTTGACCTTCAGCGTTCCGGCCGCGGCCGGCTGCGCTGGCTGGAATCGATTAACTCGTCCGATGTTTTAATTCATATTTTGGGCAAGAAAAAAGAAGAGGTCGGCGATTTAGTTGAGATGTATATGAATACTTATCAGGAAAAAGAGAAGCTTTGGAAAGCGATGAAGCTTAAGGGCCGGATGCGCGAGAAATGCGACCAGGAAATCATGGCCGCGGCGCTGAAAATTACTTTATCCGCGCGTTCGATTTTCTGCATTGAAAACATTTTTGATTGGATGTATTTTAACGGAGAACTTTCCGGCGACCCCTATTTATACCGGATCAATACTCCCGGCACAGTCGGCCCGCAGAACTGGTCGCTGCGCTTGCCGCTTTCTTTGGAAGAATTGCTCAAACACAAATCCAACGCGCAGATCAAGAAAATGATCTCCGGCGCGGGTAGAATTTAGTTTATTTTAGCTTTTGCTCTTTGCTCGCTGAAAATTTACTGGCCGTGCGCTACGGTTTACTCCTCGCTCCGGCAGGCCAAAAAAGCGCCTGACCTTCGCTCGTCGTAAATCCTTGCGCACCAAGTTTAACAAATTGGCGTAATTTTCAATGCTCGCTAAAGAGCAAAAGCTAAAATTTACTTAATTTTAACCTAGGGCTAAGCAGCGGGTGGCGGCTGATTGGAGGTCCCTGCCCGCGCGCAAGCAGCGAATATCCCCCTTGGGGGATATGAGCGGATGAGCACGGGCGGGGTCAATCAGCCGACAGGACCCGCTGCCATAGTAC
>JAKAMF010000005.1 GCA_021813045.1 bacterium | reverse complement strand
CATATCAAAGCGCTACTATCAACAAGAGATCTACATTGGGGGCATTTATATATAGAACCTGCAACACTTACGGCACTAATTATGCCCATAATTAAAGCACCGATGCCATAAGTAAACACCCCTAATACTATTGCTAATATAAGAAATAAAGCACCTATTCCATACTGTCCCCTTACTATCTGGCCTGATCCGGGAACAAAAAACGAAAGTATCGCTAACCCACAACCACCGCTCTCTTCTATCTTTTTAGGCAAAAAATCGTCTTCTTTTATTGAAGCTTCGGTTTCGTTTGTTGATTTTTCCAGAAACGCATTACAAAACGGACAAGTCACCCATGTTCCATTATAAATTTTGTTACATTGAGGACAGACTTTTTCCATTCCTTCTATTTTATTTTTTTCCTGCCCCCACATCTCTCCACAATGCTTACACTTAATCGCTTCATCTTGTATTTCTTCTGCGCAATAAGGACATTTTTTCATTTAATCCTCCGAGCGAATTTTAATTGGTTTTTACTCATCTCCCAATATCCTTAGTTGTGATTTTTGATAATATCTTCTAGCTTTTATTTCTGCCTTAACTTCGTTATCCTCTACATCGTCTATTTTCCAAAATATATTATGTAATAATCCTTCTAAATCAGATGTATATTTTTTCCTTGTAATAAACCAAGAGTATGAATCCCATTTATTTTTTAACTTATCTGTAATATGCTCACCGATTCTCCCTCTTAGTGATTTTTTATGTTTAACACTCTTACCAATATAAACTACTCTTTTTTTATTATACAAAACATATACGCCACTACGCCTCCCCTCTTCTTTTTTGGGTATATCTTTAAACCCCGTTTTTTCAGAAAGACGCCTATCCCACTTTCTACCATAAGCAAGTATAACCCTATCTTTTTTCATCTCGCCCCACCCAACATCTAACCTTCTAAACAACTACAACTAAAAATTACAGGTTGTTTCTATTTTTAAACAATTATTTAATGAATCTACCTTATTTTCAAACTCAGCAGCGGGTGGCGTGGGCTGTCCCTGAGCGGGGCATAAAGGCGACGAGCGGGCACGGTGTCCCGCCCGTCTTATTTTACAAATTTAAGCGGGACGAGCGAGGAAGCCGATATGAGCGCAGGCCCCTATAAATAGAGTTACGGCGGCATCCGAAGGATGCCGGTGCGCACGCCGGGCGCACCCAAGCGTCCCCGCGAGGGACAGCCCACGACAGGCCCCGCTGCCACGTCACTAAGCGAGAAAATTTAGCGGATTCATTAGAAAGATCTATTCCTTAAACAAGTCTTCTTGTTTCTCTGAGTTATATTTTAAACCGAAATGGTCAAAGGCGAGTTTGGTGGCGAGGCGGCCGCGCGAAGTCCGCTTAAGATAGCCGGTCTTTAAAAGATACGGCTCAACTGTGTCCACGATCGTATCTACTTCTTCATTTAAACTGGCGGCCAGAGAATCCACGCCAACCGGCCCTCCGCCATAAGTGCTCAAGATCAATTTCAAGACCCGGCGGTCCAAATCGTCAAATCCGGCTTTGTCCGTACCTAAATCATCCAGCGTCTTCTTCGTCGAAGCAAGATCGATCTTTTCGATCTTTAAGACCTGTGCGTAATCGCGTACCCGGCGCAATAGCCGGTTAGCGATCCTTGGCGTGCCGCGCGCCCGGCGGGCGATCTCCTCTGCCGCATCCTGCTCAATATTCAATCCCAGCGTCTTGGCGGAATTTTTGATGATCCGCGCCAGGTCATCTACGGAATAAAAATCCAAATGGTAAAACATCCCGAAGCGCGAACGCATCGGCCCGGATAAAAGCCCGATCCGCGTGGTCGCGGCAACCAAAGTAAACGGCTTAAGGTTAAATTTAATTGTCTTGGCATACGGACCTTTGTCGATCACAAAATCAATCTGAAAACCCTCCATCGCCGGATATAAGAATTCCTCCACTACCCGCGAGAGCCGGTGGATCTCGTCAATAAACAGAATGTCGCCTTTTTCTAAATTAGTCAATATGCCGATCAGGTCGCCGGCGCGGGTGATTGCCGGTCCGCTGGTTGCAGTAACCTTGGTGCCCATTTCATGGGCGATGATGTGCGCTAAAGATGTTTTTCCCAAACCCGGAGGCCCGGAAAAAATCACGTGTTCCAGCGGCTCGCTTCTCTGCTTGGCCGCGGCAATACAGATCTTTAAATTATCGATTACATCCTTTTGGCCGATAAAATCACTAAAGCGCTTGGGCCGCAGGGAAATATTTAAAACAATATCCTCTTCGGTCTCCTGCTGGTTGCTTAAAATTTTGCTGCGGAAGGCATCTTCTGCCTGCCCAACAAATTCTTCGCTAGGAGAGTGGCTCTTGATCAGTTTCTGGCGCGTCTCTTTTTTCATACGGGATAATGTTGTTTTTATTGCGGGAAACTTCGATCTCGTCAAATAAGTCTCTTTGCCGGGCAACAATTTCTTTCATGCGGATTAACTCAAGTATGGCCAGGAAAGTAACAATCACTTCGATCTTATGCTTGGCGCGGGAAAATAAATCGCTTAATTTCACTGCCGGCTCGACTAACAGCAAATGCAGAATACTATGAACCTTTTCCTCAATAGTAAATTCATCCTTGATTACTTCGTAAAATAAATTTTTCGGCACATCTTCTAAGGCTTTGGAAAAAGCACTGATCAGGTCAAATATACTCGCCTCAAAATAGACTTGCGTATCTTTAGGGATGGTCGGGTCATTTTCAATTTTGGGCCGCTTAAAAACTTCCTGCTGGCTGATTTCTTTTTGGCGCAGGCCTTCCGCGATTTCCTTGAATTTCTCGTATTCTAAAAGCCGCTTAACCAGCTCTTCACGCGGGTCTTCCTCTTCCTGAACCTGTTGGGGATCTGCCGGCAGGAGCATTTTGGATTTAATCTGTAAAAGTGTGGCGGCCATAACTAAAAATTCCCCGGCAATATTTAAATCCAATAACTGCATCAGCTCCAGATAACGCATATATTGTTCGGTAATCTGCGTGATCGGAATATCGTAAATATTTAAATGGTCTTTTTTAACCAAATAAAGCAGGAGGTCTAAAGGCCCTTCAAATAATTCTAATTTTACTTTATAACTCATTTAAACCTTCATCCCCATTGCCGCTCGCGCGTCTTTCATTGTGCGGCCGGCTGCGTCTTGCGCTTTTTGGCTGCCTTTGGCCAGAATCTTGATAACTTTAGTTTTATCCTTGGCTAATTCCGTCCTTTTACGGCTGAACGGTTCTAACTTTTTAATTAATCCTTCCGCCATTCTCTTCTTGCATTCCGTGCATCCGATCTTGGCGTTGACGCACCAGTCCTGGACATCTTTTTTTATTTCCGGCGTAAAAGTCGAATAATAGGCGTAAACATTGCAAATCTCCGGATGCCCTGGGTCAGTTAACTTGATCCGCTTCGGATCGGTAATCATAGTAGAGATTTTTTTCTTAATTTCATCTGCGGAATCAGAAAGGTTAATTGTATTATTGTAGCTTTTACTCATCTTTCTGCCGTCTAAGCCCAGCAAACGGGGGAACTTAGTTAAAAGCGCCTGAGCTTCGGGAAAAATTTATTTCTTATAGAGCGAATTAAACCGGCGGCCGATCTCGCGGGCCAATTCTAAATGCGGCAGCTGGTCTTCGCCAACCGGTACCCGTTCGGCCTTATAAAGCAGGATATCCGCGGCCTGTAAAACCGGATAGCCCAAAAATCCATAGGTATTTAAATCGCGTGTCTTTACTTCTCTTAACTGCTCTTTATAGGTAGGGCACCTTTCCAGCCAGCCCAAAGGCACTAAACAGGAAAAAATCATCTGCAGTTCCAAATGTTCCGGCACTTGCGACTGGATAAAAAGCGTAGATTTTTCCGGGTCAATTCCGGCGGCCAGCCAATCGACCACATTATCGATCATATATTCCGGCATGGCCTGAGTATTTTCATACTCGCTCATCAAGGCGTGCCAATCCGCGACCATGAAAAAACAATCGTATTCTTCCTGCAGCCTAACCCAGTTATCCAAGGCGCCGGCCAAGTGGCCTAAATGTAATTTACCCGTGGGCCGCATGCCGCTTAAAATTTTCTTTTTCATAATGTCCTGGCGATCTTTTCGACCTGATAGGCCTCAACCACATCGCCTTCCTGGATTGCGTCAAAGCCGGCAATGGTCAATCCGCACTCAAAACCCTCCGCCACTTCGCGCACATCGTCTTTAAAACGCTTCAAAGAAGAAAGGTTGCCCTCAAAAACCACTTCCCCGTTCCTGACCAAACTTACCGGACTGGCGCGGGTAATCTTACCCTTGGAAACATAGCAGCCGGCGACCGTTCCCGCCTTGGACAAACGCATTACTTTTCTGATCTCCACTTTTCCCAGGAAAGTTTTCTTTAATTTCGGCTCAAGCATCCCCTCGATCGCCGCCTTGATATCATTAGCTAACTCATAAATAATATTATAAGTCTTAACATCGATACCTTCTTTGGCGATTAAATCCTTGGACGGCTCATCCGGCATGACATTAAAGCCCAGGATCAGCGCGTCAGAAGCCGCGGCCAGGATCACGTCGGAAGAATTGATGCTGCCTACGCCCTCATGAATGATATTCAGCTGAATTTCGGAAACATTCAACTTAGCCAAGGTCTGCTTGATCGCTTCTAACGAACCTTGGACATCGGCTTTGATGATGATTTTTAATTCTTTAATTTTTCCGGCCAGGATCTGCGCGTGTAAATCCTCTAAGCTAATTTTCTTAAAAGACTTGATATCTTTAAGCCGGTCCTTTTCCTGGCGGCTGGCCGCGAATTCCTTGGCCTGCTTCTCGTCTTCAATTACAAAGAACTGCTCGCCTGCTTCAGGAACCCCAGTCAAGCCTAAGATCTCCACCGGGAAAGCCGGCAGCGCCTGGGTTACCGCCTGCCCATGGTCATTAAGCATCGCGCGGATCTTACCGTAATAATTTCCCACGATTATATGTTCATTCAAACGCAAAGTGCCGTTTTGCACCAAAAGGGTAGCTACCGGGCCGCGGCCTTTGCTGATCTTTGCCTCAATCACCACGCCCCTGGCCGGCCTTTTGGCATTAGCTTTTAATTCCAGCATCTGCGCTTCCAAAAGGATCATCTCTAAAAGATTATCAATCCCTTTGCCGGTCTTGGCAGAAACCGGCACAGTAATCGTTTTTCCGCCCCAGTCCTCAGCCAATAAATTCAATTCGCCGAGCTGCTTTTTTACCCGGTCCAGATCAGCCTGCGCTTTATCAATTTTATTCACCGCCACGATGATGGAAACTCCCGCGGCGCGGGCATGGTCAATCGATTCAACTGTCTGCGGCATGATCCCGTCATCCGCGGCAACTACTAAAACTACGATATCGGTAATCTTTGCCCCGCGGCTGCGCATTGCGGTAAACGCCTCATGGCCCGGAGTATCTAAAAAGGTAATTTCTCCGTTAGGCAAACTTACCCGGTAAGCGCCGATATGCTGGGTGATCCCGCCGTGTTCAGAATCAACTACTTTACTTTTTCTGATCGCGTCCAAAAGGGAAGTCTTACCGTGGTCAACGTGGCCCATGATCGTGACAATCGGCGGCCGCGGTTTCAAATCCTCCGGCCGGTCAGCGATCTCGTGCAAATGCAAAGCCGCTTCTTCTTCGCCTAAGGCTTTTTTAATTTTAAAACCAAATTTCTCGCAGATACTCACCGCAACAGATTCTTCTAAAGTTTGGTTGATCCCGGCCATTACCCTCATCGCCATCAACATCTTGATTAATTCCGACGGCTTCTGCTGTAATTTAATCGCCAAATCTTTAACTGTGATCGGTAGTTCCAACTCAATCTCTTTAAGAGAAATGGCGGGCTTTGCCGGTTCAACGGGTTTTGCCGCGGCAGGCGGTTCTTTTACCGTTGTTGGCTTAGGGATGGTTTCCTTAACCGGGGCGCTGGTTTTCGGCGCCGGAGGAATAATCTCTTTATGCGACGGCTTACTTGGCGGCGGAGGAACAGCCGCTGTTGGCTTAATCGCTGCTGGTTCCGGCTTCGGGGGATGCACTACAGGTTTAGGAATATGCGCGGCCGGCTTAACAGCCGGAATTACCTTTACCGGAGGAACAACCGGCATTTCCGGTTTCTTAACGATTGTTTTATGCGCAACGGTTTTCAGCTTTTCTATTTTTATCGGCTTAGCCACAACAGCGGTTTTTTTCGCTGCCGGTTTTTTCGCTGCCGGTTTTTTTACGGCCTTTGGTTTTGCCGTTGGCTTAACTTTTTTCTTAATTTCCGGTTTTTCTTTTTTTGTCTTATTCATAGTTTTTATTTGATCAGTTTCTTGGCCTCTTTAATCAACTTCTCGGCCTTGGCTGAGCCAATTCCTTTGACCTGCGTTAAAGATTCTACCTCGGCATTGGCAATATCCGCTAGCGCCTTAAAGCCAGCTTCTTTCAGGCCGGCCAGCGTCTTTTCCCCTACTCCGGAGAGATCTTCTAAAGAACTTTCTAGTTTTTCTTTTTTGGTTTCTTTGCTTTTTTTAGTTTCTTTTTTCGCCGCTTTTTTGGGCTTGGCTGCCGACGCTTCGGCAGCTGCCTCTTCCGGCGCTAACGGCGCTTCGGCCTGGGCTTTACCCAAAGCTTCTTTAGCTGCCATTTCCCGCGTGCGAATATCCAATTCCCAGCCGACTAAACGCGAAGCCAGACGCACGTTCTGCCCATGCTTGCCAATCGAAAGAGAAAGCTGATCATCATCCACAATGATCTCCGCGCGCATTTTTTCTTTATCCAGTTTCATCTCCGCGATCTTAGCCGGAGAAAGCGCAGCCCGGATATATTCCTTAGTATCATCATTATAGCGGATAATATCGATTTTTTCACCGTGTAATTCAGTAACGATGTTGCGCACACGGTTGCCGCGCATACCCACGCAGGCGCCTACTGAATCAACTTTTTCATTTTTCGAACAGACCGCGATCTTAGTCCGTTCCCCTGCCTGGCGGGCGATCGATTTAACTTCCACAATCCCTTCAAATATTTCCGGCACTTCCATTTCAAAAAGTTTTTTCACAAAATTCGGATGCGAACGGGATAAAATAATCTGTGCCCCGCGATTCTCCCGTTTAACATCCACCACAAAAGCGCGGATACGCTGGCCTTGCTTAAAATCTTCTTTCGGCGATTGCTCCTGTTTAGGAATTATTCCTTCAGCCTTACCTAGCAAGTCCACTACAATGTTGCCTTTATCAAAACGGTAGACTACTCCTGAAACGATCTCGCCGATCTTGGCCTGGAATTCTCCGAAAACCACGTCTTTTTCCGCTTCGCGGATCTTTTGGATGATTACCTGACGGGCAGTCGAAGCAGCGATCCGGCCGAAATCTATGCCGGTTACCTCTTCGTTATTGCGCAAAACCTTAACCTTTCCGTTTTCGCGGTTAAGCTCAACCTTTAATTCTTCTTCCGGCTTGGTATCGATCACTTTGCGCGCCGCAGATAAAAGCGCGGACTCTACCGCCTCAAACAAAACCTCTTTTTTAATTCCTTTTTCTCTTTCAATCTGTTCTAAAATCGCGATTAATTCCTGACTCATGATAACCTCTCTTTATAGTATTAATTTTCCCCGGGAAATTGCCTGAAAAGGAATTTCCCGGCTTGTGTTTTGCGTCTCAACAATAACCGCCTCATCGCTGGCGCTGATTATTTTCCCCTCTATTTCTATTTTGTTATCCACCGGCGTAAGCAAAAACACCCTTACCCGGCGGCCTTGATTACGTAAAAAATCTTTTGCGGTTGAAAGCGGCCGGTCCAGCCCGGGGCTGGAAACTTCCAACAGATAATTTTCCTGCAAAACAGCTGAATTATCCAAGGCCTCGGCAAAACGCTGATTAACCAGGGCGCATTCGTCGATATTTATCCCGCCTTGCGGACGGTCAACCAGCAAACGCAGCAACGTACTCTTGCGGCTGCGGCTAAAAACCAAATCTACCAATTCCAAATTCAAATCTGCCAAAATCGGCAAAACCATGCTTTTTAGCTGTTCTTGGATTTCTAACTGTTCCATTTATTTGGTTAACTTAGAATTTTTAATTTTGTTTACGACATCTTCCTCGCTGACCATCAGTGTTTCTTGGGAGCGACGAAACTTTAATTCCAGCTTCTTTTCCTGGATCGCTTTCTTGCCGATAGTAATAACCGCCGGAATGCCGATCAAATCAGCGTCCTTAAATTTTACTCCCGGACGCTCATCGCGGTCGTCTAAAAGTACTTCTATACCGTTAGAGATTAATAAATTATAAATCCGGTTGGCAATTTCCATTACCGCATTATCCGCCACGTCCAACGGCAGAATAATCGCCTGATAAGGGGCGATCTCTTCCGGCCAGATAATCCCGCTGGCATCATTATTTTGTTCCACTACTGCGGCGATCATCCGGGAAACGCCAATACCATAACAACCCATGATCACCGGGTTTAATTTACCTTTGGCATCCAGAAAATTCGCCTCTAAGCTGGCAGAATATTTAGTGCCTAATTTAAAGATGTGGCCGATTTCCACGGTATTCTTTTTTTCTAAGCCAGCCCCGCATTTCGGACAGGCCTTGCTTTTTTCTTCGCTAAACGCGCGAGCGAACTTGCAAGCCGGGCAGGTAAGCACGATATCTTCCCCGCTTTCTGCCGGGACCATAAACTCATGGGACACTTTACCGCCCATTACGCCGGAATCCGCTTCCTGTACCAGAAAATCCAGCCCGCAGCGGGTAAAGATTTTTTTATAGGCGGCCAGCATTCCCTGATAATTTTTTTCCAAGCCAACATCATCCTTATCAAAACTATAAGCGTCTTTCATGATAAATTCGCAGGCTCTGACCACGCCAAAACGCGGCCGGATCTCATCGCGGAACTTCGTTTGGATTTGGTATAAAACCAGCGGCAGCTGCTTATAAGAAGAAACGTGATTCTTGACCAAATCCGTAATCACTTCCTCATGGGTCGGGCCAAGGCACATCTGCCTGCCGCGGCGGTCCTGAAAACGGATCATCACCTCGCCGATATCTTTATCCCTGCCGGTTTGCTTCCAGAGTTCCAAAGGCTGTAAAGCCGGCAGCAAAAGCTCGGATGCTCCGGCAGCGTTCATTTCCTGACGGATAATCCGCTCGATATTATTTAATACCCGCAGGCCCAGAGGCAGATAAGAATACGCCCCGGCGACCAGCATACGCACTAATCCAGCGCGCAGCATTAATTGATGCGAAGTTGATTCTGCCTCTTGCGGAGTCTCTTTTAACGTGGGGATGAGTGTCTTTGTCCAAAACATAGTTTTAATCCTTGTTAAATAATTCGGTTGGCAAATTAATCCCTGATTTTTTAAAAAGCCCGGAAAACACCGGCGTAATCCCGCTGGCTTTCCATTTCCCCTGCGCCATGCCGTCAGCGCCGAATGATTCTAATTCATAGGTAAACAAATCCTCCAAAACTACCTGGGCGTTGTTTAAGCCGTGAACCTGCGTAATATGCGTAATCTTTCTTGAACCATCCGGCAGCTGTTCTTGCTGAACGATCAGATTAACCGCCGTAACGATCTGACGATGAATCGCCTCCAATGAAATATTCAGCCCAGAAGTAAGAATCATAGTTTCCAGCCGATAAACCACATCTTGCGGAGAATTAGCGTGCAAAATAGCCAGAGAACCAGTATGGCCGGAACAAATTGCCTGCAGCATATCCAAGGCCTCTGCCCCGCGGATTTCGCCTAAAATAATCCTCTCCGGCCGCATACGCAAGGAATTCTTGAATAAATCGCGCAAGGTAATTTCACCCTTGCCTTCAATATTTGACTGTTTTGTTTCTAAACGCACAACGTGCTCCTGGGCTAAACGCAATTCCGCGGTATCTTCAATAGTAATGATCCGCTCGTTTGGAGATATGTAAGAAGAAAACACATTCAAAGTAGTGGTTTTCCCCGAACCGGTAGCCCCGGAAAATATAATATTCACTTTAGCCTTAATACAAGCAACCAGAAAATCGGCCATCCGCCGGTCTAGGGTCCCGGCCTTAATCAGGTCTTCCGCGCTCATTAATTCTTTAGTAAATTTACGGATGGTAATCGTCGGGCCGTCTAAGGCCAACGGTGGAATAATAATATTTACCCGCGAGCCGTCTTCTTTTAAAGAAACATCGGCAAACGGACAAGACTCATCTACGCGCCGGCGCGTAGAAGCAAGAATTTTATATACTATAAACATAAGTAGTTTTTCATCAAGTAAACCTAGGTCAGCTTTTTCTTTTTTGCCTGCTTTTTCTATGTAGACATTTCTGGTACCGTTAATCATGATTTCCGTAACCAGCGGGTCCTTGAGAATCGGATCCAAAGGCCCTAAGCCGACAAACTCATTTACCAATTCGCTGACTATTTTTTGTTTTTCTTCAATAGAAAGATAAATTTTTTCGCGCATGGCCAACTCATCCAGCGCCCTGGCAGTTATCCCTTTTAGCTCATCAATACCAACTGAATCGCGAGTGATCAGATTGCCATATTCATTAGCAATTTTATGACGCAGCCTATCTTTCCAGTTTCCGTCCACGTTTGGCCCCCATTTCTTTGATTAAAGCCGAAACCGAACCAGCCAAAGAAACCTTACGCACTGGCTTGCCGGCCTTAAACATCAGCCCTTGATTTTTACCAAAAGCAATCCCGATATCCGCTTCCCGCGCCTCTCCCGGTCCGTTAACTACACAGCCCATTACCGCCAGCTTAGCCGGCATATCGGATACCTGATATCCGATATGCGATATGCGGTCCTCAATTTGTTTAACTATTTTTATCAAGTCTACTTCGCAGCGGCCGCAAGTCGGACAACTGATCACTTCCGGCCCAAAATGCCGCAAGCCCAATCCTTCCAAGATCGCCTTGGCAGCTTTAATTTCCTGCTCCGGCGTATCAGTTAAGGATATCCTGACTGTATCGCCGATACCTTCTAAAAGAAGCGCGCCGACAGCAATGCTGGATTTAATCGCTCCGCTGTAAGGCAGGCCGGTCGCGGTCACGCCTAAATGTAAAGGATACTGGCAAAGCTTGACAAATTTACGATAAGCCGCAACCGTATCCATAATGTTTGAAGCTTTCAAAGAAACTACAATATCATAAAAACCACATTTTTCTAAAAGGCGGATATATTCCAAGGCGCTAACGCACATTGCGCTGGGAATATCCCGGCCTTTTGATTTCTTCACCGAACCGGAATTAAGCCCGACCCGGATCGGTATGCCGGCTAGCCGGGCGGCGCGGGCAACTTCTTTGATTTGTTCAGGCTTAAAAATATTGCCCGGGTTTAAGCGGATCTTATCCGCGCCGGAATCAATTGCTGCCAAAGCCAGGCGCCAATCAAAATGAATATCCGCAACTAAAGGCGCCTTTACTTGGCGCTTAATCTGACGTATCGCCGCGGCATCAGCCTGATCCTTTACTGCCAGCCGCACGATTTCACAGCCCATCGCCTCTAATTGCTTAATCTGACGGATCGCCTGAAGCGAATCAGAGGTTTTACATTTAGCCATTGACTGAATGGCAATCGGATAATTTCCCCCGATTCTAACTTTGCCGATTTGAATAACTTTAGCCTTGCGTCTTTTAATCATTATTTAAAAAATCCGGAAATTTTAGCGCCGAATAACCTGACAATATCATTAAAGGTAACCAGCACGGCCAAACAGATCATCAAAGTCATTCCTGCCTGAGTTACCCAGCGCTCCGCCTTCAATCCTAGGCCCCTGCCCCTGATTTTTTCTAATCCTAAAAAGAACAAGTGCCCGCCGTCTAAAACCGGAAGCGGCAAAAGGTTAAAAATAGCCAAACTGATGCTTAATAAAGCTAAAAGATGCAAGACCGCGACTATCCCAAATTTAGCCGCCCGGGCAGTAATATAAAATATCCCTAACGGCCCGGTCATTGACTCGCGCATAGAAAGCTTGCCGGTAATTAACTGCCAAAGCCCGGCATAAGTAACCTGAGTGATTTTCCAGGTCTGGCCGATGCTTAAGGCGCCGGATTTTAAAAATCCGTACTTTAATTTTACGGATTCCTCGCTGGGAGTAATTCCAATCAGGCCCAGGGTATGTTTCTTGCCGAAAATATCGGTGAATTCTTTAGTTTTTATCTTAACCGGCACAACAAATTCTTTATTCTCACGTTGCACGGAAAGATTAACGCTCGATTGAGACACTCTTTCCTGAATACTCTTTTGTAAATCATCCCATAAAGCAACTTTTTTCCCTTCTATGGCGATAATCTTATCCTGCGGTTTTAATCCCGCTTCCTGGGCGCCGTAATCATCCAATAGCCCGCCCACGCGCGAAGTAGGCGCAGGGAAACCGGTAAAAAACACAAACCAAAAAATCAAAATTCCTAAAAGGTAATTTAGCAGCGGGCCGCAAAAAATGATTGCGGCGCGTGTTTTAACCGGCTGGCTTAAATATTCATCCGGCCTCCCTTTATACTCCTCTAAATTATCTCCGGCAAGTTTTACATAGCCGCCCAAAGGAATTAAGCTTACTATATATTCCGTCCCGCCTTTTTTCTTGCGCCATAATTTCGGACCGAAACCGATAGAAAATGTCTCCACAGTCACCCCGGACGACTTGGCCACAATAAAATGTCCGAACTCGTGCACGATGATCAAGACGCCGAAGATGATTAAAAAAATCAATAATGTAATCATAGTTTAATTTATTATTTTGCCTGCTTTTTCTCTCGCCCAACGATCCGCGCTAAAAATGTCATTCAGACTCGGATTAGTTTTATTTTTATGCGCCGCGAGGGTTTTTTCAATTACCTTAGCGATACCGAGAAAACTTAAATTTTCTTTTAAAAATTCATTTACCGCGATTTCATTGGCGGCATTTAAAACACACGGCGCGGTCCCGCCCTGGCCTGCCGCCTGATAAGCTAATTTCAAACAGGGAAATTTTCCCCAATCCGGTTTTTCAAAATTAAACTGCTTTATCTTAAAAAAATCTAAATGCGCCAGGCGATTGGTTAACCTCATCGGATAGCTTAAGGCGTATTGAATCGGAACGCGCATATCCGTAATTGACATTTGCGCCAAAATAGAGCCGTCGATATATTCCACCATGGAATGAATAATCGCCTCCGGATGAATCACCACCTTAATCTTCTCCGGACGTTGAGTGAATAAATACATCGCCTCTAAAAGCTCCAGGCCCTTGTTCATTAAAGTAGCTGAATCAACCGTAATCTTGGCGCCCATTTTCCAGCGCGGATGCGCCAGGGCTTGAGCAACAGAAATCTTTTTTAAAGCGCCGGAACTGGCCTTGCGGAACGGCCCTCCGGAAGCAGTGAGATAAATTGTCTTCAGATAAGCCGGATCCTGGCCTGCCAAACACTGCCAGATAGCCGATTGCTCGCTATCGATCGGGATCAGGTTGACTTTTTTCTGGCCGGCGCGCCGCATTACTATCGGCCCGGCCATCACTAACGCTTCTTTGTTTGCCAAGGCAACATCTACTTTTTTTTCAATTAATTTCAATAAAGGCGCCAAGGCAGCCGAACCGCTGATCGCCAAAACAGCCCGGTCGATCTTTAGGCTTTCCAGCATTTCTAAAATTCCGTTTTCACCGGAAAAAATTTTTATCAAAGAACCGAATTCTTTTTTTAATTTAAGCGCGGAGCTTTCTTCTTTTACGCAAACCGCTTTCGGTGAGAATTTTTTTATCTGCCCGGCTAAAATAGCGATATTTGAATTAGCGCATAACCCAGCTACCCGAAAATCACGCGGATGGCTTGCAATTACGTCTAAAGCGCTGGCTCCGATCGAACCAGTCGAACCTAAAACAACAATCCGTTTCATCTTAAAATGCTATTTACGTAAAAATAAAATACCGGTGCCACAAAAAGCAAGCTGTCAATTACGTCTAAAACACCGCCCATACCGGGAAAAATTTTCCCCGAATCCTTAATTTCGCAGTCGCGCTTCATTAAGCTTTCCGAAAGATCGCCGGCCTGCGCCAAAATCCCTAAAATCAGGCCTAAAAACACCAAGTGCCATAACGGGGCCTGTAAGAACGGGCGGGCGATTAAAGCTCCGGCGACACTGAAGATCAATCCGCCGACTGACCCTTCCACGGATTTCTTCGGGCTGATCCGGGGGAAAAGCGGGGTCTTGCCAAAACGGGAGCCGATTAAATATGCCCCGACGTCGCCCAGCTTAGCGATTAAAAGTATCGCCAGAAAAAATCCCATCCCTCCTTCTAAATACCGCACCTTGATCATAAAACTAAAAAACCAGGAAATATAAAGCACCCCGAAAAGCGTAGTGGATATCTCCACAATCGTGCCGGAATTCTGCCGGCGGTTAAACTGCATCAAGATCAGAGAAATTACCGCTAAAAGTATGAACAATAACTCCCAGTTTTTGGTTAATTCAAAACGCAGCATGATTGAAATCGGGATTATCGCGCCGATGCCAATGCCAAAATACTTATAGACCATAATCCCCTTTTTTTCCAGCATGGTAAAAAATTCATAGAGGCCGATTACGGTAAACACAACTACCGCCAGACCGCTGATCTCTTTGACAAAGACTATCCCGGCGACAAAACCAACCAACAAGATAGAACTAACTATTCTCTTGAACAGCATCGATCCCCCCAAACCTGCGTTCCCTTCCTTGATATTCCTTGATCGCCCTGTCTAGTTCTTCCTTAGAAAAATCCGGCCAGCATTTTTTGGAAAAATAAAATTCCGCGTAAGACAACTGCCAAAGTAAAAAATTAGAGATCCGCATCTCACCGCTGGTGCGCACCAAAAGGTCAGGATCAGGCAAACCGGCAGTATAAAGGCAGCGGCTAAAATCATCTTCGTTTAAATTCTCAATATCAAGCTTGTCTTCCTGCGCCAGGCGGAAAAGTTTTTTTGCCGCGTCGACTATCTCCTGGCGGGCCCCGTAATTTAAAGCCAAAACCACGGACAGCCCGGTATTGCCGGCGGTCAAATCCTGTGCCGCCTTAATCTTTCTTAAAATATTTTCCGGCAAAGGGCTTTGCCGGCCGATTACCAAAAATCTAATATTTCTTTTATGCAGTGATTCGATTTCTTTATCCAGGAAACTATCCAGAAACCGCATCAGGACATCAACTTCTTTTTTGGGCCTCTGCCAATTCTCGCTAGAAAAAGCAAAAAAAGTCACTACCTGGATTTTTGCTTGGGCTGCCGCGCGGACAATTTCCTTAACCCTTTGCACTCCCTGGCGGTGTCCGACAGTACGCGGCAGGCCCCTGGCCTTAGCCCAACGGCCATTGCCATCCATAATAAAGGCAATATGACGAGGTATATTATTGGGCATTATTGATGAACCCTGTAATCTATTTCCGTAAAAAGGTTATCTTTAGATTCAATACCGGAAAGCCAGCCCTGATCCAGAGAATTTGACTTAATGTCCTCGTAGAGCCGGTTAAAATTCAACAAGTGGTCTTTGGTACGCTTAACCGCGTATTCCACATGCGTGCCAGTGCCCATAATAAAAGCCCAGTCGGAACTTTGCGCTAATAATAATTCACGCAAGGCCTGGTTTAAGGCCCTTTTAGTCAGGCCATTGACATCCGGAAATCTTTTTACCAGTTCAGTCATTCTCTCCGAAGCCTCATGCAAGTGCCGGTAGATCCAATCATTTGAACCCTGCAGCCACATCTCGCTATAACCTTTCCATCCCCAGCTGGACATCGAAGGCACCACCGCCTGATTAACCGGATTCTCGGCCAGGTATTCCGAAGGAGTAATCATACTGATCTCATCCTGGTCAAAGGCAATTTTACGGATTAAAAATTCCAGCCACTGCGGGCCTTCATACCACCAATGCCCGAAAAGTTCGGCGTCATAAGGAGAAACGATAATCGGTTTTTTCTCTAAGAGCCCGTAGAGATGGTCTATCTGCTTTTGGCGGTTAAACATAAAATTTCCCGCATGTTCCGCCGCCTTCTGCCTGGCCCAGTCCGCCACATAAGGTTCCTTATGGTCGCCGGTGCCGGTAATCCGGTAATATTTTATCCCGGTATTAATCCTGATCCCGTCCGGATGGATATACGGCTTGATATAATCAAAATCCAAATCAAAACCGAGATCGCGGTAGAATTCGCGGTAATTATAATCGCCCGGATACCCTTCTATGGAAGACCAAACCTGCTTAGATGATTCTAAATCCCTGGCAAAACAAGCTACGGCCGAACCTTTGCAATAGACCGGAGCAAATACCCCGTACTTCGGACGAGGCGTCGCATGCAAAACCGCGTGCGCGTCAGAAATAAAAAATTTTAACCCCGCTTCTTTCAGGATCTGATCATGGCCCGGATAATAACCGCACTCCGGCAGCCAGATGCCGCGCGGCCGGCGGCCAAAGGCGCGCTCGTAATGCGCTGCCGCCACCTGCACCTGCGCGCGCACTGACGGCTGACAGACATCCATTAAAGGAAAATAGCCGTGCGTGGCTCCGCAAGTAATAATTTCCAGGCACCCGGCGTCCTGAAAACTTTTAAAAGCATTAACTAAATTATGCCGATACCTTTCAAAGGTGTCGCGGCAACGGCAAAAATTATCCCGGTACATATATGCCAAAGGCTGAAAACTTTGATCGCCGGCAGTACGCTCAACTTCTTTGGCAGACAATTCGATCAAACGGTTGATATGCTTAATATACCGCTGGCTAAGCAGCTCATCCGAGAGCATGGAAATCAAAGTCGGGCTCAGGGTCATGGTCATGCGGAAATGGACATTATCCGCAACCAGCCTTTCAAACATATTGATCAACGGAATATAGGTTTCCGTGATCGCTTCGTAGAGCCAATCCTCTTCTAGAAAATCCTCGTGCTCAGGATGGCGCACAAAAGGCAGATGCCCGTGCAGGACTAAACAAAGATAACCTTTATGCATAGATTATTTTTTCTTTTTTACGGGGCTGGACATCGAGCCCATGCCGCCGGAGGCGAATGCCCCGGAGAAAAATACTTTTTTTGACCAGCCTTTGCCGGTTGGCGAACTCTGGCCAAAACCTAAACCGTAAAGTTTAGTAAATATATCATCGGGAAGCATCCATTCCTCATCGGTCAGCCATGACGGACCGTCTAAAGGAGTAGAAACAATGTTGGAACGCAAAATAGTGATAAACTTGCCGTTGGCCAGCTTAAGCCCGAAGTCAACGCACCAAGACCTACCCGGGCCTTGAGTATCGATATACCAGCTCCGCGCATCCGGCGTTACCTCAATATCAAAGAACCGATGGGCGTTAGTGCCATCAAAATTTATAAAACTAACATCATAAACTCTTAAAGTAGGTTTAGCGCTGAAAAAAGAGTCCCCTAATTCCTGTTTTAATCTATCCCAGGTTGACCCTAACACCTGCCAATAAGAATATAGCCACCAGGGGTCTCTTACCTGCAAAACGATTCTTTCCCGGGCATAACCGGCTGGCAAATCCTGCGGTTTCGGCTTAGGCATCGGCGCTTCGGGCACAGAGGAGAATTTAACCTGGCTGATAATTATTTCCGGAGAGGCAATTGCTTTAATCGACGGCTTCGCCTTTTTCCTTTTGGCTAAAGGTCGCTTTTTAATAATTTTTTTTGCCGGGGACTTTTTAGATACTGCCTTTTTTTTCTTTAATACCTTGCGTGGCTTAGCCATCTTTCACCTCCGTGCCTGGTAATAAAAAAGGGGATATTTATCCCCTTTTTTAAAAAGAACGATTTGTCCTTTTGGCATCTCCTATTTCATCTTTTCTGCCTTGCCTTGCCGCCGGAAACCAGCGCCTCTTTCAAATCTTCTTCCAGCGCTTCCTTAAGCTTGGTAACTTTCGCGACTTCTTCTTTTAAAGATTGGCTTACTGCCTGCTCCTGAGACAACGCTTTTTTGGTCGCCTGATGAGCTGTTTTTTCCTCTTCTAATGCCTGATTAGCCGCATTCATTTTCTGCTGTATCTGGTTTTTCTCTTGGGCAAACTTAGTCATTTTTTCTTCCAAATCCAACCGCATTGACATTTCTTTATCGCGGGCGTTCTTCTGCCGGCGAGAAGTATTACAGCTGGCCAAAGACAAAATAAAGAAAATAAAAGTAGTAACCGCTAAAATCAGGATTAATTTATTTTTTGCCTGCTCATCCATAACTGCCCCCTAAAATTTATTTAAGGTTTTCGGCCGGTTCTTTCATTGGCGTGCTGACCACACCGGCTTCTTTATTTTTGGTTACTTGAGGCAAAATAACAATTTCTACTCTGCGATTTGCCTGCCGGCCTTCTCGGCTGGAATTAGATGCTACTGGCCGGTATTCCCCATAGCCGATAGCAGAGATCCTCTGCGGAGCGATCCCCTCTTTATCAACCAGATAATGCAAAACACTTAAAGCGCGGCCGCTGGATAATTCCCAATTCGACTTCCAACCGGAATGCCTGATCGGCACATTATCCGTATGGCCCTCAATGCCGATATTCAAATCCGGAACGTTTTCTTCCAGAACTTTTGCGACCTTATCTAAGCTAGAGTAAGCAGACGGCCTAAGCTTATCTTTGCCGGAATCAAAAAGCACATCCGCGACAAAAGTGATCACCAGGCCTTTTTCCATCATCTGTAGTTTTACCTGCTTATCGTCTATTTCCTTTTGCAGCCTTTCTTCCAAAAGCTTTTTAGCCTGAGAAAGCTGATCCAGCTCCTGGGAAAGCTCTTTAATCTTTTCTACATCTGAGCGCCTGCCTTTTTGAAAAATAACCGTGCAGCCGCAAAGCCCAAAACCGATCAAAGCTACCAATGCGATTTTAAAAAAAGAAATGCGTTTCATCCTGTTACCTCCTCTATTTTGTGGGAAGTTAACTATAACACAGTCAACGGGTTTAGTCAAGAATTTTAGCTGTATAAAATCCTAAATAAAAATCGTTTCTTCGCGGGAAGAACCTACGGAAACCGCAGTAATTTTTACGCCTAAAATATCCGTCAGGGCTTTTAGGTAATTTTTGGCAGCCGCCGGAAGGTCAGCGTACTTTCTGGCTGACGTAGTAACCCCTTGCCAGCCGGGCATAACTTTATAAATACAGCTAACATGTTTCAAGACCTCCAGGTCCTGAGGAAATTCCTTTAAAACCTTACCTTTATATTTATAACCAACACAAATCTTTATTTCTTTTAGGCCGTCTAAAATATCTAATTTCATGATCATTAGTTCGGAAACGCCGTTTAAAAGAACCGCCTCCTTAACCATTAGCGCGTCAAACCATCCGCAGCGGCGCGGACGTCCGGTAGTGGCGCCGAATTCATGGCCCTTGTTACGCAAAAACTCTCCAAAAGCGCCGCGAAACTCAGTGGGAAAAGGCCCTTCGCCGACACGCGTAGTATAGGCCTTGGCCACCCCGACTACCTTATCGATTTTAACCGGCGAAACGCCTGTACCGGTACAAGCCCCTCCTGCGGTGGTCGAAGAAGAAGTAACAAAAGGATAGGTGCCGAATTCGATATCCAGAAAAGTACCTTGCGCGCCTTCAAAAAGAATATCTTTTTTATCGCTGATCGCCTGGTTAATGGATAAAGCGGTATTGCAAATATAACCGCGCAATTTTTTAGCCATGGCCAGGTATTCGGCATAGGTCTTGGCGAATTCATAGCCGGAATGCTTATAGACCTTTCTAAAAATTTCGTTTTTTTCTTTGAGGTTATCTTTAAGTTTAGCGGCAAAAATCTTGGGATTTAAAAGATCGAGCATACGGATACCGCAGCGGTTAATTTTATCGGCGTAACAAGGACCGATGCCGCGTCCGGTAGTCCCGATCTTGTTCGCTCTTTTTCCTTCACGCAGGGCATCCAGGACTTTATGGTAAGGCATAATTACGTGGGCCAGGCCGGAAATTTTCAAACGTCCGGAAACACGGATACCCGCCTTAACGATACCCTCTACCTCTTTTAAAAGCACAGCCGGATCAACTACCACGCCGTTGGCAATATAGCAAATTTTATCCTCATGCAAAATACCCGAAGGGATTAAATGAAAAATATGCTCTTTGCCGCCCACCACCACAGTATGCCCGGCGTTATTTCCGCCTTGATAGCGGACAATACAATCTACCCGCTGAGAAAGAATATCAATGATCTTCCCCTTGCCTTCATCGCCCCATTGTGTGCCAACCAGAATTATATTCATTAAGGATTCATTGTAAAAAGCAATTCGGCGATATCCGGATATTGCGCGATAAATTTTAACTCGTCATTCACCAGCGGTTTCTGGTTATGCACATTAGCATAACGCACCAATTCCAGAATACGCGTTGCTTCTTCGTCATTTTTAAAAGGCACTTCTAATTTCTCGTAAACATTGCGAAACCCTTTGATCCCGGAATATTCGCCGGCGGTGATCTGCCTGCCGGTTTCAATAACTTCCGGCTCGCCGCGCCCTAATTCCTCATAATCATAAAGTTCATAGTTGCGCCGGTCCTTTAACGCCCCGTCGGCATGAATACCCGATTCATGGGCAAAGGCATTGGCGCCGATTCCCGGCTGATTGATCGGGATCGGCACGCCAAAAGCGTAAGAAGCATATTTGCAAGCCCGCCAGGCGGCCTTTAAATTAATATTCTCATCTAAATGGTAGCCTTCCATGCCGCTGCCGTATTTTATGGCTAAGATCACCGAAACGAGATCGGCGTTACCGGCGCGTTCGCCCATACCGTTAATACAGGTATTAATATAAGCATCCTGTCCGGCATCATTAGCCGCCTTAGCGCCTAAAATAGAATTGGCCACTACCATACCTAAATCATTATGGCAATGGATTTCGATCGGCAGCTCAACTGCCTCGGCTAAAACCTTGATCCGGTCATAAATAGAAAACGGCGTATCGCAGCCTAAGGTATCGCAATAGCGGATCCTTTGCGCTCCCGCCTGTTTGGCGGCCAGCGAAAATTCAACCAGATAATCCATGCGCGTGCGCGAAGCATCTTCCGCGTTGACCCCTACGCATTCTGCCCCGCTTTTATAGGCAAACTTTACCGACTCGACCATCTCGTTAATCACTGACTGATGATCCAGCTTGCCTTTAAACTTATGAACGATCATCTGGTCAGAAGTAGAGATGGATAAATTCAAGTATTTGATCTGCGGCACCAATTTAAAACAAGTCTTCACATCGTCTTTGGTCGCGCGGATCCAGCCGCTTAAGCGGATACGCGAAAGCGCCTCTCTTTTGGTCAGCTCCAAGTTAGCATTAAGGTAATTTGTCTCGTGGCGCGTAACCGGAAAACCGAATTCCGACTGAAAAATACCCATTTCATTAAAATAAATATTGAGCATGGTCTTTTCCAGTTTAGAAAGGCAGATCCGCGAGGTCTGCACTCCGTCGCGGTTAGTCACTTCAATAATGTAGATCTTCGGTTTGTTCATTTTAACCTCACTTCTTAAATATTTTTTTCAATTCTTCTTCAGTTAAAGCACCAGAAGAGCTGAAGATCTGCTGGTTATCCATTAAATAAGTCGGGCCGAACATTACCTTCAGCTGATTATTCAAGGCGGTATTTTCTTCCAAAAGGAATACGCCTTCTGTACCAGTAGCGCAAGACTTAATTTTAGCGGTATCCACCCCAACCGCGCATTCTTCCCACCAGGAAGATTTTATATTTTTGGCGCGGCAGGTAATATAATCCCAAAATTTTTCCGGATAATATTTTTGCAGGCAAAGCGAACGCAGGCATTCTTCCACCTCCGGCTGCCCGGCAGCCGCCTCAAATCCTTCTTTATTTTTTATAGCCAGAAAATGCACCGCCGGATTATAACTTCTTATATTGGTTAAGAGCTCAGCCGCAGCCTTATGGTATAGGCTGATAAATAAATCAATTTTGCCCGCCTGTTTTTCCCTGTTCAAAAGATAGGCCATCCCGGCAAAATCTTCTTTAGCCACAAAGTAGTCGCCTTTTTTCTCAAATTTGTCTTTAAGGCCGAAAAATCCTTTCTCGTTTTCTGCTTCTTTACCTAATATATAGGCCGGCAAAAAGCTGATTTTTAAATCCTTGACCAAGCGTTTAGCCTTACCTTCGTTATAATTTAAGCTGGAAACCGTCAAGCCGGGAAAATGCGCTTTTAAAAATTTAACCGCCCCGGCAGTATTGCAGGCATAACAATCTTTAACGGTAATAATCGTCAACCCGATTGCCGCTGATTTAGGAAATTCACAAACAGCGCTGCTTGAGCCGGGGTTTTTACAAATACCGACGGCAAAACCTTTGCGGCAGTTAAGATCAGAAAAACAAGCCGGTAAAATCTTTAAAATTTCCGCGTCATCTTTAATCTGATCGGAAACCCGGATCTCTTCCGCCTTGTATTTACTGATCTTGCCGTTTTCCAACAAGAGGCTTATTTTACCTAAGCGCCTCCCCTGCCAAGATGGACGGGCTAAAATTAAATTACCTTCCTGACTAACTATTTTATCGCTTTTACGGATGCGGCCGCTAATTACGATATCGATGCCGCCTACTTCTTTAGCTAATTTTAAATCTTCATCTTCGCCCAAGCGGCTCAAAAGCAAAATAATATCGGCCTTTCTATTTTTTAATTCTGCGACGGCCTTTTTTAAAGCCGGCAGCGGCTCCGTAAAAACTATTCCGCCGGCCTTAGCGGCGCCGGATAAATCGGCCAAACCGATGATCCCGACCTTGACTCCGGAAACATCTTTGATCAGAAAAGGCGCGGCTTTATCTGTTTTGACATTCGCGGATGTCAAAGGCAGCTTATTTTCCTCGGCGGCCTTCTCCAGAAATTCGCGGCCAAAATTAAATTCATCATCGCCAAGATTAACCGCGTCATACTGCATCATGGCTACTGCTTTGCTATTTACCGCTGCCCGCTGGCTATCAAGCTGTGTATTTAAGGTATATTCATCCTGCAGCCCGCCGGCAAAAAATGAGCCGGAATCGACTAAAATAACATTCGGATCTTTGCTTCTGATTTCCTTAATTAAAGTCGCCCGGCGGCTGACTCCGCCATCCGGCTCAACCGGGCAATTACAATGGTAAAGCATGGCGTGCGTTTCACCGGTAAATAATATGGTGATTTCTTGGGCATAGCAATTCAAGGCAAAGAACAAAAGGCTAAAAGTTAAAAGTAAAAACCTCGCCTTCATATCCTGATTCCCCTCACCTCTAGCACATTTTCTAATTTTCTGATTTTATCCAAAATTTCCTGGGTTAACGGGCTATCCACATTTAAAACCGAAATTGCCTTGCCGCCAAGCGTATTGCGGCCAAAGGTCATTGCCGCGATATTGATATTGTGTTTGCCAAGCAATGTACCGATGCTGCCGATAATCCCCGGCTTATCCCAGTTGGCCATCACGATCATCTCACCCAAAGGCGACGCCTCAACATAATTATCGTCGATCTTAACAATGCGCGGCTGCTTATTGGCGGATAATGTGCCGGCGATCTTGCGCGATTCTTTATCGGTTTTAATTTCAATCTGCACCAAATTGACAAACTCGCCTTCTTTGGAAATCTTTGCCTCGCGGATATTGATCCCGCGCTCGCGCGCCAAACTTGCCGCATTAATAAAATTCACGGTTTCTTTTAAAATCGGAGAAAGCAACCCCTTAACAATCGCCATACTCAAAGGCGAAAGGTCATATTTGATGATCTCTCCGCTAAAATTAATATTCAATTCCTGGAATCTCCCCTCAATTAGTTGTCCGGCGAATATCCCCAGGCGTTCGCATAAATTAATATAAGGATCTAAAACACGGCAAACCTCTGCCTCCAGGCAGGGATAATTTGCCGCGTTACGGATACCGCGGCCCAAAAGCGCGTCGCGCACGATTTCCGCTACTTCAATCGCGACATTAACCTGCGCTTCTTCAGTAGAGGCGCCCAGATGCGGAGTAATTACCACATTATCTAATTTTAATAACTCGCTGTCCGCAGACAACGGCTCTTTTTCAAAAACATCTAAAGCCGCACCCGCAACCTTGCCTTCCTTGATCGCATCAACTAATGCCGCCTCATCGACAATGCCGCCTCTGGCGCAATTGATGATCCGCACGCCCTTTTTCATCAGGCCAAACTGCGCAGTGGAAATTAAATGCTTGGTCTCTTCGGTCAAAGGTGTATGCACGGTAATGTAATCCGACTGCGCAAAGAGTTCTTTTAATTCCACAACTTCAACCCCTAATTCCTCCGCGACTTCTTTGGATAAAAACGGGTCATAAGCCAAAACTTTCATCTCAAAAGAAAACGCACGCTTAGCCACTTCGCGGCCGATGCGGCCAAACCCGACAATACCCAAGGTCTTACCGTAAAGCTCAACGCCCATAAACTTGGAACGTTTCCATTCGCCTTTTTTAGTCGAGCTGTTCGCCTGCGGGATATTGCGGGAAAGCGATAAGATCATACTTACCGCGTGTTCAGCCGTAGAAATAGTATTTCCCGCCGGAGTATTCATGACAATTACGCCTTTTTGCGTAGCGGCTTCCAAGTCCACGTTGTCTAAACCCACGCCGGCGCGGCCGATCACTTTTAAGCGGTTGGCATTTGCCAGGATGTCCTTGGTAACTTTAGTCGCGCTCCTGACCAAAAGCGCATCATAATCCTTGATAATTTCTTTCAGGGCTTCTGGTTTCAAGTCGGTCTTAATATCGACTTGAAATTCCTTGGCTTCGGTAAGTATCTTTAATCCTTCCGTAGATAAGGGATCGCTGACTAAAATTTTGATCATTTTAAGAAAACCTCCTGCGCCGCTTTTACGCCGCTGCCTAATTCAAATTTATAACCCATCTGTTTTAAAACTTTTTCTAAACAGGAAATCCCCGCAATAATATCGAATTCTTCGATAAAACCCATATGCGCGAAACGAAAAACTTTGCCTTTTAACTCTGCCTGGCCGCCGGCAATGGTCACGCCGTAGGTATCGCGCATGGTCTTGACTAATTTTTCTCCGTCAATACCGGCCGGAACAATTACTGCCGTTACCACGTCGCTGGCAGCGGTCGGCGCGAATAAACCCATACCTAAAGCCTGCATGGCAGCCCGTGTAGCATCCGCCATTTTTTTATGGCGAGCGAATATTTTCTCCAAGCCGTCCTGGCGCATAATCTTTAAGGCCTCGCAAAGAGCGACAATCAATGTAATCGCCGGAGTAAAAGGCGTATCTGTGCTGGCCAGCGCTTTTTTAGCGGCTTTTAAATCAAAATAATACCTCGGCAACTTAGCTGACTCTATTTTCTGCCAGGCCTTAGGGCTGACCGAAATAAAACCCAAACCCGGAGGGAGCATCAGGCCTTTTTGCGATCCGGAGACTACGATATCGCAGCCCCAGGCGTCAGTTTTTAAATCAATCGCGCCTAATCCGCTGATCGCATCAACCACTAAAACCGCGTCAGTGTCTTTGACTGCTTTACCTACGGCCTCGATATCAGTTGCCACGCCGGTAGAAGTTTCACAAAGCGTGGTAAATACCGCTTTAATTTTCGGATTAGCTTTTAATTTCTTTTCGATTTCTTTAGGGTCAACTGCTTTGCCCCATTCCACTTTGATTACTTCGCAGTTTATTCCGTAGGCCTTGGCGATTTCAGTCCAACGCTCGCCGAATTTACCCGCTTCAACCGTAACTACCGTATCGCCGGCTGAACATAAATTGACTACCGCCGCCTCCATGGCTCCGGTACCGGAAGAAGCCAGAATATAGACATCATGGGAGGTCTGAAAAATATATTTCATGCCCTCGCTGGCTTCTTTAAGGATCGCCTGAAATTGCGGGGTGCGATGATGAATAATCGGCCTTGCCTGCGCTTCGCAAACTTCCGGAGGCAAAGGCGTCGGACCGGGAGTCAATAAATAATTTTTTCTCATGTTATTTACCTTTCTTATTATTTTCCTTTTTTACTATGCACCACTACTTCATCAATTAATCCATAATCCAGCGCTTCTTTACTGGACATAAAATAGTCCCGGTCGGTGTCTTTCTGAATCTTGTCCAGCGACTGGCCGGTGTGATGGGCAAGGATCTCGTTAATTTTATCGCGCAGCTTTAAAATTTCTTTAGCCTGAATAGAAATATCGATCGCCTGGCCCTGCGCCCCTCCCCACGGTTGATGAATCATTACCCGTGAATTAGGCAGCGCGTAACGTTTACCTTTAGTGCCGGCGGCTAAAAGCAAAGCACCCATGCTGGCAGCCTGGCCAACGCAATAAGTAGCTACATCCGGCTTAAGGAATTGAATAGTGTCGTAAATCGCCAACCCCGCGGTTACCGAACCTCCGGGAGAATTAATATAAACGCTGATGTCTTTGGTGGCGTCTTCCATCTGCAAAAAAAGCATCTGGGCGATAATCAGATTAGCCACAAAATCGTCGATCGGAGTGCCGACAAAAACAATGCGGTCCTTTAAAAGCCGGGAATAAATATCGTAGGCCCTTTCGTAACCGCGGCTGGTCTGCTCGATTACCATAGGAACTAAAGTCTGGCATTTAACTTCCATTGCTCACCTCCGTTAGTTAATTTCTTTCCAATCCGCTTCTTTTAATAAAAACTCCACCACCTTGCGCGGCATCTGGTCATCAATGGCAATATTTTCTTTGCGGGCAATTGCCGAAAGGACCAAATACGTCTTAACCTGGTCTTTTGCCTGCGGGGTTAATTCTTCGCTGATTCTTTTTTCTTCGGCTTCAATTTTTTCCCGCGGCAGGCCTTTAATTGCCAAATCTAATTTTGTCTGCCGAACTAAATCTTCTAACTGGCGGTTAACCAGCGCCTGCGGGACTTTAAAATCAAGTTCCTTGACAATGCCTTCAATCAGCTCGGATTCGATCTTCTGCCTTTGCTGATTTTGCGCGGTCAGATAAACCTGCATTTCAATCGCCTTTTGCAAATCAGCCATAGCCGCATAGCCCAGGCCGCGGGCAAAATTATCATCCAAGACGTCAATCTTACGCGATTCCTTCAACGCGTCGATCTGGCGTTTAACATCCTCGGGGCTGGCCTGAATTTTCTTAAACTCTATTTTCCTGCCCTTATATTTCTTTAGTTCGATTTCCGGAGTAATCTCTACTTCCGCTTTAAAAGAAAGTGCCTGGCGGTCAAGCTTAACATCAGAGATATTCGGCAGATCAATCACATCCAAGGCCTCTTTTTCAATCGCCTGATTGTAAACTTCCGGGATCAATTCCCTGAGCACCTGGTCATGCGCGTGAGCGGAAAAATTCTTCTCCAGAATATCCTGCGGCACGTGCCCCGGACGGAATCCGGCAACTTTAGCTTCCTGCCCGATCTTTTTAAAAACATCGGCGAATTTATTTTTCACGATATCGCCGCTTACTTCAACTATAATTTCGCGTTTTGCGCCATCAATTTTTTTAACTTCGGTTTTCATGATTAATACTCTCCATTAGTTGAAATTACATACGGAACTTCTCACCCAAATAAATCTCTCTGGCCTTAGCGTTATTAATCAGTTCATTGGCCGTGCCGGAGATTAAAATTTTACCGTCAGCGATCAAATAAGCGCGGTCAGTGATGGAAAGCGTTTCGCGCACATTATGGTCAGTCAGTAAAATCCCCAAACCCTTATGCTTTAACTCTTTGATAATTTCCTGCGCCTCGCTGACCACGATCGGATCGATCCCGGAAAACGGCTCATCCAGCAAAATAAAAGAAGGGTTAGTTACCAAGGCGCGGGTAATTTCCAAACGCCTTCTTTCTCCGCCGGACAAGGTATAGGCCTTACTTTTACGCAGATGCGCGATATTTAATTCATCCAATAAACTATCCAGACGCGACATCCTTTGTTTGCGGTCTAAAGGCAAGGTTTCTAATATCGCTAAGATATTATCTTCCACTGTGAGTTTACGGAAAATCGACGGCTCCTGCGCAAGATAACCGATGCCAAAACGCGCCCGCTCGTGGATCGGACAAGTAGTAATATTCTGATTGTCAAAAATCACCTCGCCTTTATTCGGAGGGATAATCCCCACAACCATATAAAAAGTGGTGGTTTTGCCAGCGCCATTCGGGCCCAAGAGC
>JAKAMF010000069.1 GCA_021813045.1 bacterium | reverse complement strand
TATTTTTTAGCGAAGAAAGATTTTAAAAGCTCGTCAACCGCCGCGTGTTCTTTGCTGGTAATCATGCAAATCGCGTCTTCGCTGATATCATTATCTGCCAGCGTCCGGCGCAGAGACTGGTAAATCGCATAATTAGAATTAAATGCTTCGCTGCCGCCGCGCAAGATCACGCTGTTGCCGGATTTAAAACACAGCCCCGCGCAATCGCTGGTGACGTTCGGACGGGATTCATAAATTATCGCGATTACGCCGATCGGCACGCGCACTTTCTGAATCCGCAAACCATTCGGCCGCTCCCAGTCCTTGATAATTTCACCAACCGGGTCAGGCAGTTTGGTTAACTCTAATAAACCGTCAGCCATTTCCTGAATCCGTTTTTCACTTAAGGTTAAACGGTCGATCAAGGCTGGTTTTAATTTATCTTTTTTGGCCTGAGCGATATCCTTGGCATTGGCCTTGAGAATCTGCGCCTGATCAGCAATTAAAGCAGCGGCCATATCCGTTAAAACCTTATTCTTGGTTTCGCCGGACAAATTTGCCAGTACCCTGGAAGCCAACTGCGCTTTTTTCGCTATTTTCTCAATCATAAAATTACTAAATTATCGCAATGAATAACTTCTTTTTCGGAATGCTTGCCCTTAATCTCTTCCAAATGCCGGCAAAAAACGCTGGCCATGCCGCGGGCGAATTCGTTGCCGTCTTTATCGACAATGCTCACTACTTCGCCGCTGGCAAAATTGCCATGGGTATCAATCACGCCCACAGGAAGCAGGCTCTTTTTATTCTTCAGGGCGCGCTTAGCTCCGTCGTCGACCACAATCTTACCTTTGGGCTTAGTGCCAAAAGCGATCCAACGCTCTTTGGCCGCCAGAGAGCCGGTCTTCGGTAAAAATAAGGTCCAATTTCCGGCACTGGCCGGATCATTGGCAATTTCTTTAATCAAGCCATTGGTGCGGCCATTGGCAATAACCGCCGGAATACCGGAATCGATGCTGATCTTCGCGGCTTCTAATTTGGTAATCATGCCGCCGACCGAGGTCTTCTTATCCGTAGAGCTAGCCAGCGATTTAACCGAACTGGAAATTTCCGCGATAATCTTAATTACTTTTTTGTCTTTGTCCCACAGCCCGTCCACATCCGAAAGCATAATCAACAGGTCCGCGTCCATTAAAGTCGCCACCAAAGCGGAAAGCTGGTCATTATCGCCGAATTTAATTTCATCGGTTGAGATAGCGTCGTTTTCATTAATCACCGGTACACAGCCCAGCTCTAATAATTTATTCAGCGTATTTTTCGCGTTCAGGTAGCGCTTACGGTCGGAAAAATCATCGCGGGTAAGCAAAACCTGCCCGCAATTAACTTTATTGGCGTTAAAAATCCGGCTATAGGCATCCATCAGCGCGTTTTGTCCGACGCTGGCAGCCGCCTGCAAATCCGATAGCCCCTTCGGGCGGCTCTTTAAATTCAAAATACGCATACCCAAGGCGATCGCGCCGGAAGAAACTACCAACACTTCTTTGCCGGAACGCGCCAGATCGGAGAGCTGATTGATCGTCTGATTAAGAAAAGTAAAATCCAGGCACTCTTTTTGCGAACAAAACAGGCTTGAGCCGATCTTAACGACAATGCGTTTATAATTTTTCGCGGATTGCTTCAATTAATTCCTCCAGGCCTTCTGATTTTAAAGCCGATATAGGATAAACTTTTTTTCTGGTTGCCTTTTTAAACTTGGTTAAATTCGCTTTTGCCCCGGGTAAATCCATTTTGTTAGCCACCACAATCTGCGGCTTTTTGTAAACATTATTACTGTAGGTCTTAAGTTCCTGATTAATTATTTTAAAATCGTTGACCGGATCCCTGCCTTCCACAGCTGCCATATCCACCAAATGCACCAGAACCTTGGTGCGTTCAACATGGCGTAAAAATCTATCGCCTAAACCGCGGCCATGCGAAGAGCCCTCGATCAGGCCGGGGATATCGGCAATCACAATACTTTCGCCCTTGTCGCCGATCACTCCCAGAATGGGAAACCGGGTGGTAAACGGATAGGCGGCAATTTTCGGATGCGCGTTGGAAATATGCGAGATCAGCGTAGATTTACCGGCATTGGGAAACCCGATTACCCCCGCATCAGCCAAAAGCTTTAAGTCAAAAATCAAATCGCGCTTTTCGCCCGGCTGCGGGTCAGTCGGCGTATGGTTGTGCTCATTACCCTTACCGCCTAAACCGCCTTTGGCGATAATTACCGTTTCCCCGTCCTTTTCCAAAGAACGCAAAACAATATCCGTCTCGACATCTTTAATAATCGTGCCGCAGGGGACGCGGATAATCACATCATCAGCATCGCGGCCCTTCTTATTTTTGCTCGAGCCGTGCGCTCCGTGGCTTCCGTAGAAATGCCGGTTATACTGAAAATCTATCAGTGTCCGCAAATTCCTATCGGCTTTAATAATGATATCCGCACCCCTGCCGCCATTCCCACCGTTGGGGATTCCATGACGGGTATATTTATCGCGATAATAGCTCTGGCAGCCTCGGCCGCCGGAGCCCGCCTCAACATAAATCTTGGCGCTATCAATAAAATTTGTATCCGGCTGGCCCATTAGCCCTTAACGTCCGTGATCTTCAAGCAGGTAAGTTTCTGGCGATGGCCCTTTTTCCAATGGAAGGCCTTGCGGCGGCGGTATTTGTAACTTACCTTTTTTTCGCCTTTTGTGTCGCCTAAAACCTGCGCTTTGACGCTGGCTGACTTAAGATACGGCGTGCCAACTTCAACTTTATCGTCGCTGGATATTAAAAGCACCTGATCAAAAGTGATCTCTTTATCCTTGATAACAGTGAGTTTCTCAACCTCAATGATATCGCCTTTTTTAACCTGATATTGCTTTGCCCCAACCTCAATTATTGCATACATTTTTGTTTCTCCTTGGTTATGAAAATTTTGACAAATCAGACGATAAGTCTACCATACCGGCTACTGCTCGTCAATACAAAATTTGGGATTATTTGGGCTAAATTATCGGCCCGGATTCAAGGATGGTTTCGATAAAATTATTGATAATATTGCGGTCTTTGGCGCTAATTTCCAAGAATTCAATGCCTAAGCGGCGCTTGCCTTTAAGCAGGGTATTATTACGCACTATGCCCAGCGCCCGGATCGGGCCGTGCGCGCTGAATATCCCGGGCTGGCTTATATCGATCAAAGAGAACTTTAAATCAGCTTTTGTGCCTACGGGAATGCTGTAATGCGATAAAAGCGCAATGCCCAGAGAACTCAAATCCAGCATCTCGGCTGTAATCTCGCGGTCATCCACCAGCATAACCGCGGTCAACGAGTCTTTTACCCGGTAAAATACTCTCAGCGATAAGCTGATCCGCGGATGCCCTCTTCTTTCTCTGTCCATTTATTTTGCCGCCGGCAGATGGAGGATGAAGCGCGTGCCGGTGCGGTAGGCTGACTCAAAGGAGATCTTACCGTGGTGCATGTCGCTGATGATGCGGCGGATCACGTAAAGGCCAAGGCCGGTACCCTTCTTATTGGCCACGTGCGCCGAGGTTTTAGTGGTAAAAAACGGGGTAAAAATCTTCTTAGCGTCATCTTCCTTAACGCCGATGCCATTGTCCTCAACGACAATTTCAACCGTATTCTCATCTTTGGCTTTGGCAGAAAAAGTGATCCTGCCGCGATAGCCCTCTTCTTTCAAAGTCTGCTTACGCTCAATAATCGCGTCATTGGCATTATCAATAAAATTGAAAAAAACCTCTTCCAGCTGAGTCATATTGCCCTTGATCTTCGGGCTAGAATCAAAATTACGCACAATATCAATATCGGAAAGTTTGACTTTAAACTGCACCATTTCCAGCGTATTATCAAGAATCTTCGCCACATCCAACGCCTCAAAACCTTCGTCCCCGCGGCGCGAATACTTGAGCATACCCTGCACCACCTGCCCACCCTGCGTAACATTGACCTGAATACGATCCAAGGCCTTGCTGATTTCGCCGATCATCGTTTTAATTTCCGGGCTACATTTACTAGTATCAGTAATCTTAATTGTGTCAATGGTATCTCCAGCAATTAAGCCGAGCGCGTAAAAACGGTTGTTGATCTGATGTGATAAGCCATCTGCCATAGTACCGATGGTGGCCATTTTCTCAGCCTGCGAAATCTGCTCTTGCATTTCCTTGGCCTCGTCATAAAATTGGGCGTTTTCAATCGCCAGGGCGGCCTGACTGGCTAAAACCTGAAAGACATTAAGATCATCCGCAGTATAGATCGCGCCGGAATGTTTATCACCTAAACAGATAAAACCGATAAATTTATCTTCTAAGTAGCTGGGGATTACCACAGAGGCAAAAAGCTTTTGCATGCTTTCTTCAATATGTTTATAAGTTTCGTCGCCGGTATCCTGATACAACCGGCGCACTTCTTCGGCAATCAGCGGCTCACGCTTAACCGAAATCCAGGCAATCAACGGATTATCCGACGCCAGAGTTGCCAAAGGCACCCGGCCCTTGTCGCGGCTGACATGCAAATTATACTGGTCGCTCGCTTGATCATGAATATAAATTGAGATGTAATTAATACGCACAGTTTTGGTAACGATATGGGCGATCAATTCCAGCAGACGGCGCAAATCGCGAATGCGCACCATGCCCATTGACGCCTGCTTTAAGGTGTCCTGATAACGTTTCTGTTCCTTAAACAACGCTGCCTCTGCCCGCTTATCGAGGAAAATATAAATGAATGGGCCTAATGTGGCTAAAACTGCCATAAATCCCAAAGGCACAGCCCACCAATGGGGACCGACGTAATCAATTAAATACGATTTAAAATACGCACCGACGGCAAACGGTAAACCAAGAATCAAAGTGTAAACAGCAACGAATATACTTGTACGAGTAACGGCAACCTTAATATCAAGAAGGCGATATTTTAATATTGCATATGTAACAATAATAGAATAAATACAAATACCGAAATTACCTAATGGATAAATTTTTATTCCTAAAATAGGCAAATGAACTGATGAGCCTCCGATAAATCCTATTGATGCGCCGAGAAACAAATACGTAGCCTGAACTTTTCTGATCCCGCTAGTCCTTTTCATAAATCTAAATAATTCAAAATGACTAAGAACAACTGTACCTAACCAAAGCAAATACGAAACGAGATAGTAAGGAGTTCCTTGCACATAATAAATCGAATTAAAAAGCAACACCAAATCAGGATAAATAAGGAGTTTTTTAAAGATCATTAATAAAGAGAATAACGCTCCTAATAAATAGGTGGCTATTAAAAACCACCTCCTCCTTATTTCACAAAGACTACATACAAGATGATAAAAAAACATAGCTATAAAAACTCCACCCCCCAAACCGATCTGCCATCCAACTAGGGCGCTTTCCGGAGAATCAGCTTTTCCCGCAATAAATGTGCCGATACCCCACACAAAAACAGCTATATTAAAACAAATCATAATTAAAAGAAAATTAGTTTTCCGGCTAATTAAAAGAATAGAGATGAGTATAAAAGAGGTTATTGCGAGTAATATACTTGATATAGCGAATATATTCATTTTATATTTTATTATGCAAAATTAAATCTGCCGTATCATAACCACAATTAGAAACAAAACTGACGCCGCTACTTTGGTTAGACCAGTGCCCTGTTATAAACAAGTTTTTTATCCAAGTTTTTTGAGACAGTTCAGGATTACCAAACTGTTCTACAGTTCCCGCCCAGCCATAAGCAGAGCCATTATGGTTTCTGGTCCATTTATTAAGTGTATTTGGAGTAGCTGTCAAACATAAATCTATTTCTTTGGATAAATTCGGGATGGCTATTTCAGCAAGCTTAATTAATCTATCAGCGAACTCTTTCCTTTTTTCCTTATTCCAAAACTTTTCCTCATGAAAATCAGTATTAGTAGCCAAGCAAATTGACATCCTGCCTTCCATATTTAATGTTTTATCCCAGACAGAAGGCACATGTATACCTATAAAATCATTTGTACAATTTTTAACTTGAGAATACTTAGCATTTATAGAATCGTGATTAGTCATTAAGTAAATATTTGACTTTAACTCTGTTATTTCAGGCCTTTTACCTTTAATACCGATATAAACTATAAAACCAGGAGAAGATTCCTCCAGTGAGCGAATTTTTTCTATTCTTTTCAACTGAATATCGCTAGCATCTATTAAATTAAACATAGTTTGTTGAAAATCTGAGGCGGAAATGACATATTCTGAAGATATTTTAGTTTTATTTTTTAAAACTATGCCCATTGCCGTATTATTTTCTATTATAATTTTCTTAGCTTCGGCATCAAAAATTATTTGACCACCGTATTCTTTAAATCTTTGTTTTAGGGTATCTGGAACTGTCTGTATGCCTCCCACAGGATAATATCCACCATCACAAACAAATTCCTTATAAAGTAAACA
>JAKAMF010000068.1 GCA_021813045.1 bacterium | reverse complement strand
GACGCGCGATATTTGTTTGATGAGTTTATCAAAATGATGGATAAATATGCCTAAACGCAAAGATATTAAAAAAATTTTAATCATTGGCTCCGGCCCGATTGTTATCGGCCAGGCCTGTGAATTTGATTATTCCGGCACCCAGGCCTGCAAGGTCTTGAGGCAAGAAGGGTATAAGGTTGTTTTAGTTAATTCCAATCCTGCTACGATCATGACTGACCCGGAGACCGCTGACCGCACTTATATTGAGCCAATCACGGTTGATGTGGTAGCGAAAATCATTGCCAAAGAAAAGCCCGACGCGCTCCTGCCGACTTTAGGCGGCCAGACCGCGCTAAATACAACTGTCGGGCTGGCGGAGAAAGGGATTTTAAGAAAATATAAAGTTGAGACGATCGGCGCGGATATTAAAGCGATCAAAAAAGCCGAAGACCGGCAGCTGTTTAAAAAGGCCATGCAGAAGATCGGCTTAGATCTGCCGAAAAGCGGAAAGGCCTATACTTTGGCCGAGGCCTGCAAAGTAGCTGAGCAGATTGGTTTTCCTTTAATTATCCGGGCAAGCTTTACTTTGGCCGGTACCGGCGGAGCAATTGCCGCGGATATGGAAGAATTCAAAAAACTGGCCAAACTCGGTTTGGATTCCAGCATGATCAGCGAGATCTTGATTGAAGAATCGGTTGCCGGGTGGAAAGAATTCGAATTAGAGGTAATGCGTGATTTAAAAGATAATGTAGTAATTATTTGCTCGATTGAAAATCTTGATCCGATGGGTGTGCATACCGGAGATAGTATTACGGTTGCTCCGGCGCAAACCTTGACCGACAAAGAATATCAGCAAATGCGCGACGCGGCAATTGCTTGTATTCGGGAAATCGGCGTTTCTACCGGCGGCTCGAATATCCAGTTCGCCGTGCATCCGGATAACGGCAGGATGGTGGTAATTGAAATGAATCCGCGGGTTTCGCGCAGCTCGGCTTTGGCATCTAAGGCCACCGGATTTCCGATCGCGAAAATCGCCGCTAAACTGGCGGTTGGTTATACCCTTGATGAAATTTCCAATGATATAACCCGGGAAACCCCGGCTTGTTTTGAGCCGGCAATTGATTATTGCGTAGTCAAGATTCCGCGTTTTACTTTTGAGAAATTTCCTTTGGCTGACCCGCAGCTTACGGTATCTATGAAGTCGGTGGGAGAGGCAATGGCGATCGGCCGGACTTTTAAAGAGGCCCTGCAAAAAGGACTGCGTTCATTGGAAATTAAAAAGTTCGGCTTAGAAAGCGTGATTGAGCCAAAGAGCGAAAATCTGGAAAAGATCCGCCGGATGATTAAAATCCCGAATGCGGAAAGGATTTTTTATTTAGCCGATGGTCTGCGCGCCGGCATGAGCATAGAAGAAATCTATGCGATTTCTAAGATTGACCGCTGGTTTTTGCATAATATTTTACAGATCGTAGAATTGGAAAAAGAGATTAGCGCCGGTAAACCTGCGCTTAGCCCGGAGTTATTGCGCCAAGCTAAAGAATATGGTTTTTCCGACCGGCAGATCGCCGGACTGATCGGCAAAAAAGAAGAAGAAATTTCCGCTTTACGTAAAAATGAAAACCTTTCGCCTGATTTTAAGCTAGTCGATACCTGCGCCGCGGAATTTAAGGCCTTCACGCCTTATTATTATTCCACTTATGACAAATAGCCGAACCAGGTTTTTGATTTTTATCGGCGCGATAGTTTTATTTTTAGCGCTGGGAAAATTTTTTCATCTTGATGATACTGCGATCCGGCAGGCGCTAAAAGGTATTCCTCTTTTTTGGGCAGGGATAATCTTTATTGCCGCCTATGTTTTATTCAGTTTTTTCTTTTGGTTTTCTAAAGATGTTTTCCGCATTGCCGCGGCATTTTTGTTCGGGGCGTACTTAAGCACGCTTTTGGTTTTTCTGGCCGAGGCAATCAACGCGATAATCTTATTTTCTCTGGCGCGGGCTCTCGGTAAAGATTTTGTAGAAAGCAATTTAAGCAAAAAATTCTCCGGATTTTACCAGAAGTTATCCCGGGTAAATTATTTTTGGCTTTTAGTTTTTCGCGCCGCGCCTTTTATTCCGCTGCGTTTTTTGGATTTATCCGCCGGTTTGACCGCGATAAGCTTGCGCCGGTATATGTCCGTGGTAATTTTGGCTACGCCTTTACGGATCTTCTGGGTGCAGTTTATTTTGGCGGGAGTGGGAAAAAGCGTTTATTCCCAACCGGAGGCAGTAACCAATTATCTGCTCGCCAATAAAGGAATCTTTGTTTTAACTTTGGCTTATTTGATTTTGATTATTCTGGCATCTTTTAAATTAAAAAAGGATTGATCATGGCAGTAAAAATTCGGTTTTTAGGCGGAGTTAAAACCGTAACCGGCTCAAGCCATCTGGTCCATAATGACCGCACGCAGGTGCTTTTGGATGCCGGGCTTTATCAGGGCCGGCGCGATGAATTTTACGCGGTTAATTCCACCTTTAGTTTCGCCCCGCGCCAGCTTGATGCTTTTGTCTTATCGCACGCGCACGTTGATCATTGCGGTAATATCCCCAGTTTAATCCGCAAGGGTATGCGTTGTAAAATTTATGCCACGCACGCCACCCGCGACCTTACCCGCTTGATGCTGGAAGACGCGGCCAAGATACAGGAAGAAGATATTAAATACGTCAACAAAATCAATAAACGCTTGGGTCTGCCTTTGCGCAATCTGCTTTATAACCAAAAAGATGTTTCTAACGCTATCCGCCGGATCCACCCGGTGCCTTATGATAAAAGCATTATGATTGCCAAGGATTTTCATCTGGTTTTGCTGGATGCCGGGCATATCCTTGGCTCAAGCATTATTGTTTTGGAAATTAAAGATAATGACCGCGTAATCAAGGTTGGCTATGCCGTGGATCTGGGCAGGAACAATCTTCCCATGTTGAATAATCCGGAAATACCTAAGGGTTTGGATTATTTAATTCTGGAAAGCACTTACGGCGGTAGGCAGCATACGCCGGTAGAGGATGCCAAGGGGCATTTAAAGGAAGTGGTTAACCGCACTATTGCCCGCGGCGGCAAGATTATTATTCCGGCTTTTAGTTTGGAGCGTACGCAGGAAGTGATCTATCTGCTGGATGAATTGTTAAAAGAAAAGGCCATACCAGCAATACCTGTATATGTAGATAGCCCTTTATCTGCTCAAATTACCGAAGCGTTTATTTTTCACGCTGATTATATGAATTCTAAGGCAGCTCATGCTATTCAGCATGGGCAGAACCCTTTTGAATTTATTAATTTGCGTTTTGTCGCCAGCCAAGATGAGTCCAAGGGCCTGAATATGGATAAAAGGCCGATGGTGATTATTGCCGGCAGCGGTATGTGCGAATCCGGCCGCGTCCTGCATCATTTAAAAAATAATATTGAGGATTCACGAAACACGGTTTTAGTGGTAGGATATATGGCCAAGGATACTTTGGGCAAGAAGATCGTGGATAAGTCTAAAATCGTGCGTATCTTTGGCGTGGAGCATGAGTTAAATGCGGAAGTAGTGGTGATGAATTCGCTTTCCGCGCACGCGGATAAGAATGATTTGGCGAATTTCGTTTTTGAGAGTTTGCCGCTGAAGCGGATATTTTTGGTGCACGGAGACCCGGAGCAATCGCAAATCCTGGCAGATACATTGAGCGCCAGCGGTTTGAATGTGCATATTCCGGATATAGAGGAAGAAGTAGAGTTAATTTAAATACCCGGCCATATCGGATTGGCCGGCAGCGCAGCAAGCGCGTACTTGCCCATCATATTGGGCAAGGTATATACATTTACTATGTAAGGAGGTATCAAATGGCAGGCGGTTTTTCTACACCCAAGAAAGATGAACAACTTAAGGCATCCGGCGGGCAAAAGGTCAAGACCGGGCAAATTTTAGTCAGAGGGATTAATACCTACAAAGTCGGGAAAAATGTGCGCGGCTCAGGGACAGTCTTTTCCCTAGTTTGCGGAACGGTTTATTTTACCCGTAAAAAAACCCCGCATGGCAAAGTCAGGACCTTTATTAACGTTATGCCGGAGAAGACAAAGAAGTAAGTATTATTTTTGCTGCAGCCGCGCTGGCGCCAGATGTGCCCAGCGCGGTTTTTATTTTGGCCAGTTCATCTTTTAGGCGGTTTAATTCTTGCGGATTATTGAGGATTTCCAGCGCTGCCCGGCTAATATTTTCCGCCGTGGCGCGGCCCTGGATGAATTCCGGGATAATTTTTTTCCCGGAGATGATATTGACCATCCCGATGTAAGGCAGTCTTACCTGTGGACGGTAAAGCAGGTAATTTAAAGGATTCATTTTATAAACGATGAGAAACGGTTTTTGCATAACTGCGGTTTCTAAAGTGGCGGTGCCGGAGCAGACCAGAGCAAAATCCGCTTGGTTCAGGCAATCATAAATTCTGCCTTCGCATATCTTCGGTTTTAAAGCGTATCCCCGCATAATATTTTCGTAAAATTTCCGGTCAACATTCGGCGCCTTGGCAATCATAAATTCTGCTCGCGCAATTTTCCCGTCGATTATTTTAGCGCTCTCCAGCATTATCGGCAGGATCAGTTTGATTTCGCCTTGCCGCGAACCGGGGAGCAGGGCGATTTTAACTATTTCTGATTTTGGCCCGCTCACAGGCAGAGGAATATCTAATAAAGGGTGGCCAACAAATTCTACATCCACCCCGAATTTTTTATAGAAATCTACCTCAAAAGGGAAGAAGACCAGCATCTTTTTGACGAATTTTTTTATGGTTTTTACGCGTCCGGGGCGCGATGCCCAGACTTGAGGGCTGGTATAGTAAAAGACCGGCAGGGAATTATTAATTTTTTTGGCCAGGCGCAGGTTAAAACCGGAAAAATCCACTAAGATGATTGCGTCAATCCGCTCGGATTTAATCTTGGAAATAATTAAATCCTGCAGTTGGAAAAATTTAGGCAGTTTTTTTAGGACGTCAAACAGCCCCATTACGGAAAGCTCTTTGATGTCGTAAATTATTTGCGCGCCGGCCTGGCTAAGCAACGATCCGCCAACCGCGAAAATCTTATTTTGGGGGGTTAATTCTAAAATTTTCCGCGCCAGGCCAGCGGCATTGGCATCTCCGCTGGTTTCGCCGCAGACAATTAAAATATTTTTTTGCGCCATATCTGATCTTGGATTTGCAAAGCCACTTTTACCGCTTCCCGGGCAATTCTTCCGGAAACCAGCGGTTCCTTATTGGCCAGCACACAATCAACAAATGAGGCCAGTTCTTTTGGCAGGGGTTCTTCTTTTTCAATCGGCAGGTCAGTTTTGGTGATGCCGCCAGTGCCTTTTTGATAAACGCAGGCCTTAGCGTCTTTATAATCTAAAGAAATATAAGTATCTTCCTGAAAAATCCTGATTTTGCGCATATACTCGTCGGAAACCCGGCTGGCGGTCAGGTTAGCCACGCAGCCGTTGGTAAAGCTGATTCGGCAGTTGGCAATATCTTCAAATTTAGTCAATACATTAATGCCTACGGATTCAATCTTTTTTATTTTTGAATTGACCAAGCCGAGCACGATATCAATATCGTGGATCATGATATCCAATACCGCTCCGACATCCAAAGAGCGGTTAGGGAACGGGCTCAAGCGGTGGCATTCGATAAACTTGGGGTGTTTGATTAGCTTAAGCGTGGCGCTAAAAGCGGAATTAAATCTTTCGATGTGTCCGACTTGCAAGATGAGTTGATGTTTCTGCGCGATCTTAATCAGCGCGTCAGCTTGTTTGAGATTAGTGGTAAAAGGCTTTTCGACTAAGGCGTGCAGCTTGTGTTTCAGGCAGTCTGCGGCAATCGCGTAATGGGAGACAGTCGGCGTAGCTACGCTTACCGCGTCTACCTGGCCGAAAAGCTCGCGGTAATCGTTGATCCCTTTGACTTGCAGGCTCTGGGAGATTTGCGCTGCCCGCTCTGAATTAGAGTCGCAGACCGCGATCAGTTCGCAATTCGGCAGCTGTTTATAGATTTTGGCATGTATACTGCCCAAATGCCCGACCCCGATTACTCCTACGCGTAATTTCTCCATAGCAAGAATATATCAGAGCGCTCGCTTAGTTGCAATATAATTCTTCTATCTTCATGAATCTGCCCGGTTTCTCGCTCAGATGATTTTTTTAACGCCAAAAAGAGCTCATAATTTCGGCGGCTGCAGAACTCGCCCTTTTTGTTCTAACAAAAAGGGCCCAGATAGCTTCGCCGTCCCCGCTTTGTCGCCTCGCGCTTACGCGCGATGCTCCACGGGGATTCCCGAAATTATTCGCCTTTTTGGCTAAAAATCAACATTCGCTCGAAATCCGGGCAGATTCATTAAAGATCAATAGATTGATTTTAGCTTTTGCTCTTTAGCGAGCATTGAAAATACGCCAATTTGTTAAACTTGGTGCGCAAGGATTTACGACGAGCGGAGGTCAGACGGATTATTTTAAGCTCAAAGTCTGCCG
>JAKAMF010000067.1 GCA_021813045.1 bacterium | reverse complement strand
TTCCGATCTGTACAGGCCGCAATTCTATTTCCGTACCACCGACGTTACCGGAGCAGTGACTTTGCCCACCGGCGTGGAAATGGTTATGCCGGGCGATAACGTTTCTTTGGAAGTAGAGTTGATCATTCCGATCGCTATGGAAAAGGAATCACGTTTTGCTATCCGCGAGGGCGGCAAGACCGTAGGTTCGGGAGTCGTAACGGAGATTATCGCTTAATTAAATGACCACAATGCAAAAGATCAGAATCAGGTTAAAAGCATATGATCACCGCCTGTTAGACCAGGCAGTGACGGAAATTGTCGATACGGTCAAGCGTACAGGCGCCCGCATTGCGGGCCCTGTACCGCTGCCGACCAAGCGCGAGCTTTACACTGTCTTGCGTTCCCCGGTAATCGATAAAAAATCACGCGAACAGTTTCATTTGGCCACGCACAAGCGGATGATCGACATCTATGAGCCGACGGCAAAAACGATTGATTCTTTGCGTAAGCTCAACTTGCCCGCGGGTGTGGATGTGGAGATAAAATAAAATGATCGGTTTGATTGGTAAAAAAATCGGTATGACCCAGATTTTCTCTGATGACGGTAAGATCCTCAATGTTACCGCGATTGAAGCAGGGCCATGCCCGGTTTTGGCGGTCAAGGATAAATCTGTGCAGCTGGGATTTGACCAAGTCGCCGAAAAAAAGCTCAAAAAACCGCAAGCCGGTTATTTCAAGAAATTAAATATCGCTCCGCGCAAGATTATGCGCGAGTTTTTAAAGGGTACGCTGGCTGAGGAAATCAAAGTCGGCCAGGAGATCAAGGCGGATATTTTTAAAGACGGCGATTTTGTGGATGTTACCGGCACGACCATCGGTAAGGGATTTCAGGGCGGTATGAAACGCTGGAATTGGCATGGCGGCCCGATGACCCACGGCTCAATGTCGCATCGCCGCGTAGGTTCAATCGGTTCTAGTACTACCCCGGGAAGAGTTTTTAGGGGCCATCATATGCCCGGCCACATGGGCGCGGTTGGTTTGACCGTGCAGAATTTAAAAGTAGTCAAGGTAGACGTTGAGAATAATATTCTCCTGGTCAAAGGCGCGATCCCCGGATTTAAGAACGGCTATGTGATTATCCGCAAGGCCAAGAAAAAAGGCAATAAGCCGGCTAAGGCAGCGGCCAAGAAATAATTATGGAAAAATTAACTTTACCAGTATATAACCGCGAAGGCAAGGAAGTTGAGCAGATCGATCTCGACGCCAAGATCTTTGACGGCGTAATTAATAAAGACGCGATCTATCAGGCGGTAGTCGCTTACCGGGCCCGTCAGAGAACCGGCCTGGCTTCCACCAAAACCCGCGGCGAGGTTTCCGGCGGCGGACGCAAGCCCTGGAAGCAAAAAGGCACCGGCCGCGCGCGCGTTGGCTCGACCCGTTCACCTTTATGGCGCCACGGCGGCGTGGTCTTTGGACCGCATCCGCGTGATTTCGCTTATGAATTGTCGTCGAAGATCAAGAACCTGGCTTTAAAAAGCGCGCTTAATGCCAAAGTTAAAGAAAACCGTCTTACTATTTTAGATGACTTAAAGATCGAAAAACCCAAGACCAAGGATATGGTTAAAGTATTTGCTAACCTAAAAGTTGATTTAAAGAAAGTCAAGGCCGATAACGTGCTTTTGTATTTAGGCAAAGTGGATGAAGCGTTAAAGCTATCCCTGCGCAATATAGATTTTCTGAAATTTCATTTAGCTACAGACGCTAATGTTTATGATGTGCTTAACGCCCGCCGGTTGATCATCACCAAAGACGGATTAAGCGCGTTAACCAAGAGGTTAAAATAATGGTTTCCCGCGATATTATCAAATCATTGCTGCGCACGGAAAAATCTACTCTGCAAGAGCCGAAAGGAAAATACCTCTTTTTGGTTCAGCACGGGGCGAACAAGACCGAGATCAAGCGGGCAGTGGAAGAGATTTATAAAGTTAAGGTTAAAGCGGTGAATTCCTGGATTGCTCCGGGCAAGGCCAAACGGGTAAGGCATCAGTTAGGCAAGACACCGGATTTCAAAAAAGCCTTCGTTACTTTAAAAGAAGGCCAGAAAATTGAGGTGGTGGCATAATGGGCCTGAAGAAATTTAAACCAACTACGCAGTCAAGGCGCTGGATGAGCGGCCCGGATTTTTCCGAAATCACCAAGAATAAACCGGAGAAGTCTTTGATCGTCCGTTTGAAAAAAAGCGGAGGAAGAAATGCCAACGGCCGGATTACTACCCGTCATATCGGCGGCGGCCACAAGCAGATGCTGCGTTTAGTCGATTTTAAACGCGATATTTTGGATACCGCGGCCAAGGTAATCGCGATTGAATATGATCCGAACCGTTCCGCGCGCTTAGCGCTTTTGGAATATCCGAATAAAATAAAACGTTATATCCTGGCTCCGCTTGATCTGAAGGTGGGAGACGAGATTATTTCTAGCAGCGATAAAGAGACCGAAATTAAGATCGGCAATTGCATGCCGATTAGAAACATCCCTTCCGGTACGCTGATTCATAATGTTGAATTATTTCAGGGTAAGGGCGCCCAGATTGTGCGTTCTGCCGGCGGATACGCGCAGATCATGGCTAAGGAAAATAATTTTGCGCATATCAAGCTGCCTAGCGGTGAAGTAAGGTTAATCAGTTTGGAATGCCGCGCCACAGTCGGACAGTTAGGCAATGTTGAGCATGAAGCGATCAGTATCGGCAAGGCCGGGCGTATGCGCTGGATGGGGATTAAACCGACGGTCAGAGGTTTGGCCATGAACCCGGTTGACCATCCGCACGGTGGCGGTGAAGGAAAATCCGGACAGGGTAATCCGCACCCGGTAAGTAAATGGGGCATGCCGACAAAAGGGTACCGGACGAGAAACCGCAAAAAATATTCCAATAAATTTATCGTAAAGAGAAGGAAACCATAATGCCACGTTCATTAAAAAAGGGCCCGTTTGTTGAAGAATATTTGATTAAAAAAGCCGACCGCGCGCGCAATTCCGGCGACCGCCAGGCGATCAAGACCTGGTCGAGGCGTTCCACGATCATCCCGGATTTTATCGGCTTGACTTTCGCGGTTTATGACGGCAAAAGGCATGTTCCGGTGTTTGTTACCGACAACATGGTCGGCCATAAGTTAGGCGAATTCGCGCCTTCCCGGATTTTTAGAAAACATGGCGGCGTTAAGGCCAAGAAAGCGGCAGAGAAGACATAATATGTTAGTTAAAGCCTCAGCAAAATTTATAAAATTATCACCGACTAAGACGCGTTTGGTCCTTGACCTTATCCGCAATAAGGATGTTATCGCGGCCAAGGCCATATTGTTCAATTTAGACAAAAGGCCGAAAGAGTTTTTGGGCAAGCTTTTAGCTCAGGCAGTGGCTAATGCCAAGGTTAAAGGCTTTAGCGAGAATCAACTGTATATTTCCAAGATCACCTGCGATAACGGCCCGATGTGGAAAAGATTTAAGGCCGCTGCCTTCGGCAGGGCGCAGCCGATTTTAAAAAGAACTGCGCATATTAAAATAGAGCTGGATACTAAATAAGCGAGGAATAATGGGACAAAAAGTTAATCCGACATTACTAAGAATGGGGTTTATCAAAACCTGGAATAGCCGCTGGTTTGCCCGTCACGCGGAATTTGCCAAGTTCATCGAAGAAGACTATAAAATTCGCAAGATGATCCGGGCGCGTTTTAAGCAGGCATCGGTTTCCAAGATCGTGATCGAAAGGCTGGCCCAGCGGGTGAAGATCCGCATTTATTCCGCCCGTCCCGGCATTATCATCGGCCGCCATGGCGCAGATATCGAACGCTTGCGCGAAGATGTAAATAGCCTGGTAAAGAAAGAATTATCCGTAGATGTGGAAGAAGTAAAAAATCCCGGTTTAGACGCGCAGTTAGTCGCCCAAAACGTAGCGGCGCAGATTGAAAAAAGAGTGGCTTTTCGCCGCGCGGTAAAAAGGGCGATCGAGCAGTCGATGTCCGCCGGAGCCAAAGGGATTAAGATTTCTTCATCCGGACGTTTGAACGGCGCGGAAATGTCCCGTACGGAAACTTATAAGAACGGAAAGATACCGCTGGCAACTTTGCGCGCGGATATTGATTATGGTTTTGCGGAAAGTTTAACTACTTACGGCTTGATCGGGATCAAAGTTTGGTTATACCGAGGCGATATTTTAGACGCTAAGTCGCTTTCTCCGGCCAGCCGCGAAAGAATAGAGAGTAAATAATATGGTAATGATGCCCAAGAGAGTCAAATACCGTAAATTGCAAAAAGGGACCCGCCGCGGGGTTGCTACTACCGGCGCTAACCTCGCCTTTGGCGAGTTTGGTTTAAAGGTCCTGGAAAACGGCTGGATCAAAAACAATCAGATCGAAGCGGTGCGCGTTATTCTGGCGCGCAAGTTGAATCGCGGCGGCAAAATGTGGATCCGTATTTTTACCGATAAATCGATCACCAAGAAACCGGCAGAAGTCCGCATGGGTAAAGGCAAGGGCGACCTCAGCCATTGGGTAGCGGTGGTCAAGCGCGGCAGAATTTTATTTGAATTGGGCGGCGTGCCTGAGGCATACGCCAAGCAGTGCTTCCGGTTAGCGGTTTATAAGCTGCCGTTGAAAACCAAGTTTGTGACAAGGACGCAGAGATAATGAAAAGAAAAACTAAGATAGAAGAACTTCGCGCGGCAGGCCGCGATGATTTATTGGCTAAGGAAAAAAATCTTAAAGAAGAATTGTTTAAACTTAATGCCCAGCGTTATTCCGGCAGAGTTGATAAGCCGCACATGTTTTCTCAGGTTAAAAGAGATATCGCGCGGATTAAGACAATCTTAAACGAAAAGAAAGCAAAGTAAAATGGCAAAAAGAAGGCAGTATACCGGCACGGTAATCAGCGACAAAATGGCAAAGACCAGAGTGGTGCGGACGATGCGTTTGGCCAAGCATCCTAAATACGGCAAAATCGTCAAGCATTACAATAAATTTAAAATTCACGACGAAGAAAATCTCGCCAAGATCGGCGATACGGTTTTGATCGAAGAAACCCGGCCGATTTCCAAGGATAAACGTTTCCGGCTGGTAGAGATTGTTAAAAAAGCCGCGCAGACTAGCGCAATTAAGGAATAAGATGATACAGCTGAGATCGATTTTAGATGTAGCGGATAACACCGGGGCGAAAAAGGCTTCGATGATTTGCGTTTTAGGCAAGAAGAACTGCGATTTCGCTTTGATCGGCGATATTATCAATGTCAATATTAAGGAGTCTTCTCCCGACGCGGCGATTAAAAAAGGCGAAAAGGGCCGGGCAGTAGTGGTGAGAACCAAAGATGCCATCCGTCGTCCGGACGGAACGCTTTTGCGTTTTGACCGCAACGCGATCGTTTTTATTGACGTACAGAATAACCCCCGCGGCACCCGCGTGTTCGGACCGGTAGCCCGCGAGTTAAGAGAAAAGAATTTTTCTAAAATAATTTCGTTAGCCCCAGAGGTAATTTAATGTTAAAGATACGCAAGAACGATATCGTGCAGTCGACTAAAGGCAAGGATAGAGGCAAAAAAGGCAAGGTAATCGAGTTTCTGCCCGGCGGAAAACGCGCTTTGGTGGAAGGCATTAATATGGTGAAAAAGCACAAGCGCAAGACCCAGCAGGACCAGCAGGGCGGGATTGTTTCTATCGAATCCAGCATCTCGGTGGCGAATATCGCTTTAGTTTGCAAGAATTGCAATAAGCCGGTGCGGGTTGGTTTTACCACCTTAACCGACGGCACCAAGGCGAGGATTTGTAAGTTGTGCAAAGAAGTGTTGAGTTAGGAGCAAGTATGGCTACCCCCAGGTTATTAGAAAAATATAGAAAAGAGATTGTGCCGGAGATGATGAAGTCATTCAGCTTGAAAAATCCCATGGCCGTGCCGCGCTTGGAAAAGATCGTGGTCAATATGGGCGTGGGAGAGGCCTTAGCCGATATCAAGATCCTGGAAAAATCAATCGATGAATTAGCCCTGATCGTCGGGCAAAAACCGATTATGCGCCGCGCCAAAAAAGCAATTTCCAACTTTAAGGTAAAGCAGAACCAGCCGGTCGGCGCCAAGGTTACTTTGCGCAAGTCGAGGATGTATGAATTCTTAGATCGCTTGATCAATGTGGCCATGCCGCGTATCCGCGACTTCCGCGGAGTGCCGGGGGAATCGTTCGACAAAGCGGGCAACTATACCATGGGCCTGACCGAGCAGAATATTTTTATGGAATTAGATGTGGATAAGCTTACCCGTTCGCAGGGTATGGATATCACCTTTGTAATTAAAAATTCAAAAAACAAGGAACAATCACAACAGCTGCTGAAATTATTTGGTATGCCTTTTCGGCAAAAATAAACTATGGCAAAAAATTCTCAAATAGCAAGATGGAAACGCACGGCGAAGTTTTCCAGCCGTAAGTATAACCGCTGCCGGCTTTGCGGCCGTTCCGGCGGATATTTGCGCAGGTTTCAATTGTGCCGTATTTGTTTC
>JAKAMF010000004.1 GCA_021813045.1 bacterium | reverse complement strand
GAACAAAATCAACTTAAGCGTGATCGGGCCTTTGCAGGAAAAAGAAGGGCAGATCTATTCTATGCTGCAACTAAGATGAATACAATAATCCCTTTGCCGATAATTATTTTTATTCTTTTTGTTTTGGCCGGTCTATCTTTTTTTATTTCTGCCTCAGAAACCGCGATTATCGGCTTGAGTAAAATCCGCCTGCGCCATTTATTAGCCAAAGCAGTTAAGCGTAGCCAAAGCCTGCATAATCTGATTACCAAGTCGGATAGCTTTATTGCCGCAATTCTGATTACCAATAACTTTACTAATATTGCCATGTCCGCGGTAATCACCGCGGTTTGCGTGCATAGTTTCGGCTATCGTTGGGGCGTGGTGCTGGCGACGTTTATTTCCGGAGTGTTAATTTTAATCTTTTGCGAAATTACCCCCAAAATACTGGCGATCAAGCATTCGGAAAAAATCTCTTTGGCGGTAGCTCCTTTTTGGGAAGTATTTATTAAAATGTTCCATCCGATCATTAAGCTTTTTACCGATATTAGTAATTCTATCTTAAAGATCTTGCGTATGCCGCCGGTCAAACGCTCGCCGTTGATTACCGAAGAAGAATTGCGCCTGATGATTGAGGTCGGCAAAGAAGAAGGCGTATTAAGCGATGAAGAGCGCAAGATGCTGCACCGCATTTTTGAATTTGGCGATACCCGCGTTAAAGAAGCAATGATGCCGAAAGAAAAAATGGTAGCCGTGGATATTAACACTACTTCCGAACAGCTCTTGAATATTTTTGTCGAAGAGGGCCACGCGCGCCTGCCGGTTTTTCAAGGCACAATCGATAATGTCGTTGGCATTGTTTATGCCCATGATTTGCTTTATATTTTAAGGGATAAGGGGCTTTTTATGCTGCCTGACCTTTTGCGGCCGCCTTATTTTATTAAAGCCGGCGCTAAGGTCAATGAGGTGCTGCGGGCGTTTCAGGCAAATAAGGTCCAGATCGCTATCGTGCAGGACGAGCAGAAGAAAACCATCGGTTTGGTTACCTTAGAAGACCTTTTGGAAGAAATTGTCGGCGAGATAGAAGAAGAGCATAAATATTCCCGCAAGAAACATTGACACGCTTATTCAGGTATGCTAATATTACCAAGTCCGCTGCACAGGCGGGTGGTTTAACCAGTAGTCAACTCGAATAGGAGGAGTTAGATGGCAGAAAAAGGTTATTGCGTTAAATGTAAAGCAAGCAAAGAGATGAAAGACGAGCAAAAAGTAACCATGAAAAATGGCCGCGCGGCAGCTAAGGGAAAATGCCCTGATTGCGGCACGGGTATGTATAAAATTTTAGGCAAGAAATAATTCCAGGAGAAGGCAATCGAATCTAAGAAGTTAGCCCTGTCTATTGCAGCCAGCGCCAAATCCAAAAAGGCCTTAAAGGTATATGTCCTGGACATGCGCCAGGTTTGCGGGTTTTGCGATTATTTTGTGATCGCCAGCGGTAATTCTTTAAGGCAGACCAGCGCGATCGCTCAGGCAATAGAAGAAGATTTAGCCAAGTTTAATATTAAAGCCCTTTCCCGGGTTAATTATTATGATGAATCCGGATGGCTGGTGTTGGATTACGGAAGCGTCGTGGCGCACGTGTTTTATAAGCCAAAAAGAGAATTTTATAATTTAGAACGGCTTTGGTCTGACGCTAAAAGGGTTAGAGTTCCTAAGGTCTAAGCAATTTTTGATTATCTGGGGCCTGATCCTTACCAGGGGTCAGGCCCATATTTTTCTCTCAATGAAAAAAAATACTCAAGATTTGTTAATCGCGGTAATTAAAGATACCCTGAAAAAACAGGGCTTAAGTTTAGCCGAGGATCAGATTATTCTTGATCTGCCGGCGGATCACCGTTTTGGCGATTTGGCAACCAATTGCGCTATGCGCCTGGCGCGGTCTTTGAAAAAGCCGCCTTTTGAAATCGCCAATACCCTGATCGAGGCGTTGAAGAAAAATTTAAAAGGCCCTTTGGCAAAATATATCAAAGATATCAAGGTCGAAGGCGCGGGTTTTATTAATTTTTATTTTCAGGATGCTTATTTCCAGGATTTTTTAAGGGATTTGCTTTTAAACGGCCAGAAAGCGCTGAAAATTGACGCTGGCAAAAAGAAGAAAGTAATGATCGAATTTGTCAGCGCTAATCCTACCGGGGCATTATCAGTTGCTCATGCCCGCCAGGCGGCAGTAGGGGATGCCCTGGCGAATATCTTAGAATTCTTAAATTTCCGGGTTACCCGCGAATACTACCTTAATGACGAGGGTAATCAGATCAATATCCTCGGCAGGTCGGTAGAATTAAGGCAAAAGGAATTAGCCGGAGAAAAAATTGAATTTCCCGAAGATCATTATCAGGGTGATTATATTTATGATATTGCCCGCCAGGCTCAAAAACAGAAAGACAAAATCAAGAATATCGGAGATTTTGCCGCGGATTATATTTTAAGCATTATTAAAAAAGAATTAGATGATTTTGGGGTAAAGTTTGACGTCTGGTATAGTCAAAAGGCCTTAGGCTCAAGCGGGAAGATTGAAAAGTATTTAGCAGAATTAAAAAAACGCGGCTGCCTTTATGAATCGGAAGGCGCGCTTTGGTTTAAATCTATCGGTTTCGGCGATGATAAAGACAGGGTAGTCAAAAAGAGCGACGGGGCCTATACATATCTTGCTCCGGATATTGCCTATCATCAGGAAAAATATAAACGCGGGTTTGAGCAGCTGATTAATATGTGGGGCCCGGATCATCACGGCTATATCAGCCGCCTCAAGGCTTCAGTCGCCGCCTTTGGCCATAATCCGGATTCTCTATCTGTGATTATCGTGCAGTTGGCGACGATTTTCCGCAACGGACAGCCGGTACAGATGTCTACCCGGCGCGGGCAGTATATTACTTTAAGGGAAGTTTTGGACGAAGTCGGCGCGGACGCGGCCAGATTCTTCTTTATGATGCGCCGCACCTCAAGCCACCTTGATTTTGACTTGGAAATTGCCAAGAAGCAAAGCAAGGATAACCCGGTTTTTTACGTGCAATACGCCCACGCGCGTATCTGTAGCATTTTAAATTCGGCTCCAGCAAAAATTAACCCGAAAAAAATTGATTTTTCGCTTTTAAAAGAAAAAGAAGAGGTTGAATTATTCAAAAAACTCTCGGAGTTTTCTTCTGTTTTGAATATTTGCGCTCAAGCGCAAGATCCCTATATGCTTACGGTTTATCTTACGCAGGTAGCCGAAGATTTTCATAAATTCTATGATAATCACCGCGTGCTCGGGCAGGAAGAAAATCTTACTTTAAGCCGCTTGGCGCTTCTGTCGGCAGCGCGTGCGGTAATTGCCTGCGGCCTTAAGCTTTTAGGGGTAAGCCAGCCGGAAAAGATGTAATGCAACCCAAAAAAATTACTATTCCGCCATCCGATAACGCCCGGGCCTCTGCCTTAAGCAAAGAGCTGAATATTTCTAAAGTTCTTGCCCAGCTTTTGATTAACCGCGGGATTAAGAACGCGGCTTCGGCAGAAAAATTCCTCAATATAAAACTAGCTGATTTTAGCGATCCCTTTTTATTAGGCCAGATGAAACAGGCTGTAGGGATCATTCAAAAACACCTCAAGGATAAAAATAAAATTATGATCTTTGGCGATTATGACGCTGACGGCATTACCAGCGTAGCCGTGCTGAAGAACACATTCAGAAAGATGGGCGCGGATGTTTTGCATTACCTGCCGCACCGCGTTAAAGAAGGCTATGGCTTGGCAAAAGATATCTTAAATATCTGCCGCGAGAACCGGGTTCGCTTATTGATTACGGCTGACTGCGGCACGGCTAATCTCAAGGAGATCGGCCAACTGCGCAGCGCAGGCATAGAAGTGGTAATTACCGATCATCACGAGCCGTCTGCCCACGGCCTGCCGGATGCCTCGGCTTTGATTAACCCCAAGGTTGGCGCCAATGCCGCGGAATCCAAGGATCTGGCTGGAGTGGGGGTAAGTTTCAAGCTCTGTCAGGCATTGACGCGCGATTATCTGGAAGAAGAGCTGGATTTAGTTTGTTTAGGTACGATCGCGGATGTGGTGTCTTTGACCGGAGAGAACCGGATTATCGCCAAACTCGGTTTGGCTAAACTCGGCGCGACCAAAAAGGCCGGCTTAAAGGCATTGATCGAATCCAGCCGTATACAAAATAAAAAAATTACTTCCATATTTGTCAGCTATATTCTCGGGCCGCGCCTGAATGCCAGCGGTAGAATGGATACTCCGGATCTGGCCTTACGCTTGCTTTTAACCGAAGACATGAATGAGGCTGGAGAATTGGCCAAAATGCTGGAAACATTGAATCGTCAGCGCCAGCAGGTTGAAGGTAAAATCATTCAGGAGGCAGAGAGTTTGATTGCCAGCGAAGTTAATTTTAAGGACCATCGTGTGATTGTGGTCGGCGCTAACGGCTGGCACAAAGGTGTTTTGGGGGTGGTGGCGTCAAAATTAGCCGATAAATTTTACCGGCCGACTGTAGTGCTCTCGCTGGATGACGGCCTTTGCCGCGGCTCCGGGCGTTCGATTAAAAATTTTCATCTTTTTGAGGCATTGAAAGATTGCACGGAATTATTGCACGGCTTCGGCGGACACGCCCACGCGGTCGGCTTAACGATTACCAAGGAAAATATTAAACATTTTCGGGAAAAGATTAATCAACACGCCTGGAAAAAATTGACCTTTGAGGACCTGCTGCCGGATTTAGATGTGGATATGGAATTAAGCCTGGCGGATATTAAAGATGAAGTAATTGCAGAATTAGAGCTGTTGGCTCCGCATGGCTGCGGTAATCCCGAGCCGCTTTTTTATACCCGCGGTTTAAAACTTAAGGGCCGGCCGCAGACCCTCGCGCGCGATACTCTGAAATTCTGGGTTACGGACGGCAAAAAATCCGTCCAGGCAATTGGTTTTGGTATGAGCGGCCTGGCGGAAAGTTTATTAAACGCCCCGAGTTTTAATCTTGTTTATACCCCGCGGTTTGATTCCTGGCAGTCAACTACGAGTATTATTTTTGAAGTGAAAGATATTTTTTGTGAGGGTTAACCACTCTTAAGAAACTGCCTTTTTTAATGCATCTGGTGCAGAGGAATACCTTTTTGGGGTGGCCCTTTACGACAATGCGCATTTTTTGTAGATTAGGCAGAAAATCACGCAGGTTGTTACGGCAAATCTTACTGCCGGTACCGCCTTTTTTCTTGATCAGACCTTTTCTGGGCAGGGCTTTTCCGGCCATCACACCTTTGTCGCAGATAAAACATTTCTTAATCATCTTAAGTTACTCCTTATATATTTTTGGTTTAATTGGGAATTTAAGTATACTTGAAAATAGGGTAATGTCAAGGTAAAATAAATATGTTCTTTCTTATGAATCTGCCAAATTTTCTCGCTCAGGCGGCTTTTGCCCGCCACAAAGCATTGGTGGGCCGGCAAAGGTCTCTCGCAGCTCGGCGGCTGCAGAACTCACCCTTTTTGCTCTAGCAAAAAGGGTTCAGACAGCTTCGCCGTCCCCGCTTTGTCGCCTCGCGCCTTTGGCGCGATGCTCCGCGGGGATGTCCTCGCTCACTCGAGCTGCTTTGCCTAAAAGCCTAATTCGCTCGAAAATTTGTCAGATTCATTTATAGAAAATTACAAGTATTAGACTAGCAAATGAATTTTAGCTTTTGCGCTAAGCGAACATTGAAAATTCCGCCAATTAGTATTTTAAGCTTGGTCGGCAAGGTTTTACGACGAGCGAAGGCAGACGACGCTTCTATGTCTGCCGAAAGCGAGGAGTAAACCGCAGCCGACGGCCAGGAATTTTCAGTGAGCGTGCGCAAAAGCTAAAATAAGAGATTAATTATGAATAAAGTACTTGAAGGATTGAATAAGGAACAGATTGAGGCGGTGACGCACAGGGAGGGGCCGCTGCTGATCATTGCCGGGGCAGGAACCGGCAAGACTACGGTGATCACCCGGCGCATTGCCTGGCTTTTGTCCGAAGGCCTGGCAAAGATTGATGAGATTTTAGCGCTTACTTTTACCGATAAGGCAGCGCACGAGATGCAGGAGCGCGTGGATGTGCTGATGCCTTACGGCTATACGGATATCTGGATTTCCACGTTTCACGCCTTTGGCGACCGCGTTTTAAGAGAGAACGCTTTAGTCTGCGGGTTTAACCCGGATTTTAAGGTTTTGGCCCAGGCCGAAGCAGCGGTTTTATTCCGCGAGCACCTTTTTGAGTTCGAACTTTCCCGTTACCGCCCCTTAGCCGACCCTACGCGTTTTATTCAAGCGATGATTTCTTTTTTTAGCCGCGCCAAAGACGAAGATATTTCCGCGCAAGAATATATTAAGTACGCGCAAAATTTACTGGTCAAAGCCAAAAATAATCCGGATGACCCGGCTTTGCAGGAAGCTGCTCTTCTGCAAATGGAAGTTGCCCAGGCCTACCTTAAATATCAGGAAATTTTGACTAAAGAAGGGTTGGTTGATTTTGGCAATCAGTTTTATCTTTCGCTTGAACTTTTACGCCGGCATCCGGCAGTGCTGAAGAAATATCAACAGCAGTTTAAATATATCCTGGTGGATGAATTTCAGGATACCAACTATGCGCAATACCAATTAGCCAAGCTTTTAGCCGGGGACCGGCAGAATATCACGGTCGCCGGCGATGATGACCAATGTATCTACAGGTTTCGCGGCGCCGCGTATTCCAATTTACTGAATTTTATCAAGGATTTTCCTTCAAGTAAAAAAGTCAATATTATCCGCAATTACCGCTCAACGCAGGTGATACTGGATTCCGCTTATCAGCTAATTCAAAAAAATAATCCCGAGCGTTTTGAAGTCAAGGCGGGGATTGATAAGCACTTGATCGGCGCGGCCAAAGAAGGTAAGCCGGTAGAACATTTGCATTTTGACACTAATTCTACCGAGGCCGACCATGTCGCCAGGATTATCAGGGATAAAGTTAAGGCAGGCGAATTTAAATATAAGGATTTCGCGATCTTGGTGCGCGCTAATTCGGACAGCCGCAGTTTTCTGCAGGCCTTGAATATGCTGGATATTCCCTGGCAGTTTAGCGGTAATCAGGGTTTGTATTCGCGGCAGGAAGTAAAGCTATGCATTAATTTCCTGCGTGCGATCGCCAATACCAGCGATTCGATGAGTTTGTATTATTTGGTTAGCTCAGAAGTGTATGGTTTTGATTTAGCGGATCTGAGTTCTTGCAATCATTACAGTAAGCGCAGGAATCTGCCTTTATATAAGGTTTTTGAGAAGATTGCCGAAATTCCCGAATTGGCGAATATAGGCGACCAGACGCGAGAGAAGATTAAGGGCCTTTTAGCTGATTTTGCCAAATTTTTGGAATTATCGCGCGAAGAGACCACCGGCCGGCTGCTTTACGCTTTTTTAACCGATACCGGATACCTGAAAAAGCTTACTCAAGATCCGAATTCGGAAAACGAAGCCAAGATCCAGAATATCGCTAAATTCTTTAGCATGGTCAGGGATTTTGAATTAGTCGCTAAAGAAGACCGCGTTTTGAATTTTGTTAATTATTTGAACCTTTTAATTGAGGCGGGTGATGATCCTTCTACAGTGCAGGCGGATTTAGACACTGATGCGGTTAATGTTTTGACCATTCATAAAGCCAAGGGCTTGGAATTCGGCGTGGTATTTTTGGTAAGCTTAGTTAACGGAAAATTTCCCTGGCCGCGCCGGGCGCAAGAAATTGAATTGCCCGATGATTTGATTAAAGAGGTTTTGCCGAGCGGTGATTTTCATATTCAGGAAGAGCGCCGGCTTTTTTACGTGGGCATGACCCGCGCCAAATCCGAATTATATTTGACCAGCGCCAGCGATTACGGCGGCAGCCGTTTGCGCCGGACGAGCCAGTTTGTGATCGAGGCCTTAGGCAAAGAGGCGGAAGAAAAAGAAAAGAAAAAGGCCTCGGCAATGGAGGCGATTAGCCGCTTCGCGCCGGCCAAAGAATCTTCTGTTAAAGAAAATCCGGAGCGGGCAGTAGGCAAAATTATAAACCTTAGTTATTATCAAATTGATGATTATTTAACCTGTCCTTTAAAGTATAAATACGTGAATATTCTGCGTGTTCCGATTATGGAGCATCATACGGTTATTTATGGCCGGGCAATGCATGCAGCGGTGAGTGAGTATTTTGCCTATAAGTTAGCCGATAAAAAAATAGAACAGGGCCAGTTATTGGATATCTTTAAACAGAATTTTGACCCGCAGGGATTTTTAGATGAGAAGCATCAGGCGGAGCGTTTTCGCGTGGGGCGGGACGCTTTAATAAGGTTTTATAAAAGAGAAGAGAAACTTGGTTCATTGCCCTTGTTTATTGAAAAAGATTTCTCCTTTATGCTCGCCGAGAATAAAGTTACCGGCCGCTTTGACCGCGTGGATGTTCAGGGTGAGGATGTAATAATTATGGATTTTAAAACCTCTAGTATTACCAACCAAAAAGACGCGGATAAGCGCGCCAAAGAGAGTATGCAGCTGGCGCTTTACGCTTTGGCCTACGAAAACATTTTTGGCAAGCGCCCCAGCCGGCTGGAATTGTATTTTCTGGAGTCCGGGATTATTGGCAGCGCTGAAGTCAGGCCGGAAGCACTAGAAAAGATTCAGGAAAATATTTTTTTGGTGGCCAATGGAATACGCCGACAGGAATACAAGGCGACTCCGGAATATATGGCTTGTACTTATTGCGCCTATAATCAAATTTGCCCTTCGGCAGTAAAGAGGTAGAAATAAAATGAAGCGCTTGATTTTATTTATAGCATTAGCATTTTTGTTGGGAGGTGAAAGGCCGATGGAAAAAGCTACATTTAGCGCCGGATGTTTTTGGGGGGTGCAGGAAGTGTTTCGCACGGTACCGGGCGTGAAGTCTACTTTGGCCGGATACACCGGCGGGCATTTTAAGAATCCTACTTATGAAGATGTTTGTTCGGATAAAACCGGCCATGCCGAAGCGGTGGAAATTGTTTATGATCCTGGCCGGATTACTTATGACGAGCTTCTGGACATCTTCTGGAATATCCACGATCCGACTACGCCTAACCGTCAAGGCCCGGATATTGGTTCGCAATATCGCTCAGCGATTTTCTATCATAACCAAGAGCAGAAGCAAGCGGCCTTGGCTTCTAAGGAGAAATTAGAAAAATCCGGACTGTATAAAGCTAAGGTTGTTACGGAAATCGTTTCGGCCGGCGTATTTTATCCGGCGGAGGAATATCATCAATTCTACGATCAAAAGCACGGGATTAAGGGCTGCGCGATCGCCCCGAAAAAAAACGCGGATAAGATATCTATATTTAACGCGCGCACAGGAAAGATAGAAGAGCGGGAGAGAGTAATCAAGACCAATGAAGAGTGGAAAAAAATCCTTACTCCCGAGCAATACCGGATTACGCGGCTGGGCGAAACGGAAAAGCCCGTAAGCGGCAGATGCGAAATTCCCAAAGAAAAAGGGATTTATCAGTGTGTTTGCTGCGGGACAGATTTATTTAATGTGGGCACAAAATTTGAATCCGGCACCGGCTGGCCGAGTTTCTGGGAGCCGGTATCAGAGTTAAATATTCGCCTTAAAGAAGATAATAGTTTAGGCATGGACAGGACAGAGGTGCTTTGCAGCCGCTGCGACGCGCATCTCGGCCATGTCTTTGATGACGGCCCGGCGCCGACGCATAAGCGTTATTGCATTAATTCTCTGGCGCTAAAGTTTACTAAAAATTAGATTATGTGTTATAATTATAAAATAAAATAAGGAGGGATTATGTTTAAAAAGGCAGCGGTTTTAGTTTTTTCTGTTTTTGTTTTAGCAAACTTATGCGGTTGTTTTGCCCTTTTTGCCGGAGCAGGGGGAGCAGGCACCGCGGTCTGGCTTTCCGGTAAATTAACCCAGCAATTTAACGCCTCTTACGACCGGACAATCAAGGCTGCTGAGAAAGCGCTGAAATCGCTTAAGCTGGATATAACTAAGGAATCTAAAGAGGCTAAGATCACGCAGATAAAAAGTAAATATACCGACGGAAAAGAAATCTGGATAGATATCCGTAAGGTTACCGATGATTCTACGAGGGTAGATGTACGCGTAGGGGCGGTGCATCCGGATGAGCCTGCTGCGAAAAATATTTTAGACAGGATCCAAAGCTACCTTTGAAAAACAGTAGGCGGCATTTGAAGAAAATTATTATATTTTTGTTTATTTCTTCGGCTTGTCTGGCCGTTGCTTATTGCGAACAGGCAAGCCGTATTGAATTAACCGACGGTAGCGTGATTAATGGCGAGGTTGTTTCTTTTGCCAATGGCGTTTATACTATTAACACCGCTACTTTAGGATCAGTAAAGATAGAATCAGCTAAAATTTCTAAAATTCAAACCGTAAATCCTCCCTTAACTAATACCCCTCACCTTGAAGCGGTTAATTTATCTCAGAGGCAGATTGAAGCCTACCGGCAGAAAATAGCCGGTAATCCGCAAAACGCGGCGGTGATCACCGGTTTAGCCAATAATCCGCAGGTTCAGGGTTTGGCGCAAGACCCGCAAATTCAAGAAGCTGCTAAATCAGGGGATATTCAGGCCTTGCTGAAAAATGAAAAGTTCATGCAGGTGGTCAATGATCCTGAACTGCAGGAAACAGTCAAGAAATTAAAACAATAATATATGACAAAAAGAGCGTTTAAGATTCTCGCAATTGACGGCGGAGGGGTCCGCGGGGCGTTTGCCGCGCAAATCCTTAAGAGGATAAAAGAAAAGCTGGGGAAAGATATCTCTAAGGAATTTGATATAATCGCCGGCACGAGCACCGGCGCGATTGTTGCCGCGGGCATGGCTATAGATTATCCGCCACAGAAAATGCTCAATCTTTACCGGGTGGGCGGAAAAAAAATCTTCCGGCAGAGTTATTCGGGTTTTTTAAACTTAAACAACTGGAAGGCGCTTTTTAGAAGTAAATACGAGATTGCTTCTTTAAAAGAAGCCCTGCAAGAAATGTACGGCGATATCTTGCTTTCACAGGCTAAGACCGATCTGATTATTTTAGCCTCCGATATTATCAGCGGGAATCCGTTTATTTTTAAATCAAAACATGAGCAGTATTTTGCGCTTAATAATGATATTAAATTAGTAGACGCGGTGTTGGCCTCTTGCTCTGTGCCGATTTTTTTCGATCCCGCATTAATCAAAGGATATTTGTTAGTTGACGGTTGCTTGTGGGCAAATAACCCTTCTCTGGTTGCTTTAATGGAAGCGATGGGGAAGAATTTTAATCAGGACAAGGAAAACATAAAGATATTTTCTTTGGGTACCGGCATCAATAAGAATTGTTATGATGCGGCCGAATATCCTAAGCATTGGGGCGCCAGCCAATGGGGGGTTCGCTTGATCGGATCGATGATGAATTTGCAGTCCACCAGTATAAATAATGCCGTAAGGCTTATTTTGAATAATGATGAGCAGTTATTGAGGATCGATTTTGATATGAATCCCAGCATAGCTTTGGATGATCCGGATGTAGTTGACAGCCTGATCGCTATTGCTGACGAAGAATTCTCGATTAACTTCGAGAGGATTAAGAATTTTTTCGAAACAAAGAAATAGCAGCACGCTTGTAATATAGAGGGCGTTTCCGGCCTAGCCGAGAAGCGCCCTCTATTTTTTGCGGCAGGCCCTATTAGCTATATTTTTTAATTTTAGCTTTTGCACGCTCGCGAAATGGCAGCGGGTCCTGTCGGCTGATTGCCCCCCATTTTTTATTTTAGCTTTTGCGCACGCTCACTGAAAATTCCTGGCCGTGCGCTACGGTTTACTCCTCGCAAAGGCAGGCCAAAAAAGCGCCTGACCTTTGCTTCGTCGTAAACCCTTGCGCACCAAGTTTAACAAATTGGCGGAATTTTCAATGTTCGCTTAGCGCAAAAGCTAAAATCAACAATTAGGCTAAGCATTATCTAGCGGCCGGCTGGCGCTATGGTTTCGAGGGATGTAAAGGCGAGGAGCGGGCATGGTTGGCGCATCCGGCTCCTTAGACAAAAAGCTTTTATTACACGGCCCGGATGCGCCAGAGCGACGAAGCCGACCCGAGCGCAGGCCCCTAAATTTAAAGTGTTGCGGGCGGCCCGCCACAATTCCTGGCGGGCCGCGCGGCTCGCAGGGCCGCGCCAAGCGTTCCCGAGAAACTATAGCGCACAGCCGGCCGCAGGAGAAAATGTATTGTCGTACATTGCTTGTGTTAGAATTGTATTGTGAAAGCCAAGTAGGCGCGGTATAATAGACGAGATTTGAAGATAAGTAATTGGGGTATATGGGGAAAGAGAAATGAAGAAGCTGTTTAAGTTTATTGCGATAGTCATAATTTTAATGCTGATTTTCTTCGCCACCGCCGCGATTTTAGTGCCGCGTTTTGGTAAAGATATAGCGGTTCAGCAGATTGAAAAGGCCCTGGGGAGAAAAACTGCCTTGCAAAGAATCGATTTTCGTATTCCTTTGGGCGTCACCATCAAAGGCTTGGAGATCGAGGGATTATGTAAAATTAACGAGATTTCGGTTTCCCCCGGTATTCTGGGATTATTTTCCGGCAAGGTTATTTTAAATGACCTGCGTTTGATTGCCCCGGATATTTACCTCGAACGGTCAGCCGAAGGCAAATTTAATTTTCTTCCTAAACAGGCTGCGCCAGCTGTCCAGCCTGGTAGTGAGGCCTCCGCATCTGCGCCAGCGCTTAAAAAAGGCAAGCGTGATCTTCCGGAATTTATTGTCACTAACCTGATGGTCAAAGACGGCAAAGTTGATTTTAACGATAAAAATACTTCTTCTCAGGATCTGGAAATTATCTTTAAAGATATCAATATCAGCGTTTCGAAAATTAAATTTCCGCCTACTGCTTTACGGGCGGACTTTAAGGCGGCGGGAAATTTAGTTTCCCCGGATAATAACTGGCTGGGCAGCGTAGAAACAGCCGGTTGGATCGATTGGGATAAAAAAGATATGGACGCCAAACTGAACGTAAAAAATCTGGAAGCAGCTTATTTCCATCCTTATATCGGAGATTTTCTCTCTCACAGAAAAGTGCTTTCGGCAAAATTAGATTTAGCGGCTGTTTTTCAAGCTAAAAATAATGATCTAGCGATAGTTTGCGATTTTAATTTGCATAATCTAATTTATGCCCAGCAGGATAACGTGGAAAGCGAAATTTTAGATAATTTCAATCTTATGCGCGACGCGCTTGACCTTTTCACGGATGCCAACGGTAATTTAAGGTTAGAATTTACCATACATACAGAACTAGACAGGCCACAGCTCAGCGGCAAAAAATTGAAGAAGATCATCCTGGAGGCGGCAGGCAGGAATTTGCTTAATCAGGATCCGCAGGATGTGGCGGTTAAGATTCAAAAAGCAATCAAGGATTTCGGCGATTTTGGCAAAAAAGTATCGGATATTTTTCAAGGAAAATAATAACCGGGGAGAAAATCAATGTTCAGGGAAAAAATTAAAGTTTTGGACTGCACGATCAGAGACGGCGGCTTGATGAATAACCATGAGTTTGACCTGCATTTTGTGCGGGCTGTCTATAAGGCGCTATCTGAAGCCGGCGTGGATTATATGGAGATCGGCTATAAGAATTCCAAGAAGCTTTTTAATCCTAAGGAATTCGGCAAATGGAAGTTTTGCGATGATGAAGATATTATTAAGGTTACGGAAGGCATTGAGTCAAAGACAAAAATTTCCGTGATGGTGGATGTGGATAGAGTTGATATTGATGATGTTAAACCGCGTAAAGACAGCCCGGTCGCCCTAATCAGGGTGGCTACTTATGTTAAAGATGTGGACAAGGCGATATTCTTGGCGAATCATTTTGACAGTAAGGGCTATGAAACCGCGGTTAATATTATGGCGATTTCCCGCGCCCTGGATAATGAATTAACCGAATGTTTGCAGCAGCTGGAAAAGGAATGCAAGGCGCAGGTAATTAATATCGTGGATAGTTTTGGCGCGCTTTATCAAGAGACTACGGAATTCCTGGTTAAAAAAGCTAAAAATATCTTAAAGACTAAAGAAGTAGGCATGCATGCCCACAATAACCAGCAATTGGCTTTTGCCAACACCATTGAGGCGATTATTCACGATGCTAACTATGTGGATGCTACGGTTTATGGGCTGGGCCGCGCTGCCGGGAACTGTCCATTAGAATTAATGCTGGGTTTTTTGAAAAACCCTAAATATGACATTCGTCCGATACTGGATTTGATCTCCAAAGAGTTTATTCTTTTAAGCAAAAAAATGGAATGGGGATATGTGATTCCTTATGCGATTACCGGAATTCTGGATGAACATCCGCGCGCGGCAATCGCTTTGCGTAACAGCGCGAAAAAAGATGATTACCGCGAATTTTACGAGAGCTTAATCGGCGAGGTAGAGGAGTAATGGATTTAGCCGGTTTTAGAAAATTGCCGATTTTAGGTATTTTACGCGGGATCCGTCCGGAAGATGTTATTCCGTTAGTAAAAACTATAGAAGAAAGCGGCTTGTCGGCGATGGAAATTACCATGAATACTGCCGGCGCGGCAGAATTAATTAAGCAGGCGGTCAAGGCCTCCGGGAAGAAATTAGCGATCGGTGCCGGAACGGTGCTTGGCCTAAAAGATTTGAAAGCGGCCTTAGGAGCCGGAGCTACTTTTATTGTCACTCCGGTTTTAATTAATGAAGTAATGCAGTATTGCCGTAAGCGCAAGATTCCTGTTTTTGCCGGAGCGTTAACGCCTTCCGAAATCTATCAGGCTTGGCTTGCCGGAGCTGCTATGGTTAAAGTTTTCCCGGCGAAATTTTTCGGCCCGGAATATTTTCAGGAAATTAAGGGGCCGTTTAATCAAATCGAGCTCTTGGCTTGCGGCGGGGTAACCGCGCAAAATATGGGCGAATATTTTAAAAACGGCGCCAGCGCAATAAGTTTTGGCGCTTCGGTTTTTAAAAAAGAATGGCTGGCTAAAAAAGATTACCAGAGTATCGGCCAGGGCATCCGTGAATACGTGCAGGGATACGCAGGTATTAAAACCCCGTCTTGCAAAGGATAAAGCGAATGGCAAAGCCGGGTCTCGATAGAAATATTGATCAAGGAATGCGTTCTTTAGGCGTGCGCCCGGAGGAAATCAGGGAATCGTTTATCCGTTCCTCTGGCCCGGGCGGGCAAAATGTTAATAAAACCGCCACTTGCGTGTATCTCAAGCATATCCCTACGGGCATAGAAGTTAAATGCCAGGGTGAGCGAACGCAGGCGCAGAACCGTTTAGCTGCTTGGAAAATTTTGCTGGGTAAAATCCGCGCACTGGTTAATAAAAAAGAAGCGGAACAAAGAAGCCTTTTAGAAAAGAAAAAACGGCAGTTTCGTAAAAAGCCGTTGGCGTTAAAATTAAGGATTTTAGAAGGGAAGCGTAGGCATTCTCAGAAAAAATCTTTGCGCGCCAAAATACACGATACGGAGAACGCATGATTAGAAGAATAATGAAGCTTTCTTTTTTTGCTTGCATCTTATTGTTTATAGTTTATTGTTTGATCGGTTGCGCTCCGGAACATAAGATTGTCCGCGATAAAATTGATAAAAGCAAGACCGTAGAGACCTATCGCAAAGATATTAATAAAGATGGCATAAGAGAAGTGATCAGCATGGAAGAGAGGGATAATTCCGGGGAAAATGTCGTGATCACTATTTGTAAAGAGGATAAGGCTAAAACTAAACTTGATTCCATCGCGGTGGAAGGCATTTTTAAAAGGATAAGATTTGTTGATTTAAACGGCGACCAAGTCCTTGCCCTGGCTATATTTTCTCTTACTCCCGAAGGCGCTTACCGGCTGATAATTTATAAATTATCCGATGACGGCCTGAAACGCGTTTTTAGTATTACCAGTAAATGCGGCATAGACGCGGATTTTAGTTCTCCGCTTTCGCGCATCAAAGTAGTTAAGCCCAATCGTATTGCCGGAGAGGAAACCTGCGACGGTAATCAGGAATTAGATACCTGGATTTGGTCGGGCGAGAGGTATATTAAAGGATAGAATGAAGAAGTTATTGCTGGTATTCTTATTTTCTTTTGCAGCCTGTGCCTGGGCAGATGTCGTGTATCTTAAAGACGGCACTTCTTTAAAAGGAAAGATTATCAGTAAAAATGAAGAAAAAATTATCATCAAACAGGTTTTAAACGCGGCGATCACTAAAACTATCTATATTCCTCTGGCTGATGTAGATAGCTATGAAGAAGAAATAATTGATGAAAAAAAATTAGCTGAAGAGAAGATAGCTAAAGCTAAAGAAATAGCCAGGATTAATCAAGAAAAAGTAAAAGAAGCTAGACGTAAAGAAAAAGAGCGTTTGGCCGAAGAAAAAAGGCTGAAGCAGGAACAGCTGGCCCGTCAAAAGATAGAAGATAAAGAAAGGGAGCTGGCCCGGGCACAGCAAGAAAAAGAAGAGCGGCTGGCTCGCCAAAAAGCCGAGCAGGAAGCCCGCCGGCAGGAAAGAGAACAGGCCGAGCAAATACTGCAAGCAGAGCAACAACGGGCCGAGACAGAACAGTTAAACCAGCAAAGGCGCGCTATTGAGGCAAAAAAAATAAAGCAGGAACAAGAGGCTAAGGCAGAGACAGAATTAGAACGATTAAAAACAGAAAAACGTTTGGCTGAGGAGAAAAGGATAAAACAGGAAAAAGAGGATAGGGCCAGACGGGAAGCGGAGAGGCTAAAAGAGAAGCAGCGTTTGGCCGAAGAAAAAAAGCTGAAGCAGGAACAGCTGGCCCGCCAGAAGATAGAGGATCAGGAAAGAATATTGGCCGAAGATAAACAGAGAGCTCAAGAGGAGCTATCCCGGCAGAGAGCGCAAGAAGAATTGTCCCAGCAAAGAAAACAGGAAGCGCTGGCTCAGCAGAGAGCGCAAGAAGAATTGTCCCAGCAAAGAAAACAGGAAGCGCTGGCTCAGCAGAGAGCGCAAGAAGCGTTAGCTCAACAGAGGGCTCAGGAGGAGCTGGCTCGCCAAAAAGCCGAGCAGGAATACAGGATAGAAACTAGCCGTTTGGCCGAAGAGAAATATTCCCGTCAGGAAACGGCCCGGACGCCGATAGAAATCAAGCCAGTCAGCAAAAAATTAAAATATAAAGTGATTACCCGCAGTGATAAGCCGTTTATCGGCCGGCAGAAGATGAACCGCACCGAGTATGTTGTTACCGTGCCTAGCAATTACGGGGCCGATGATATTAAGGCGGTTTGCGATCAGATTTTAGCGGAAGAAGTCAGGCTAAATAAAGATTTAGACGCTCTTTGGGTATCTGCTTATAATGAAAAGTCATACCGCAGTAAAGGCACGCCCCGTGTCTACGCGATTTGGTCGCCGCCTAACGGCTGGGATGATTTTAAGAATACCACAGATAAAAATACCTATGTCTGGGATTACCGGTTCTTAGGCAGGTAAACCCAAGAAAAAATTTGCAAATCCGTTTATTTATGCTATACTTACTAAACCTATTGGAAGCAAAAGAAAATCCTCCCCAGATTTTTCCAGAGTTTCCCCAGCTTAATTTATTGACTAAGAAAATAAACTAACGTATAATTATAGCTTAATTATTGATTAAAGGAGGTGAATCAATTGGTACAGGTTAAAGAAAAGAAAAAAGAGATTATCGACAGCTTTAAGGTCCATACCAGAGATACTGGCTCGGCCGAAGTTCAGATCGCCCTTTTGACCGACAGGATCAACGGTTTGGTTGATCATTTTAAAGCGCATAAGAAGGATCATCTTTCGCGGCGCGGGCTGTTGAGTTTGGTTGGTAAACGCCGCCGTCTGCTTGCTTATTTAAAGAAAAAAGACGTTGCCAAATACGAAGAGGTTTTGGATAGGTTGAATTTAAGAAAATAAAAGAGAGAAGAGAGAGAAAAAGAGAGAAGAAGAGAATAATGAATCAAGAAAGGAAATTATGCAGATAGCAACAATGAAAACTGGCTTTGGTAGGCAGGACCTTATTTTAGAAACCGGAATGCTTGCCAAGCAGGCAAATGGCTCGGTTAAGATTCAATATGGCGGCACAGTAGTTTTAGTCACTGCCTGTATGTCCAAAGGAATCAGGGAAGGCCAGGATTTTTTCCCTTTAACAGTAGATTGTCAGGAAAGGACTTATGCTGCCGGACGTATCCCCGGCGGATTTTTTAAGCGCGAGGGAAGGCCCTCGGAGAGCGAAATTTTAACTGCCCGTCTTATTGACCGGCCGATTCGGCCGTTGTTTCCTAAAGGAATGCTCAATGAGGTGCAGATCGTCGCTATGGTCCTCTCCAGCGATGGAGAGTTTGACCCGGATATTTTAGCGGTTAATGCCGCATCTGCGGCCCTCTGTTTATCTGATATTCCATTTCACGGCCCGCTGGCTTGCAGCCGTGTTGCTTATGTAGATAAGAATTTTGTTCTTAGCCCGACTTACGCGGAAATTGAAAAGGCGGAGTTGGAAGTTGTTGTAGCCGCCAATGCTAATGGCGTAATGATGTTGGAATCCCGCGCGGAACAGGTGTCCGAAGAGATCTATCTGGAAGCGGTAAAGATCGGTTTTGACGCCTGCAAGGATATCTTACGTTTACAGGAAAATTTTGCCAAGCAGTTCGGCAAGCCCAAAGCAGAGATCGAATATAAATTGGTTGATCCCGAATTAAAAAAGAAAGTCCATGGTTTGGCTGCGGAAAAACTTAAGAATATTTATCAGGTTGCCAAGAAAGAAGACCGCGAAGACCAGGTGGATATTTTAGCTAAAGAATTAGAAGAGAGTTTGGTTTCCGATACCTGTACTGCCAGCCAGATCAAACAGGCTTTAGTGGAAGTGGAGAAAGAGCAGGTTCGCGATATTATTTTAAATAGCCCTAAGCGTGTTGACGGCAGGGCCAAGACAGAGATCCGTCCGATTACCTGCGAGGTTTCCGTATTGCCGCGTACACATGGCTCGGCTTTATTTACCCGCGGGCAAACTCAGAGTTTAAGCGTAACTACTTTAGGTACCGGCGATGACGAGCAGATGATTGAAGCGTTGGAAGGCGAAAAAAATAAGAGTTTTATGCTGCATTACAGCTTTCCGCCGTTTAGCGTGGGCGAAACCGGCCCGATGCGCGGCCCCGGCCGCCGGGAAATCGGCCACGGCGCTTTAGCGGAAAAATCTTTACTGGCAGTAATACCGGGCAAAGATAAATTTCCTTATACTGTCCGTGTGGTTTCCGAGATCCTGGAATCTAACGGTTCTTCAAGTATGGCTACGGTATGCGCGGCAACTCTGTCTTTGATGGATGCCGGCGTACCGATTAAAGAACCGGTAAGCGGGATTGCCTTAGGATTAGTCAAGGAAGGCGATAAAGAAGTTATCCTTACCGATATCGCCGGATTAGAAGATCATTTTGGAGATATGGATTTTAAAGTTGCCGGCACGAAGAATGGCATGACTGCCGTGCAGCTTGATTTGAAGATTGATGGTATTTCTTTGGATCTGTTAAAGCGCTGCCTGGAGCAGTCAAAAGAAGGCCGCTTATTTATTTTAGGAAAAATAAACGAAGCCCTTACCGGCCCGCGCCAGGAATTATCCGGTTTTGCCCCGCGTATTGAAGTTTTAAAGGTGAATCCGGAAAAGATCGGCGGCCTGATCGGCCCGGGTGGCAAAACAATCAAGAAGATTATTGCCGCGACCGGCGCTTCGATCGACATTCAGGATGACGGTAGCGTTTTTGTTGCGCATACCGATTCCGCCAAGTCCGATGAAGCGATCCGCATGATCCGCGCGATCACCGATGAAGTTGAGGTCAACCGGGTTTATCCGGGCAAAGTCAAAAAGGTAATGAATTTCGGCGCCTTTGTGGAAATCGCCCCGGGCAAAGAAGGCCTGGTGCACGTTTCGGAAATTTCCGATACCTTTGTTAAAGATATCAACAGCGTGGTTAAGGTCGGCGACGAATTTAAAGTGATCGTTACCGGTATTGATGAATTAGGCAGGATTAATTTAAGTAAAAAACAGGTTCCTGCCGCCTAAAAACTTAAGCCATCACAGTGAAAGAAAAAAGAATCAATGAGATTAAAGGCGTAATTCTCATTGCGCTGGGTCTTTTAATCCTGGCTAGCCTATTTTCTTTTACCCCCTATGATTTAAGCTTCTACACCAACCATCCCAATATCCCGCCGAAGAATTTTATCCGCGGATTCGGCGCTTATTTTGCCGGCATACTCTTCTTTTTGGTCGGCTGGTCGAGTTATATTATCCCGCCCTTGGTCCTTTTTATGGGATTGCGGCTGTTCAATCAGGATAAACCTGATTTGCGCCTGCCGAAAGTTATCGGGTTCTTTACACTTTTGCTATCAGCCAGCTCTCTGGTCGGAACATTCGATTTAAAAAACGCCGCCGCAAAATTTTCCTCAGCCGGATTCCTGGGTTTTATTTTCTCTGATTTTACCAGCCGCTATTTCGGTAAATTAGGCGCGGTGATACTTTTTACCACCTTGATTTTGCTTTCTCTGGTTTTGGTTACCGATATACTGCTCTCTACATTTTTTACCAAAAGCGGAGAGAAGATAAAGTCGGTTTTCGCGGGGCTATTCAAACTTAAACCGCGGACAAGGATTAAAGAGAAGGTTTTTTCGGAACGGCCGGAGAAAAAAACCGCCACGGCGAAAGTAAAAATAGAAGGTGAGGAAGAGCCAGAGAAGCCGCGGCCTTTGCCGAAATTGAATATTTTTATTAAGAAGCCGGAACCAGCCAAAGAAGTAAAGCCAAAACAATCACGCCAGTTAAAAATCGGAGATTATACTCTGCCTTCCCTGGATTTATTAGAATCGCCTCCGCCTTTGGCCGCGCGCCAGATTAAAGATGACTTGCAGGCCAGCGCGCGTATTCTAGAAGAAACTTTAGAAGACTTTGGCATTTCGGTCAAGGTTACGGATATTGAACAGGGTCCGGTGATCACCCGTTATGAACTGGAGCCGGCTCCCGGCGTAAAATTAAACCGCATCGTCGCTTTAGGCGATGATATTGCTTTAGCCATGAAAGCGCAGTCAGTAAGGATTGTCGCTCCGATCCCCGGCAAGGCGCGGGTCGGCGTGGAAGTGCCGAATTCACATTCCAGCATGGTTTATTTAAAGGAATTATTATCCTGCGCGGACTTCCAGAATGCCGAGTCGAAATTAGAATTAGCCCTGGGAAAAGATATTGCCGGACATCCGGTGATTACTGATTTAGGCGATATGCCGCATTTCCTGATTGCCGGGACTACCGGTTCGGGAAAAACTGTTTGCGTGAACAGTCTGATTTTGTCCATGCTTTACCGCTGTTCGCCGGCTGACTTACGGATGGTAATGGTTGACCCGAAAATGGTGGAATTAGCTCCTTATAACGGCCTGCCGCATTTATTATGCCCGGTAGTTACCGACGCCAAAAAGGCCGCAGTTGCCTTGGGCTGGGTAGTTAATGAAATGGAAGAGCGCTATCAGTTATTAGCCAAGGAAAGCGCCCGTAATATCGACGCTTATAATAAAAAAGTAGAAGAGAAAGAAAAGATCCCTTATATTGTGGTAGTTATTGATGAAATGGCGGATTTAATGATGATTGCCCGCGACCAGATTGAAAGCGCGATCACCCGTTTGGCGCAATTATCGCGCGCGGTAGGGATCCATTTAATTATGGCTACGCAAAGGCCTTCGGTTGACGTAATTACCGGCGTGATCAAGGCGAATTTTCCCGCCCGCGTCTCGTTTAAAGTTGCTTCTAAAGTCGATTCGCGCACCGTGCTGGATACAAATGGTGCGGATAAATTATTAGGCAAAGGCGATATGTTATTTATGAAACCGGGCGAAGCTAAGCTTACCCGCGCGCAGGGATCTTTAGTCAGCGATAAAGAAATTGAAAGAATCGTGGATTTTATCAAGGCGCAGGGCCAGCCGGTTTATAACGAAGAAATACTTAAAGGTTCGGTAAAGTCAGCTGCCGGCGAGGCAGGGGAAAAAGACGAGATGTATGACGAGGCGGTACGGGTAATCATGGAAACTAATCAAGCCTCGGTTTCGATTTTGCAGCGCAGATTGCGTTTCGGTTACACGCGGGCAGCGCGGATTATCGATATGATGGAGCAGGACGGCCTGGTCGGTCCGTTTGAAGGCAGCAAGCCGCGCCGGATTTTGGTGGATACCAAAGAATGGCTCAAGCGGCAGATGATGCCTCAGGAAGAGATTAAACAATAACTATGGAAACTATCGGGCAGAAATTAAAAAGGGTTCGTTTGGAAAAAGGCCTTACTTTAGAAGACGCGCATAAGCGGACCAAGGTCCATTTAAATATCCTCAAGGCAATCGAAGAGGATAGTGTGGTTAATTTTAATCCGGTTTACATTAAAGGATTTATTAAAATTTATTCTAATTTTTTAGGAATTGACCCGTCTGGCGCCGGGGTTGAGCCTGCGCAAGTTAAGCCGGTGATTGCCGAGAAAAATCAACCGGCGCGGCAGGAAGTTAAGCCGGAGGAGAAAAAAGAAACAATCAGCCAGCCGGTTTTTCAGCCAATAAAAATTATCAAGCGCGTACTGCCTTTAGTTATCGCGGTCTTAGCGATTTTTATTTTATTTAAGATAGGCAAGTTTATTGTGGTTAAAACAATCGCCTGGGCAAAAAGGCCGAAGGCGGTTATGGCTGTTGCGGTGAACAAAGAAGCCAAGAAAAGCCAAAAGCCCAAGCCGGCAGCTTCATCCACGGTTGTTAAGCCGCGGCGCGAAGAGGCGAGCCGGGAAGTTAAGTTAGTTTTGCGCGCTAAAGACGATTGCTGGATCAGTGTTAAGGTTGATTCACGGACAGTATTTCAGGGCACTTTGAAAAAAGGGCGTTTTGAAAGCTGGATTGCTAAAGAAAAAATAGAATTTTCTCTGGCTAATGCCGCCGCGGTAGAGGTTGAGGCTAATGAAAAGATTATCCCGGCTTTAGGGCGGCGCGGCCAATCCGTGAAAAACGTTGTGATTAATAAAGACGGCCTGATTTCCGCCAGATGAGCCCTAAGGGTAAAATCGGCGTGATCAGCCTGGGCTGCCCGCGCAATGTGGTTGATGCGGAAAATATTCTCGGCAGTCTAGTTAAAAAAGGTTTTCGCGTTGTTGATCTAGATAAAGCGGATATCGCAATTGTCAATACCTGCGCTTTTATTGCTGACGCCAAAAAAGAATCTATCGACGCGATTCTTGATCTGGTTGAGCTTAAAAAAGAAGGCCGTTTAAAAAAAATTATTGTCTCCGGGTGCCTGGCCCAGCGGTACCGCGATGAATTAAGAAGCCAGCTTCCGGAAGTTGACGCTTTTATCGGTAATCCCAGCCTGCGGCAATCCCTGGAGCGTTTGGCGATAATCCCGCGGCATTACGCGTATTTAAAGATCTGCGAAGGATGCGTGCATAATTGCAGTTATTGTGTAATTCCAAAGATCAAAGGCGCGTTTGTTAGTTTGGATATTGATTCTATACTTGAAAAGGTTAGGCTTTTTGACAAAGAGGAGATCTCCGAGCTGAATATTATCGGCCAGGATATTTCCGGTTACGGCCGCGATCTTTATGCTAAATCAAAGCTGCCGGAATTGCTGGAGAAAATTGTCCGGATGAGCCGAAATATCCATTGGATCCGGTTGCTTTATTTATATCCGGATAAGGTTGTCCGAGATTTACTGAAAGTAATTAAGGACTCGCCTCGGGTTTGTCGCTATATTGACCTGCCGGTTCAGCATATTAACAGCCGGATCTTGAAATTGATGAATCGTAAGTCCGGCCGTAAGGCAATTATTGATTTGATTAGCTTAATCCGCCGCCAATTACCGGAAGCGGCAATCCGCACTTCGCTGATTGTCGGCTTTCCCTCGGAAAGCGAAAAAGATTTTACAGAGCTTTTAGATTTTATGCGGGAAGTTAAATTCGAGCGGCTGGGCGCGTTTACTTATTCAGCGGAAGAGGGCACCGCGGCTTACAATTTAAGCGGACAGATCCCGGAAAAAATAAAGCAAGAACGTTTTAACCGGGTAATGTCGCTGCAAAAAGAAATTTCCAGCCAGGTTAACCAGAACTTTTTGGGCAAAACGCTGGAAGTTTTAATTGATCAGAAAGAAGAGCCGGGCCATTATTTAGGCCGCAGCCAGTTTGACGCCCCGGAAGTTGACGGCAGCGTTTATGTAAGGTCTCCCAGGAAGCTTTCGCCGGGAGATTTTGTAAAGGTAAAAATAGTTGATACTTTAGAATATGATTTAGTGGGAGAAATACAATGAATTTAGCCAATCGTTTAACGGTTTCACGGATTGTCCTTACTTTTGTTTTTATGTTCTTTATTTTTTGCCAGGGGTTTTGGTTTAAGCTGGCGGCTTTGTTAACTTTTATTGTCGCTGCGCTTTCTGATTATTTTGACGGGATGCTGGCGAAAAAAATGAACATGTCCACTGACTTCGGCAAGCTGATGGATCCGATTGCCGACAAGATCTTGGTGCTGGCGGCTTTCAGCGCTTTCGTACAGATGCAGTTGATTGAAGCCTGGATGTTTGTCTTGATTATGTCGCGCGAAATATTGATTACTTCGCTGCGGCTGTTTGCTTTAAATAAAGGCAAGGTTCTTTCTGCCGCCCGCGCAGGGAAACACAAAACATTTTCCCAGATGTCGGTAATATTCTTGATCCTGGGGTTTATTGTTTTAAAAGAAGCGATCCTCACTTTTTCTACCTGGAACCCTAAGTGGGAAGGTTTTTTCCGCAGCAGTATTTCTGTACTGATGTTTATTACTGTTGCGCTTACCTTGTATTCCGGCATTTCTTACCTTTGGGAAAATCGCAAGGTAATTACCCGTCTCTAAATAATGGTTAAACTGATTACTACCTTTTTTTACGTAGGCTGCCTGCCGTTTATCCCCGGCACTTTTGGCAGCGCTGCCGGACTGATCATTTATTTTTTTGTCAGAAATTCGTCTTACCTATATATAGGAACGCTTTTAGCGGTAATCGGGCTGGGGTTTATTTTTTGCGGTAAGGCGGAAGAGGCTTTTGGCAGAAAAGACCCCAAATATGTGGTAATTGATGAAGTCGCGGGCATGCTGGTGAGTTTAGCTTTTTTACCGCACGATTGGCGCTTAGTGGTAATGGGATTTTTCATCTTCCGGCTTTTAGATACGATTAAGCCGTTTCCGGCTACGGGGCTGCAAAATAGGCACGGCGCCCTGGGGATCATGGCCGATGACTTGGTCGCCGGGATTTATACGAATTTAGTGCTTCAGGCGGTTTGCAGGATAATCTCTTGAAGCGGCTGGTAAAGCGGCCCGCTAGACGTAAGCGTGCTTTTGAATAAACTGATTTTTTCTACTTTAAATTCCGCAACCTCTAATTTTCCCGGTAAATTATTTAAGGCCTTGACTAATTCAATCCGGTTTTTCCCCGAACGCACTCTGGCAATAGTAATGTGTGAAGCAAATTCACGGCCTTCTTTGGGGATGCCGATTTTTTCTAATTCTTCTTCCAGTTTTTGGGCAATCGCCTTAATTTCTTTATTCCCTTGATCAATTCCCGCCCAGATTATACGCGGATAATCTAATTTTGGAAAAGCGCCAACGCTCGTGATTTGCGCGAAAAATTCGCTGTGCTTAGCGCCGATTTCTTTGAGTATGGCAATAATTTGATTTTGTTGTTCCGGATTAATTTCGCCGAGAAATTTCAGCGTCAGGTGAATATTCTCCGGCTCAACCCATTTGGCATCGGCTCCGGAAGCGGAGAGCTGCTTTTGAATTTTAGCGAGCTGCGACTTAATTTCTTGCGGTAGTTCAATGGCTATAAAAGTTCTCATGTAGTTTTATATTTATTTTTAGCTTTTGCGCACGCTCACTGAAAATTCCTGGCCGTCGGCTACGGCTTGCTCCTCGCAAAGGCAGGCCAAAAAAGCGCCTGACCTTTGCTTCGTCGCAAATCCTTGCCGACCAAGCTTAAAATACTAATTGGCGGAATTTTCTTATGTTCGCTTAGCGCAAAAGCTAAAATATACTTTAAGCTAAGTCGTATTTAAAATTAGCAGCCGACAGGACCCGCTGCTAATATTTTTATAATTTTTAATGCTGCTATTACTGCCTGTTTGCGAATTGATGAACGGCTTTTTTTGAAATTAAATCTTTTGCAGATAGTTTTGTTTTTAGCGGCGACCGCGATGAAGACTGTGCCAACCGGTTTGGCCTTGGTGCCGCCGGTGGGGCCGGCAATACCGGTAATGCCAACGCCCAAATCAGTTTTAGCTAGCTTTGCCGCGTTTTGCGCCATTTTTTGGGCGACAATTCCGGAAACCGCACCGTGCCTGGCAATTAACTGTTGGGGGATATTGAGAAGTTTGGTTTTTGCCGAATTATGGTAGGTGACAATGCCAGAAATAAAATATTGCGAGCTTCCGGATAGGCTGGTTAGCGCTGCGGAAAGCAGGCCGCCGGTGCAGGATTCTGCCACGGCAATGCGCAGCTTATTTTTAATTAATGAACGATGGGTTTGAGCAATAAGCTTAGTTAGCATAATTGTAATTATAGCCCAATTAAACTGTCTTGACAACCCAAGTTTTTGTGTTATACTAATCATAATTAATCTTCGGGGTGAGGCGAAAATCCTCAACCGGCGGTAAAGCCCGCAAGTCCGGCATCAAGCATGCCGGGCATGATCCGGTTAAATTCCGGGGCCGATGGCTAAAGTCCAGATGGGAGAAGATTGAGTTTTGCATTGCCCGAAGATCATCTTTTCGGGCATTTTGTTTTTTAGGAGGCGCATGTTTAACAGTATACCTGAAATATTAGAAGATTTAAAAAAAGGTAAAATGGTCATTGTGGTTGATGACGAAGACCGTGAAAATGAAGGCGATCTGGTCATGGCAGCCGCTTTTACTAAGCCGGAAGATATTAATTTTATGGCTAAATTCGGCCGCGGGCTGATCTGCGTGCCGATGGAAGAGGAGCGCTTAAGCGACCTGGGCCTGCCGGAAATGTCTGCGGTAAAAGGGGCTGACCCGTTTTCTACCGCCTGGGTTATTTCTGTAGATGCCGCTAGCGGGATTACTACGGGAATTTCTGCTTATGACCGGGCGCGTACGATTGAAGTTTTACTTAACCCGAAATCGCAACCGCAGGATTTGGCCCGCCCCGGGCACATCTTTCCTTTAAAAGCGCGCAAGGGCGGGGTATTGGTTAGGGCAGGGCATACGGAGGCCAGCGTGGATATGGCAAAGCTGGCCGGCCTGTATCCGGCTGGCGTGATTTGCGAAATCATGAATGAAGACGGCTCAATGTCGCGGCTGGCGCAGTTATTAGATTTTGCCAAAATACATAAATTAAAGATTTGTTCCATCGCAGACCTGATTAAATACCGCCGCTGTTCGGAAAAATTAGTGGAAAGGCTTTCTCAGGCAAACCTGCCGACTAAATACGGAAATTTTAAAATTATGCCTTACCGCGATTTAACCAATAATCAGATTCATATTGCTTTAGTTATGGGTGAAGTTAACGGACAGGATTGTTTAGTTCGCGTGCATTCAGAATGTCTGACCGGGGATGTTTTTGGTTCTTTGCGCTGTGATTGCGGCAGGCAGCTGGATAAAGCTATGCGCTTGATTGCCGAAGAAAAGAGGGGGATTGTTCTTTACATGAACCAGGAAGGCCGCGGGATCGGGATCATTGATAAAATTCGCGCTTATGGCCTGCAGGATCAGGGAATGGATACCGTAGAGGCCAATGAGGCGCTTGGCTATAAACCTGATTTAAGGGATTATGGCATTGGCGCGCAGATTTTGGAGGATTTAGGCGTAAAGCGTATCCGGCTTTTGACGAATAACCCGCGTAAGATTGTTGGGTTAGAGGGCTATGGATTAAAAGTCGTACAGCGGGTGGCGCTGGAAGTTGAGTCAAGCCCGGAGAGTTATAATTATTTAAAAACCAAGAAAGAGAAATTAGGACACCAGTTAAAAATCTAAACGGCACCCGGCCTTAAAGGATAGGCCGGTGTGCGCTTACTGCGCAAGGAGGTAAAATGGTAAAGGTACTGGAAGGGAACTTAATCGCTAAGGGTAAGAAGTTCGCAATTATTGCTTCGCGCTTCAATGATTTTATCACCAAGGAATTAATTTCCGGCTGCACTGACGCTTTAGTCAGGCACGGGGCTGATGAAAAAGATTTGGCTCTTGCCTGGGTGCCGGGGGCATTTGAAATTCCGGCCGCCGCGCAGAAAATAGCCAAGACCAAAGAATACGACGCTTTAATTTGTTTAGGCACGGTAATCCGCGGTTCGACTCCGCATTTTGATTACATTGCTGCGGAAGTTTCTAAGGGCGTAGCGAAAGTTTCTCAGGATAGCTCCATTCCGGTGATTTTCGGCGTGATTACCGCGGACACTATTGAACAGGCAATTGAGCGCGCGGGAACTAAAGACGGCAATAAGGGCGCGGACGCGGCCGTTAGCGCTATTGAAATGGCGAATTTATTTGATAGAATAAAATAACCATGAGGAAGCGAACTCAATCCAGGGAATACGCCTTGCAAATTCTCTACCAGGTGGATATCACCGGAGAGAAATGCGAGGATTTATTAAAAAATTTTTGGGCTAATCTTGCAGATGAAACCGGCGAGGAGGTTAAGGAGTTCGCCGAGCAGCTGGCCTGCGGCACGGCCGGGGCCTTGGTGGAGATTGATCAAAGGATTTCTGATTGCGCGGTAAATTGGAAATTAGAGCGTATGGCAGTAATTGACCGCAATGTCTTGCGCCTGGGCTGCTATGAGCTTTTATTCCGTTCGGACATCCCGCCTAAAGTAGCGATTAACGAAGCAGTTGAATTAGCCAAGAAGTTTTCTTGCCCGGAAGCCGGCAAATTTGTCAACGGCATACTGGATAAGATTAAATCCGAAAAAAAATAATGCGTTTTGCCGATTTGCATCTGCACACAACTTTTTCTGACGGCACATTTTCTCCTTCTGAATTAGTCAAGCAGGCAAAAGAAGTTAACTTATCTGCTATTGCTGTAGTCGACCACGATACTATTTTCGGCATTGAACCGTCTTGCCAGGCGGGCCGGGAACAGGGAGTGGAAGTCCTGCCGGGAATTGAGCTCACCGTAGAAAATCATGGCCGCGAAATACACCTCTTAGGGTATCTGATCGATTATCAAAATCAAAGATTAAAAGAACAGTTAATCATTCTGAATAAAAACCGTATTGAGCGTATTCATAAGATTACGCTCAAATTAAAAAAGCTGGGATTGGACTTGGAGCCGGAAGCGGTATTTAAGATTAGCCAGAAGGGCTCACCCGGCCGCTTGCACATTGCCCGCGCTATGGCAGCGGAGGGGCTGGTTTCTTCCATTTATGAAGCTTTTCATAAATATATCGGCGACAAAGGCCCGGCTTATGTGGCGGGATTCCGGCTTTCTCCGCAAGAGGGGATTAATTTGATCAAAGCTGCCGGCGGAATTCCGGTTTTAGCGCATCCTTATACTTTGGGCGATGATGAGATGATTCCCCGGCTAGTTGATTTGGGGTTAATGGGGTTGGAGGTTTATTATTCCGAGCACGCGCCAGCCATGACCAGCCACTATTTAAAATTAGCTAAAAAATTTCAGCTCTTACTAACCGGCGGATCTGATTTTCACGGCGCAGCTAAACCGAATACAAAATTGGGAGTAGTAAAAATCCCTTATGAATTGGTAGAAAAGTTAAAAGAGGCAAAATTTAAAAATACGAAATCCTAAATCCGAAATACGAAACAAATTCGAATTTCGAATTTTGAAAATTAAAATTTGTTTCGAGATTAGATATTCGGATTTCGAAATTAACTATGGATAAGCACGAATATTATATGCGCCTGGCGATGAAATTGGCCTTAAAAGCCAGATATAAGACTAGTCCGAATCCTTTGGTTGGGGCGCTGGTGGTAAAGAATAATAAAGTTGTCGGCAGGGGCTATCATAAAAAAGCCGGCCTGGCCCATGCGGAAATCGTTGCCTTGGATCAGGCGCAGAAAAAAGCGCGCGGCGGCTCGCTTTACGTGACTCTAGAGCCGTGTTCGCATTTTGGCCGCACTCCGCCTTGCGTCAACCGGATTATTAAAAGCGGAGTCAAAGAGGTCTTTATCGGCATGCTTGATCCTAACCCCTTGAATAACGGCAAAGGCGCAAAGATCCTGCGCGAAAAAGGGGTTAAAGTCAGTG
>JAKAMF010000066.1 GCA_021813045.1 bacterium | reverse complement strand
ATATCCACCGCACCACTGGCCCCCAGCAGATTTCCGAACATTGATTTAGGACAGCTCGCCGGAATATCTTTGGCGCGGGCGCCAAAAACCGATTTTATCGCGCTGACCTCGCTCTTATCCCAGATATCGATCGCCGCTCCGTCTAAACTGATATAATCAATTTCTTCCGGGTTAACTTTGGCATCCAGCAAAGCCATTTTAATCGCCTTAGCCAATTGCTCGCCGGATGGATCAGGATTAATCCTATCTACTCCGTCACAATTTGTGCCATAACCGGAAATTAAAGCCAGGATATTAGCGTTGCGCGATTTTGCGCGGGCAATATTTTCCATAGCCATGATCCCGGCGCCTTCGCCAATGACAAACCCGCTGCGTTTTTTATCAAACGGCCGGTAGGCGCTTTCCGGATGAGCGTTATCTTCCGATAACCCGCCGTAAGTATTGCAGCATAAAAGCGCGTAAGGCGTAACCGGCGCTTCCATGCCGCCGCCTAAAATCAAATTTAATTTATTTTTACTCAAAGTTTTGCGGCCATAGCCGATCGCCATCAATGATCCGGCGCGGTCAGCTACCACGGTCTTACTAAAACCCTTGATCCCGTAATAAATCGAAACCTGGCCTTGCGGCGCGGCGGGAAACCAGGCCGAGGCCATGTAAGGCGAAACGCCCTCCCTGCCTTCAATGTATAAATCGCGCAGTTCGGTTTCCGCGTAAAGCCAGCCGCCGATCGCATTGCCTAAAAATATGCCGACTAAATTCGGGTCTTCTTTTTTAATGTCAATCCCGGCGTCCTGCAAGGCCATTTCCGAGGCGATCAAGGCCATGTGCGAAAAGGTATCAATCTTTTTTAAAAGCCGCTCGGAAACATGGGTGTATTTTTCCAAATCGTCGATCTGGCCGGCAATGTGCGAAGGGTATTTTGAGGCGTCAAAACGAGTGATCTCTTTGACAAAGGAACGGCCGGATTTAACATTCGCCCAAAATTGGCGCTTGCCTACTCCGGAGGGCGCGACTATACCAATACCGGTAACTGCGATTTTTTCCATTTATAACTCCAGACGTTTTAAAATCAACGAAGAATGTATGCCGGAGAATCCGCTTGAGGTTTTCATAATTGCGTTGACCTTTTGGGAACGCGCGACATTGGGGACATAATCCAAATCGCAAAGCGGATCTTTCTCTTCCTGATTGATCGTCGGCGGCAGCAGGTTCTTTTCAAAAATCTGGCAGCAAACCGTCAGCTCCAAGGCGTTAGACGCGGCCAAAGGATGGCCGATCATTGACTTTAAAGAACTGGCGGGAAGCTTGTAGGCATAATCGCCGAAGATCATTTTGTAAGCACCGGTTTCAAAAATATCGTTCATGCGCGTAGATGAACCATGCGCGTTGATATAATCGATTTCTCGCGGCTTCATCTCCGCGTCGATCAACGCCAGCTCAATGCATTTGGCCATGGCAGTGCCGTCACCGGGCAGATCGGTCATATGAAAGGCATTACAGCTGGTGCCGAATCCCATTACCTCGCAATAGATCCGCGCGTTACGGCCAAGCGCGTGATTTAATTCTTCCATAATCAATATCCCTGCGCCTTCAGAAAGCACAAAACCATTGCGTTTATTATCAAACGGACGCGAGGCCTTTTCCGGCTCGCTATTTAAAGTCGATAAAACATTGACCACATCAAACGCGCCGAAAGTAATCGGTGTGATCGGCGCTTCCGCGGCGCCGGCGATCATGATATCCTGTTCGCCGTCCTGGATTGTCTCTAAGGCAAAGCCCATGGTGTCGGTGCCGGCAGTGCAGCCGGTAGAAAGCGTGCTGCAGCTTCCTTTTAATTTATAGCGGCTGGAAAGTTCGATCGAAGGGGTATTAAACATCGCCGCGTCATAAAGATCCTTGCGCGCCTTTGAAGGATCGATCGGCTTAGTGCCGTTATCGGTGACCATAACGAATTCTTCTTCCATATATTTGGTGCCGCAGATGGCGTTGGCCAAACAGACGCCTACGCGTTCCGGGTCTTCTTTAGAAAAATTCAGGCCACTGTCTTTAACTGCCATATCCCCGGCTACCACACCGAATTGTACGTAGCGGTCCATGCGCACCGCTTCTTCGTGGGTCAGCCCCAGCTTAAACGGGTCAAACTCGCGGCACTCCGCGGCGATCTGCGTATTAAAGATCGAAACATCAAAACTATCCACGCGCTTGACCCCGGACTTGCCGGAGACCATCGCTTTCCAAACATTTTCCTTGCCGATACCGTTGGGAGAAACTACTCCTACTCCGGTAATCACTACTCTGCGCTTTTTCATTCTTCCACCCTGGTTACTTTAAAAACAATATTCCCGCCGTCCGGGCAGGTGACTGTGTCGATTGAATCGGGGTTAGGCATAAAGAAAAACTTGGCCCCAAAATTTAAGGCAAAAAGCGCGGGGAACGCGGTATGAAAAGCCGCCCCGCAAAATCCGGGTATGCATTTTAAACCGGTAGTTTCCCACTTATCGCCGACTTTATAACCAAAGGTACATTTACCTTTTGCCTGCACCACTTCAATCAGCATCTTTTTCGGATTCGGACCTTTAAAATTGGGGTCTTTAGGAATTACTTGTACCTTACCTTCTTTATCCAAAATCTCGGCTTTAAATTCCAGCTTTCCACCGTCCGGGCAGGTAACCAAAAGCGAACGCTGGTTATCGCGGAAGGGGAACATCGCGCCGAAACTTAACGCGTAAATTACCGGGAAAAGCGCATGCGCCAGCCCCAGACAAAAATGCTGCGGTGGATGAGTAAAATCATCCAGAATCAGTTCGTCGCCGATCTTATAGCCATGATAACAAAGGCCGAAGACATTGGTAACGGTCAATTTTAATTTAGGAAACGGAGTATCAACCATTAAAATAATCCTTTTGTGGCGTTGATCAACTCTTCTTTACTAAAAAACTTGCGATTCTTTTCTACTTCATGCACCAGCGAAACTAATTTTTCGTTTAAGGCAGCGGAAATTTTGTTTTCGCCTGCTAAACGCACAAACTCGCCGTTAATATAATCGATTTCCGATTGCCGGCCGCGCTTTATACTCTGCAAGATCGAGCCGTATAAAGGCTCCTTGCTTAAATTCAGCATAATGCCGGAAAATATTTTTGCCGCTTCATCTAAAGGCAAAGCAGTTAATTTTTCCAAGCGTTCCAAGGGAAAATCCGGCAGGGAAACCAGTTTAATCCCCGCCTTTCTGATTATCTGCAGGCCCTCTTTCCAGATCGCGATGCTGATCCGGCTGACCTGCGGGTCGCTGAACGCCTCTTGCATGCTTTTGCCTAAAATCGCCGCGATACAATTATTGGCATTAACGAAAATTTTCAAATATTTCATCCCCTGGATATCATCACTGATCACCACCGGGAATGCTTCTTTTAAAACATGGCTGATCGTCGGCAAACGGTTATTCGCGCCAAAGACGCTACCCAAAATCCAGTTGCCGTCAAAATTATGCACGACATGCCCGGCGTCTAAATAAGTGGCGCCAAACATAACTATGCTGGAGATAATCTGCTCTTTAGGCAAATAACCAGCGGCAATTTCATCGCAAGCCACCCCGTTTTGCGTGGTGACTACGGCGGCGTTTTTTAAAAACTGTAAATTATCCTGAATTGCCTTTTCCAAATCCTGAGTCTTAACCGCCAAAACCGCTAAATCGCAATCTTCGGACAAGCGGCTGACAATATCAATATTAATTTCAAAATCGCCCCGGGCCCCGGAAATTACCAAGCCGTTTTCTTTAACTGCCCGAAGAGAATCGGCATTACCAACCAGCGTAACGTCTTCGCCCTTAATCTTTAAATAGCCGGCAACTAAATTTCCAATGGCGCCGGCGCCAATAACCGCGATTTTCATTTTCCGTTTTTGGGAAATCCGTATTTTTTATAGTCAAAGCCGGACTGGTCTAAAAGCCGGATCATCATGCTGTAGAAAGGGCTGGGCACATCCGAGAAAAACGCGGCAATCACGTCTTTTTCTTCAACCAATTCAGAATTTCTGGCCTTGGCGTTCTCTTTAGCCTTAGATACTACGGCATTTTCTGCGATATGCCGGTGAAAAATCGGCAACTTAGCAATTACCGCTTTGAACCTTTCTTCGGTCTTGGGTTCCCAATTCATTTTCTGCTCTTTCTCTATATAGTAAAATTTTACTATTTCAATTAAAATATATTATATTTAATGGGAACCCGTTGTCAAGCAATTTTTTAAAAGAATTAAAACCCGGCGAGAATAATAGAGTTAGGTAAAATAAGATTGAAACTGCCTATATATAGGTAAGAGCTAGCCAAGCTTGGCGATCGCTTCGTTAATCGCCTGAGTTATAAAGCCTTCAATATGCACATTGCCCCAATGAATAAAGATGTTGATTATCGGCTGGTTGATTTTGGGGGTGAGCATTTTCTCGATCTGCTTGGCATAATTGCGGGCGTCTCTTTCTATGCCGTAGACATAACAACAGATTATCTTCTTATTATAAAGGTTAGTGCAGATATTAAGGTACTTCTGAAAGGCCGGCGCAGGGCTGCCCAGGATTACCGGAATCCCCAAACATAATACATCATATTCCTTAAGGTCTGCGGGGATTGGCGCCAGATTTACCAAAGAAGGAAACGTGCGGTATAAGAACTGGCGGGCCAGGCTTTTCTTTTTGTCTGCGTATTCCAGGGCAAAAATATCCGCGCTACCCTTAGCTGCTAAGGCCTCTTGCAGCCGGGAAGCGACATAAGCGGTATTGCCGAAATGGGAATAGTAAACTACCAAGCTTTTCATAATCTGCTATCTTACTACGATTAAGTGGTTTCTTCAAGCGGTAAAATAAAACCCTTAATTCCTTCGCGGCTGAATTTTTCTCTCAGCTTTTTTACTTGCGAGAGAATCATCCGCGCCTGATCCTGTGGACAGGCAACATATAAAATATTATTCTTTCCCGGCCAGATATCATTTCCTAAATGCGTGCCGGAAGAGCCTCCCCTGCCATAAACGCCCATATGCTTGGTGTAATTGCGCGCCTGGCAGAATTCCAGGATTTCCATTATTTCCAAATCCAAGGCTTCATTATAAACAATCATCACCATTTTAAGCATTTTTGATTTCCTTGTTGGCGGATTTTTTATGAAATATAGCGTACATCGTCGGGACAAATAACAAAGTAATCAAGGTTGAAACCGTGAGCCCGCCGAGCATAGCAACTCCCAGCGGCTGCCAAACTTCTGAACCCTCGCCATTAGAGAGCGCCAAAGGCAAGAGCCCGGCAAGCGTAGTAATCGTGGTCATTAAAATCGGCCGCAACCGGTCTTTGCCGGCAGCGGTGACTGCTTCATACATACCCAAGCCGCGGGCGCGCAGGATAGCGATATAGCTGATTAAAACAATAGCATTATTCACAACTATGCCCATGAGCATAACCACGCCCAAGAAAGTAATAATACTTAACGTTGTCCCGGTAAAAATAAAACCCCAAATTACACCGATAAAAGTAAAAGGAATAGCAAACATAATAATAAAAGGATCCAGGAGCGACTCAAATTGAGCAGCCATAACCATATAAACCAGGACAATACCCAGGACCAGCAAAAGCGTCAAATCGATAAACGCCTTTTTCTGCTCTTCCGCTTCTCCGCCGAAATTAAGCTGGACATCCTGCGGCAGAGTAATTTTGGCAAATTCGCGTTTTAAATCTTCCACAATTTTCCCGGAAGAACGGCCAAAAGTATTGCACTCTACTCTCACTACCCGCTCGCGGTTCTTGCGCTCGATAGATAAAGGACTAACGGTTTCGCTGATCTTTGCTACATTAGAAAGCAAAACCTGCTTACGGCTGGCGCCGGTCAAGGACGCCAGATTTACCAGTGAGTTCTCTTCTGGCAAAGGCACGATCAACGGCAAATTTTGAATATCCTCTAATTTTGAACGCGAAGAATCCTCCAGCCGAACATAAATATCATAGGTCTTGCCTTTTTCGCGGTATTTGGTCGCAGTTGAACCCTCGATAAACGCTTTCAGGGTATCCGATACCGTATCCATATTTAACCCCAGCGCAGCCAATTTCTGGCGGTCCGGCTGGATCAATAATTCCGGCCGGTTAGCCTCGCGGGAGATGGTCACATCTACCGTTCCGGGGACTTTTTCCATAACCGCCTTGATTTTTTCCGCCAAGGCATCAGTCTCCGCAAAGGAATTACCGATAATCTCTACCTGTATAGCTTTCCCACCGGCGCCGGTGATCATTCTGCCCAGGGGATTGCCGGTAGATAAATCAGTCTTGATCACGCCGGGGATTCTTTTGATTTTAGCACGCAAGGCCTGCGCGACCTGTCCAACCGAACGTTTCCTCTGGGTTTTAGGAATTAATTTTACCCCGCAGGTAATTACGTGCGATCCGGAAACACCGCCCATTACCCGCGCCATGCCGCTGGTCTGACCGCTACGGGTATAAAAATATCTTTTCTCCGGAACCTCCGCCTTAAAAATCTCTTCGATCTTAGCCGCCACTTTATCGGTCTCTTCCACCCGCGTGCCGATCGGCAGATTCACGGTAATCCGCAAGTCGCCGGTGTCTTCTTCGGGGATAAATTCGTTGCCGACAAAACGCACCAGAAATAAACTTAAAACAAAAGCGATCGTAAACCCGCCGACAATAATTTTTTTATGCCGCAGGCTCCAACCCAGGCAGCGGGAATAAAAATCCTCCCAGGAAATAAACGCTTTTTCTGAAAAATCATATAATTTTTTTAAAACCGGGTGCTTAACGGCTTGCGTGTCGTTATTTAAGAT
>JAKAMF010000065.1 GCA_021813045.1 bacterium | reverse complement strand
CTCTTGTGGTAGAGGGATTTTTAAAAATAGTAGACCGGATTTAATAAAACGAGACAGAAAATATGAAAAAAATCATAATTATTTTAGGGTTAGTCTTTATTGCCGGACGGTTCGCCTGCGCCCAAAGCGCGGAGGATGTTAATCTGCCTAAGAATGAGGTCACTAATGTGACTTTGATGCGCGATGCCTGGCAGGCCTATAGCCAGCAGGATTATGACAAGGCGATGTCCAGCGCGGATAAATGTATTGCTATTTTTGATCTGCGGGCAAAAAAAGACCAGGCATCCCTAACACAAGCGATCCCGCCGGATAAGATAAATGATTATTGGGCGTTGAATGATGTGGCAACGGCTAAGTTCATTAAAGGTAAGATCTATATGAATACCGGTAAGCTTGAATTGGCCCAAAATGTTTTTACCGATATCGTTGAAAATTATAGCTATGCTATGGCCTGGGATCCGCGCGGCTGGTATTGGAATGTCGCCGAAGGCGCTAAAAATATGCTTGATGCCATGCGTATCGGCGTTGATTATGGCGATGCCTCCAGCGCTTATTTGACGGTTAAGGCCTGGAATCAGCTGCGGGAGAATAATTATAACCTGGCAGTTATTTATGCCGACCGGTGCATCGAACTTTATAAAGAACAGGCCCTTAAACAGCAGGAGTCATTAAAGGCCCTGCCGAAGAAAAAAGATGCCGCTAAGTACTGGGCGTTGAATGATGTGGGGACATGTTATTACATTGCCGGTTTGTCTTATTTGCGGCAGAAAGAATTAGAAAAGTCCAAAATGTATTTTAATTTTGTCAGGGATAATTTAAGTTACGCCCAGAGCTGGGATAACCGCGGATGGTATTGGAGAATCAGCGAAGCGGTTAACAAAGAATTAAACAGCAACTAAAATCAGTATGCTAAAAAAAATATTGATTGTCTTGTGTATTTTATTTTTGCTTATTTGGTCAGCCGTATTTTATTTAAATAAAGTTGTTTTTCCGGTTAAAATAAAATCGTTGATTATCAATAGCGCACAGGAGCTGACCGGTAAAAAAGTCTCTTGTGATGAGGTAAAGATAAGCATTTTTAAAGGGCTGGTGGTCAGGAATTTCAATCTTTACGATAATAAAAAAGTAATCCTTTCGATCAAAGAAGTAAACTGCACTTTTTTATTCTTCCCGCTGGTTAAAAGGCAGGTCATTATTCCCCGCATCAATATAGTTTCTCCGTCTTTATTTTTAGAGCGGCGGATGGATAATACCTTTAATGTAATGAAGCCGTTTACCGGAAAAAAACCCGCGGCCGGAGTACAAAGTAGATATAACCTTATTGTTTATGGAGTAAGTGTATCCGGGGCGAAGGTGAGTTTTCAGGACGATACGATCAACCCGGTTTTCACTAAAGAAATTCAGTCTTTAAAAGTAAATTTATCTTTGTCTTTACCGGCAAGGGTTAAGTTTGTTTTTTCCGGCCAGATCCCGGCCAAATTACCGATGAAACTTGCCGGGCAGGGAGAGTACAACATCAGTTCACAGGAGCTCTCCGCGAAAATAGGGTTGAAAGATTTTGTTCCTGCGGAATTCGAGCCGTATCTTAACGGTTTGGGCGTAGTTTTCGGTAAGGGGAAGATCGATTATCTAGGCAGTTTAACTTATAAGGATCAGGTTGTTTCTAGCGATTTTACTTTATCAACCAGCGGTTTATCGATTTCCCGCGATAAGCTGTTGTTTATTCTGAATTCAACCAGCAAGGTCAATCTGAAATACGGCTTTAATCAAAAGCACTGCGATTTTTCCGGAAAAACTGAAATCTCGGAAGGTTTCCTTTACGGCCTGCCTAATGACCTTGGCCAAGTGGATAAAATTTTTGGCAGTATCCGTTTTAACAATGAAGGCGTCTTTGCCGATAATCTGGAGGCGTTTTATTCGCAAATACCTTTTAAGGCCAAAATCACTTTACTTAATTTTAAGAGTCCTTTTTTATCTCTTGACCTATCCGCTCAGCCGGCGTTGGAAGCTATCCAAAAAATAGCGGTAAATAATTTTAAGGTTAAACTGCCCTGTGATATCTCAGGAGATGGCGCCTTGCGTTTGAGAATTGAAGATAATTTTCAGCCTAATCAGCCGGTAAAAATTGAAGGGAACTTAGCTTTATCCGGTGCCGAGGCCTATTTTGCAAAAAATAAAACTAAAATTAATTCTATCGTGGGTAATATTAATTTTACCGCGGAAAAAATATCCTGGAATAATTTAAGCTTTAATCTTTGGGATGCCGATTATAAAACTAATGGTTCGCTGCAATCATTTGCGTCTCCGCAGGTTGACCTGGAGCTGTTTTCCCGCGACCTCGAGCTGGATACCTCTTTTAAGATTAATTCGCAGGTGATAAATTTTTCGCGCTTAGGAGGCAAATATCTTAATTCAGATTTTTCTTTTTTAGGAAAAGCTGATCTGACCGACCCGGATCAACCGCTGGCAGATATTTATGGCAAGATCAATCTAGAGCTTAATGAGCTGGCCCAGCAATTAAAAAAGATGAAAGTTAAAATTGGCGATTTGGCGCCAAAGGGGCTAGTAAATATACAAGGCCAGCTTAAGGGAAATATAAAAGATATTAAAAATTGCGATATTAAAGCCAAGTTGTCCAGTACCTATGTTTCTTTATACGGATTGCGGTTGAATGATTTTTTGGCCGATGTTTTATTTACTAACGCGGTAGCTGATATGGAAAGTTTGCATTTTTTATTTTATGGCGGTACAATTAATGCTAAGGCTACGGTAAATTTAAAAAATAAAAGCATGCCTTATTGGCTGGATTTATCCGCGCAGAATGTGGATCTTGCTAAATTGATCCAGGATTCGGCAATGAAAGAAAAAAAGATTTCCGGCCAGCTTTCCGGGGATATGAAACTAAGCGGGATTTCCGATGACTTGGCTAAAATGGCCGGCTCGGGGAAAGTATTAGTGACTAAGGGTTCGCTTTGGGAATTGGACTTATTTAAAGGCATGGGTGTTTTGCTTTTTTCGCGCGATTTCAAGGATATTGTTTTTAGCGATGGCAGCTGTAGTTTTGCTATCGCCGATAAAAATATCTCCAGTGATAATATTCTGTTAGAAAGCCCGGTTTGTTTAATGAAAGGCCGGGCGAGGATCGGGTTTGATAGCACGGTTGATGCCGAATTAAATGTAGAAGTTTCCCAGGACGCTCCGCTGACCGGGACGGTAAAGGATGTCACTACGGCAATACTTAGTAATGCTTCGCGTTTCGGTTCGATCGGGATCAGCGGGACATTAAAAAACCCGAAATTTAAATTTAAAGCTTCGGTAAAGGACATTATTCAAGGTATTGCGGATACGTTTTTAAATAAACAATAGGAGGGGAGCGATGAAGAGGCTTTTTGTCTTATTGGGTTGTTTATTTTTGTTTTGTGGTTGCGCCGGAGTGAATAATTGCGTTGATGTTAAATCGGCATTAGCAAAGCCGGCCAAGCCTTCAAGCAGCGCTTTAAAAAGCTCCTTGGCCAGCGACCTGCGCTCTGGTAAAGTCGGCATCGGAACGAGCATGGAAACAATTCGCGCTGACTATGGACAGCCGGATGATATTTTAGTCGCCGGATGCACAGTGAGGATTACTTATCGGCAGGAAAATGCTAAGAATATAAACTTATGGTTTAATGACGGGGCCCACCTTTCAATGTGGAGCAATTAAAAAACAGGAGAAGCGAAGTGAATAAAGCCCAGGCGAATAGCAGAAATTGGATCGGCATGCACAAGGATATGAGCAAGAAGGGGATCGAACGCTCATTTTTGGCTAATCGCGAGTATCTTCTCGCCAAAGATCAGTATACTGCCACGATGTACGATAATTTTCTTGCCTTGGCTATTGCAATCAGGGACCGTTTGATCGAGCGTTGGATGATTACCCAGCAAGCCTACCATAATAAAAACCTTAAGCGGGTTTATTATTTTTCGCTGGAGTTTTTGATCGGCAGGATGCTCGGCAATAACATTATTAATTTAGGCGTTTGGGATCAAACCAGGCAAGCCTTGCAGGGGATGGGTTTTGATTTAGACACACTCAGAGAATGCGAAACAGACGCTGGTTTAGGTAATGGCGGTTTAGGCCGGCTGGCTGCCTGTTTTTTAGATTCTTTGGCTACTTTAGGCATACCCGCGCATGGCTACGGTATCCGGTATGATTACGGGATATTTAATCAGCAGATTGTTAATGGTTATCAGGTAGAATATCCCGATGAATGGCTGTCTAAAGGCAACCCTTGGGAATTCGCCCGGCCGGAATATACGGTAAAAGTGCATTTTCACGGACATACTTATATGTTTAATGACGCCAGCGGTAAACTGCGCGTGAAGTGGGTAGATACAGAAGATGTTCTGGCGATGCCCTATGATATGCCGGTAGTCGGTTATAAAAACGGCATTGTTAATACTTTGCGTCTTTGGTCCGCCCGGGCCAGCGAGGAATTTGATTTTACCTTTTTTAATGACGGAGATTATGAAGGCGCGGTTTATCATAAGGTATTTTCGGAAAATATCTCTAAGGTGCTTTATCCTAACGATGCCTCAAGCCAGGGCAGGGAGCTACGCTTAAAGCAAGAGTATTTTTTCACTGCCGCATCTATCGCTGATATTATCCGCAGGTTTAAAATGGAAAATAAGGATTTCCGGTATTTTCCGGATAAGGTAGCAATACAGCTTAATGATACGCATCCTTCTTTGGCGATCGTGGAATTAATGCGTATTTTAATTGACCAGGAAAACCTGGATTGGGAAGACGCCTGGGATATTACGGTAAAGACATTCGCTTATACCAACCATACGGTAATGCCGGAGGCGCTGGAGACCTGGAAGGTATCTTTGTTTGCTTCGCTTCTACCGCGGCACGTGGAAATAATTTATGAGATCAACCGTCGTTTCTTAGAGGAAGTGGCCTTGAGGTATCCCGGAGACAGCCAGCGATTGAGCCGGATGTCGATTTTTGAAGAGGGGGATGCGAAGAAAATCCGTATGGCGCATATCGCGATTATCGGTTCGCATTCTATTAACGGGGTCTCGGAGCTGCATAGCAATTTAATTAAGACACAACTGTTTAAAGACTTTTATGAATTTTTTCCGCAAAGGTTTAATAATAAAACTAACGGGATTACCCAGCGCAGATGGCTCTTGAAGGCTAATCACCGGCAGTCAGCTTTAATCACTTCTAAAATCGGTGACAGATGGACAACTGACCTCTATCAGTTAGAAAAAATTCTGCCTTTAGCCAATGACCCCAATTTTTGCAAGAAGTGGCAGCAGGCCAAAGAGCAGAATAAACTGGTTCTGGCCGATTATATTTCCCGCCAAAACGGTATTGCTATCGATCCGCATTCGATGTTTGATGTGCAGATAAAACGTATTCATGAATATAAGCGCCAGTTACTTTTTGCGCTTTTTATTATTTCGCAATACCTCAAAATCAAAAGGCATCCGCAGGCCGATTTCGTCGGGCGTACCTTTATCTTAAGCGGTAAGGCCGCCCCCGGATATTTTATGGCTAAGTTGATTATCAAGTTTATTAACTCTATCGCGGATGTAATCGATAAAGATAAGGCAACGAGGGATAAAATTAAAATAGTGTTTTTGGAAAATTACCGGGTTTCTCTGGCGGAAAAAATATTCCCCGCCAGCGATTTATCCGAGCAGATCTCTACCGCCGGGACCGAGGCCTCGGGAACCGGCTGTATGAAGTTTATGGTTAACGGCGCTTTAACTATCGGCACCTGCGATGGGGCTAATATTGAAATTGCCAAGGCGGTCGGCGCGGAAAATATCTTTATTTTTGGGCTGACGGTAAAAGATATTGAGAATTTGCGCTATCGTGGTTGGCAACCAAGCGATTCGATCAATAAATCACCCATACTTAAAGAAATTATCCAGTTAATCCAGAGTAATTTCTTTTCGCCTTCCGACAGCGGTTTATTTAAACCGCTGACCGATAATTTAACTACTTGTGATCCGTTCTTTTTGACGGCCGATTTTGACAGCTACTGCGCTACTCAGGAAAAAGTCGCGCAGCTTTTTGTGGATAAAAAAGAATGGACAAAAAAATCAATTGCCAACGTGGCAAAATCAGGAAAATTTTCCAGTGACCGTACAATCAGGGAATACGCCAAAGATATCTGGAATGTGCCAGTTAAGGGATAAACAATGATTCTTCTTATCGGCCTGATGTTTATGGCTGGAGCGGGTTTAGCTCTTTATGCGTTCCTGCCGGAAGATAAACCTAAAAAAACTCAGCCTGTCAAGCGTCAGCCTCCGCAAAGCCAGCCGTTTAGCCAGCCCGCCGCTCCGAACGCGGAAAAAAGCACTGTACTTTTGCAAAAAATCGATGATTTGGCTGCGGAAGTTAACCTGCTTAAATCGGAAAATCAAACCTTAAGAGCGGAACACGATAAATTAAAACATAAAGAATCGCAGATTACGTCGGAATTGACGATCCGCGAGGGCTGGATCAGTAAAAACGACGAATTTTTAAACCGCACCAAGCAGGAAGCCCTGGAGCTAGAGAAAAAATATTCTGATAAGGCCAAAGAACTGCAGGATGAATTTACCAAGAACGTAGAATTAACCCGCCAATTGCGCCAGGTCAAAGAACAATTTGCCAGTTTAGAAAAAGAAAAAAGGCAGGAGTCGGATACCTTGCAGAAACATAAAGCGCAGATCGAGCAGCTGGGAGCAGAATTAAAGGATAAGATTAAGCAGATTCAGGAGCAGGCTAGCCTGATCAAGCAAATGAAGGAAAAAGACAGCCAGAGCGAAT
>JAKAMF010000064.1 GCA_021813045.1 bacterium | reverse complement strand
TAACCCCGGCCAAGAGGTAAAGATCTCTCTTTATCCTCATTCCAAGGCTAAACAGCAGCTGGCTAAAGAGCAGTCAACTTTAATTATAAACTTGGCAAAATTAGGCGGCCTGGAGGTGCTAAATACGGCCGCGCGTCCGGAAGCGACAATTTCCAGCGTCGTGGAAGATATCGATATCTATTTGCATTTTAGCGGCTTGATTGATGCCACTAAAGAGAAGGCTAAGATTAATCAGAAAATATTGCAGCTTCAGAAATTAATTGCCAGCAAAGAAAATACCCTGGGGAACAAGAATTTTCTTAAAAACGCTCCTTCGGAGGTTGTGGAAAAAGAGAAAAAGGCAATTCAAGAATACAAAGATTCTTTAAGGCGATTGGAGAAAATGCTCAATGAATTATTATGAAATTATTAAGAAGGCGCTAAAAGAAGATATTGGCAAAGGCGATATTACCACCAGATTAACTATTCCCAAACATAAAAAAGCAAAAGCGGTCTTGCTGGCTAAGGATAATTTTACGCTTTGCGGCATGAATTTGGCCAAAGAAGTGTTTCAGTCTTTGGATAGGTCAATTAAATTTCAGGCTTTGGCAAAAGACGGCGCCAAAGTGAAAAGAGGCAAGGTTTTGGCGAAAATTTCCGGCCCGGCAAGCCCGATTTTAAGCGCGGAAAGAGTAGCGCTTAATTTTTTAAGTTTACTTTCCGGAGTTGCTACAAAAACCAGAGAATATGTTGATGCCGCCAAGCCATATAAAGCAAAGATATTGGATACACGCAAGACTATTCCGGGTTTGCGTTTTTTGCAAAAATACGCTGTGCGCTGCGGCGGAGGGTTTAATCACCGCATGAATTTGGATGAAATGGTGCTGATTAAAGACAATCATCTGGCCATTTTAGGCGCTAAGACTCAAGCAGCGAAACTCAGGGAAAAAATAAAAAATATAAAAATTGAAATAGAAGTAAACAGCCTGGAGCAGTTTAGGAAAGCCCTGAAAGAAAAGCCGGATATTATTATGTTAGATAACATGCGTTTGGAAGATATTAAGAAGGCCGTAGTGATCCGTAATGCAGCGCACCCCAAGCTGGAAGTATCCGGAGGGGTAAGTTTAAAAAATATCCGCCGTTTAGCCGCAACCGGAGTAGAGATGATCTCTGTCGGTTCGCTCACCCATAGCGTAGAATCAAAAGACATCAGTTTGGAATTTATTTCCTGATGAAGAAGCTGTTTGTGGTATTTTTTTTGTCTATTCTCGTCACGCCTTTATTTGCCCAGAATTTCAGCGGCAAGAAAACCGCACGGCAAATTTCTATCTCTGCTCCGAAAAAATCACTCGATACAAATGAAAATTTAGAGTATTCCATGGAATGGATCGGTATTCCGGTGGGCAAAATATTTTTGCAAACCGGATTAATCGATACGGGAGGTAAAAAATTATACCGGCTTACCGTCGATGCTCTTCCGAATAAATTTTTTTCCGCGTTTTACGATGTTCGCTATACGGTTAATACTTTTATAGATGAAATTACTTTTCTGCCGGTTCGTTTTGAAAAATACCGTAAGGTTAAAGATAAAGTGAATAAAGAAGAGGTTGACTTTGACCATCGCCGCGGAGAAGTTAAATATAAAGTAGGGGGAGAGGCGCCGACTATAATTATTTCTCCCAACCGTATTGCCATGGAAAAAAAGATTCCGGATACTTATAAAATTCTACCCGATACGCAGGATCTCTTATCAAGCTTTTATTTTTTAAGGGTTTCTAATCTGGTTCCGGGTGAAAAATTTAAGATTAATATTTATTACGGTTTGCGTAATTGGGTAATGGATGTGGAGATCGGCAAGCCGTATTTAAAAAGTATCCGCCACCAAGGCAGTTGGGAAGTTTTTGACGCGGTAATGACTTCCGACTTGAATAAGTTTGTTTTAGGAGACGGGCGTTTGGTGGTTTGTTTTACCGCAGACAGCCGCCGCATACCGATTGAATTTAAGCTGGGTATCGGTCTGGGGGCGTTTCGCGGCGTGATTAAACAAATTCCTCCTGCAAATGAGTAAATTTAAACTTGTTTCTAAATTTAAACCCTGCGCCGACCAGCCCAAGGCAATTAAACAATTATCGGATTCGATCCTTGCCGGCAACCGCTATCAGACTCTTTTAGGCGTAACCGGTTCCGGCAAGACCTTCACTTTAGCTAATGCGATCTCCAGAATAAACCTGCCTACTTTGGTTATTTCGCATAATAAAACTTTAGCTGCCCAGCTTTATTCGGAGTTTAAGGAGTTTTTCCCGCATAATGCCGTAGAGTATTTTGTCAGTTATTACGACTATTACCAGCCGGAGGCTTATATCCCTTCCACCGATACTTATATAGAAAAGGATTCTTCGGTTAACGACCGGCTTGACCGCTTACGGCTTTCCGCTACTTCTAATTTGATGTCGCGGAAAGATGTGATTGTGGTCGCATCGGTTTCCTGTATTTATAACCTTGGTTCGCCCGAAGATTACCAGAATCTTTTAGTTGTTTTGGCTAAAGGCGAAGAGGCCTCTCGGGATGAGATTTTGGCTAAACTTACACAGGTGCAGTACGAAAGGAATGATTATGAGTTTGTCCGCGGAAAAATCAGGGTTAGAGGAGATGTGGTGGAGGTATTTCCTTCTTATAAGGAAACCGCGTTAAGGATAGAATTAAACGGCGAAAGGATAGAAAAGATTTCCGAGGTCGACCCGCTTAACGGCAGGGTGTTGAGCGGTCTGGATAAAGCCGTTATTTATCCGGCCAAGCATTTTTTGGCCAGTCCCGACCGGATTGAAAATGCCCTAGCCGAGATACAAAAAGAGCTTGACCAGCGTTTAGAGGCCTTAAAATCAGAAAATAAGCTTTTAGAGGCGCAGCGGTTGGAGTCGCGCACGCGCTACGACATGGAAATGCTCAAGGAAATGGGCTATTGCCATGGCATAGAAAATTATTCCCGTATTTTAGCGGCTCGTCCCGCGGGAAGCCGGCCAGATTGCCTGCTTGATTATTTTCCCAAAGATTTTCTGGTGGTAATTGATGAGTCGCATGTAACTATTCCGCAGATCGGCGGGATGTATGAAGGAGATAAGGCCAGAAAAAAAGTCCTGGTGGAATACGGGTTCCGGCTGCCTTCCTGTCTGGACAACCGGCCGCTGAGATTTAAAGAATTTGAAGAGATGGTTAAGCAGGCTGTTTTTGTTTCGGCGACGCCGGCTGACTACGAGATCAAAAAAAGCCAGGGCAGGATAATTGAGCAGATTATCCGGCCAACCGGCATAGTTGACCCGGAGATTATTATCCGGCCGAGTGAAGGCCAGCTTGATGACTTGGCCAGTGAAATAAAAAAGCGCGCCCAACTTAACCAAAGGACTTTAGTAACTACGCTTACCAAGCGTATGGCCGAGGATTTGACTAGTTATTTACAGGAAAAGAATTTAAAGGTAAAATACTTACATTCAGAGATTCAGACTATTGAGCGTTCTAAAATTCTGCGGCAGCTCAGAGAAAAAGAATTTGATTGCTTGGTGGGGATTAATCTTTTGCGCGAAGGCCTGGATTTGCCGGAAGTGTCTTTGGTGGCGATTTTAGACGCGGATAAAGAAGGTTTTTTACGTTCGCAAACTTCTTTGATTCAGGTTGCCGGACGCGCCGCGCGCAATATCCACGGGACCGTAATTATGTATGCGGATAGCTTGACCGGTTCAATGCAAAGAGCAATCAGGGAAAGCCAGCGCCGCAGAAAGATTCAGCTGGAGTTTAACCAAAAGAATAAAATTACCCCGCGCACGATCCAAAAAGCGGTCAAACAGGGCATAGAAGATTTGGCGCAGGCAGATGATTATGTGGCTAATTTAACCGGCCAGAAAAAAGACGAATACGAATTGGCTAAGTATATTTCGGAATTGGAATACGAAATGGAAATGGCGGCGCGTAATCTGCAGTTTGAAAAGGCCGCTTCAATCAGGGATCAGATTAGAGGGTTAAAACATGCTGTTAGCCGTTGATATCGGCAATACCAATATTAATTTTGGCTTATTTAAAGCGGGGAAACTGATCAGGCGCTTTAGTATTCCTGCGCGAAGCTATTCTTTTCACCGTCTGAAATCCGGCCTGTCCGGGTATAGGCCGGAAAATTCGGTTATTTGCAGCGTAGTGCCTAAGATTAGCCCGCTGATCAACAAAGATTTAAGGGCCTTAATTGGAGTCCGGCCATATAATATAGGTAAACAGATCAAGGCCCCGGTTAAAAATCTTTATCGTAAACCAAGGCAGGTTGGGCAGGATCGGCTAGTCAATGCCTATGCCGGTATCGTAATGTTCGGCAGTCCGTTGATTATAATTGATTTCGGCACCGCGGTTACTTTTGATGTGGTTTCTGCGCAAAAGGAATATTTAGGCGGTATGATCCTGCCGGGTTTAAATTTATCGCTCAAAGCGCTTTATGAAAATACCGCTTTGCTGCCGCGGGTCAGATTGGCCAGGCCCAAAGAATTGATCGGCCGGGATACTCAGGGAAGCATACTAAGCGGTGTGGTTTATGGTTTTGCCGCCATGGCCGATGATTTAACAAAAAGGATTAGGGGGAAAATCGGTAAAAACGCTAAAGTAATCGCTACCGGAGGAGATAGCGAAATTTTAAAAAAATATTGCCGGAGTATTGACCGGGTAGATCCTAACCTTACGCTTAAAGGGATGTATTATATTTACAAAAATAAGGGAGGCGAAAAATGAAAAAAAGCAGTATTTTGTTTTTGCTTTTAGCTTTAGCGGTTGGCTGCTCTATGCTTTCGCCGATTTATAAAATCGCCAAAGATAATAAAAATCATATGAATAATCTTTCCACCGGCATGACTCAAGAAGAGCTGTTGCGGGTTATGGGTAGGCGCACATTTAATCTGGGTAAACTTACCGTAACCAATCCTTATCGCAGCGAGAATCTTACCGGTGCTTCAGGGGATTATCAGGTGATTTATTACGTAACTAGCGTAGAGCTTGATGACGATATAATCAGCGATAATGAATTAACGCCGTTTGTTTTCTATGAAAACAAATTAATCGGCTGGGGTTGGGATTATTTAGCTAAAGTAAGGTAAGATCAATTTTTGATTACGCGGAAGGAGTTGCTGCTGGAGTCGGTTTTTTGTCCGCTGATGGCAATTCTTCTGAGTGTCCAGGTATAAGTTTGTCCATCTTGAAAGATATCAGCTTTGGCTTGAAAAGAGTATATGCCTTGCGGGATTTCCTCTTTGAGGATCAGGCTTGTTTCGTCGGTATTATACCCCTTGTATAAACAAAGAATATACCCTCGCGTGTTATTTTGGTATTCAATCATCCATTTGAATTCTAGCGGTTGATTATCGGTGATTGTAGCGGTTTCGTAGATCGGGGAGAGCATGCGCGGAGGATCGAGAAAAAGGCTGTTCATGCCCCGGCTGCCAAAAACTCCGTCAGCCCGGCACAGGCTAGGTAGAGTTAAGGCAATACAAATGAGCAAAATTTTCTTAAGCATAGGCTTATTTTAATTCCAAAAAAAATTCTTGACAAGAAATTTTTTTGTTTTATAATTAGCACTCCGAAACAAAGAGTGCTAATTTCAACCAAATTAATTAGAGGAGGTGGGTATGAAGATCCAACCGTTAGGTGACAGAGTGGTGGTTAAGCCTTTGGAAGCAGAGGCTAAGACCAAGGGTGGAATAGTGTTGCCGGATACTGCTAAGGAAAAACCGCAAGAAGGTGAAGTTGTTGCAGTGGGAAAAGGTAAAGTTTTAGACAGCGGGGCGGTTCAAGCCTTAGAAGTTAAAGTCGGCGACCGCGTCTTATACGGAAAATATTCCGGGAATGAAATTACTTCTAAGGATGGACAGGAATTATTGATTATGCGCGAAGAAGATATTTTAGCTGTTATTAAATAAGCAACTATTTATAAGGAGGAAGCATGTCTAAACAATTATTATATCAGGACGAAGCACGACGCAAGATCTTAAGCGGCGCTGAGCAGTTGTCAAAAGCAGTTAAGGTAACCTTGGGGCCTAAAGGCCGCAATGTGGTAATTGATAAAAAATTCGGCTCACCAACCATCACTAAAGACGGCGTGACCGTAGCTAAAGAAATTGAACTGGAAGACCCTTTTGAAAATATGGGCGCCCAGATGATTAAGGAAGTCGCTGAAAAGACCTCAGATATTGCCGGAGACGGTACAACTACCGCCACGCTTTTGGCCGAGGCGATTTTCCGCGAGGGCTTAAAGAATGTTACTGCCGGTTCCAATCCCATGGCCTTAAAGCGCGGAATTGAGAAAGCTGTGGAAAAGGTAGTTGAAGAGTTGAAAAAACTCTCTACTCCGGTTAAAGATAAAAAAGAATTAGCGCAGGTTGCTTCGATTGCCGCTAACTCCGATACTGTCATCGGTAATTTGATTGCCGATGCCATGGACAAGGTTGGCAAAGACGGAGTTATTACCGTGGAAGAGGCCAAATCAACCGCAACCACCTTAGAAACCGTGGAAGGTATGCAGTTTGACCAGGGCTATCTTTCTCCTTATTTTGTCACTGACGCAGAAAGAATGGAAGTCGTATTGGATGATCCGTTTATCTTGATTTACGAGAAAAAGATATCTGCGTTAAAGGATCTCTTGCCGCTTTTGGAAAAAATTGCCCGTATGGGTAAGCCGCTTTTGATCCTGGCGGAAGAAGTCGAGGGCGAGGCATTGGCGACTTTAGTCGTCAATAAAATCCGCGGCACTTTCGTGGCTTGCGCGGTAAAGGCCCCGGGATACGGCGATCGCCGTAAAGCGATGTTGGAAGATATCGCGATTTTGACCGGCGGCAAAGCAATTACCGAAGACCTGGGTATTAAATTAGAAAACGTGGAAGTCCAGGACTTAGGTAAAGCCAAAAGAGTTAAAGTTGATAAAGAAAATACAA
>JAKAMF010000063.1 GCA_021813045.1 bacterium | reverse complement strand
CGATCTTCCTGAGCAGAAAAGCGAAATAGAGAAGATGGAAGCTGAAAAAGCAGCACAAGCGGCAAAAGAGGGCCGCTCGGTAGCCAATACTACAAAATCCGCGGATTTAGAATTAAGTCAGCCGCTGGAAATTATGCCTGGTACGGAAGAGGGACAGACGACGGAAACTAGCGGTGCTGTTGTTGCTGAAGAGCCTAAAGAAGAAGAGATTGTCGCTGTAGAGCAGCCGGCTCCTTCTGAAAAAATAGAAAAAAAGGTTTTATCGCCCACGTCTAACTAAAGGCGCTTTGAGAATTAAAGTAATCCGGCTGTTGTCTTATATATATTTGTTAGCTGCTATATTCTTTGCGGCCTCGCAAATTTTATTCTACAGCCGGATTCTTTATTTTGGTGTAGAAATTGAAGGCGCCTTAGCCATTATAACGAAATTACTGTTGATTATAATTCCGGTTTATCTGTATTTTAACCTCCCGCGTCTGAAAAAAGCAGCTTTTTATCTCGCTTTATTTTTTCAGGCCTTTCTTATATTAAATTCTTTATTAATGATCATGGAAAAATATTCTATCGGCGTACACCCGATTTTCCGCGTAGCGGGAATTTTCGGCCCATTAGAATATTCCGCTAAGCAGATGATGGTTATTCTCTTGAACTTTATCTTAAACTTTGTTATGCTGGGGGTAATTATTAACCAAAGAAAATTATTTTTGCCAAAGGCCAATGGAAAATAAGCTGCTTTTATTTTTTAAAAAGACCTGGATTATTTTTACGGTTATTATTGCCGCAATCATTTTTTTCCTCGGGTATAACACTTATCTGGTTGATCATTCTTTGGTTAATTTAAAGCTCGCCCTGGATAAAGTTTCTGACGCACGCACAATTGAAGACGTTAAGAAGATCCAGCAAATGCTCGACTACCCGCTAAAACAGGAATTGGCTAAGCAAAAAATCAATGCAGAAGATATGGCTGAGCTTGAATATGCCAAAGACATTTTGGCTAACCCGCAAAGCATGAGTCAGGTTGAAGACGCCAAATTTTTCTTAAAGAAAATTATTGCTAAAAAAGAACAACAACGGGGAGCGGTAATGTCTTCTTTGGATGCGATCAGCAAAGTCGTCTTGCCGATTGAGCATAAAGAATCGATTGCCGCTTTAAAGAAAGAAGAGAAGACGCTTAAGGAAAAAATTGTTAATGCTAAAGAGCCGGAGCAATTACAGGAACTTTATTCTCAGCTGAATGTTGTTTATTACAAGCTTTCTGAGTTTAAAAAAGCCGAAGAGGCGGGCGTTAAAATTAGCGAGCTTGATCCGAAAAGCTATAAAGCGGCAAAAGTTAAATTTACTCAAGGTTGGAATTATAAACAGCGCGGAAGCTTTGAAGCTGCGCGGGCAATTTTTAACCAGATTATCGGCGAATATCCCAATACGGAAATGGCGGCCTTAAGTAAATACCAGCTGGCGGATATTCTTTATAAAGAGGGCAAAGTTAAAGAGTCAATTGCGGCAAATGAAGAATTTTCTACTCTTTATCCGGGTATGACTGTGGCGCAATTAGCGCAATTTAAAGCCGGCGCGGCCTATTTATACGATTTAAAAGATTATGATTCTGCGATTAAGACTTTTGATAAGGTGGCAGAAAAGTGGAATTTGGCCCCTTTGGCAAAGTATATCGATAAAAAGATCGTTCCTTATGTTTCTAAAAGATTCCGCAGTAGGGGTTATTATTTACTTTCTAAAAAACGCTATACCGCGGCAGTGGATATATTTAGCCGCGCTATAGAGATCAATAAGCGCGACGCGCAGTGCTATACCGGTAAGGGTTTGGCTTATTTAGGCCAGAATGAAAAAGAAAAGGCCCTGGAATGGGCAAAAGAAGCGGTAAAAATTGACCCGCGGGATTGGATTGCGGTCGCTAATTTGGGCTATGTCTATTTGCGTTTAAATATGTATGAGCTGGGTATTGAGCAGTACCGCAAAGCTGCGATTTTAAACGCAAAAGTAGCAGAGATTTATTATAATTTGGGTTGTGGTTATGCCAGGTTAGCGAATTATGTTGTTGCTATTGCGCAATTTAAAAAAGCCATCAGCCTGCGCCAGGATTTCGCCTATGCTTATAATAACCTTGGTTTTTGTTTGTGGTATGAGGGCAATTTTGGCGAGTCCCTAGAGGCCTTAAATAAGGCCAACCAAATGAATCCTAATTATGTAGACGCGCTGTATAATTTGGGCGTAGTTTATGAGAATCAGGCACTTTATGATAAATCCTTACAGGCGCTTAAAGAAGCTTACGAACTAGCCCCCGGTAATGCTAAAGTAAAAGAGAGATTAATGAAATTGCAGGTGCGCCAAGGTTACGCAAAGTAATTTAAACTTTTCTCTGGTCTATTACAAAAACACTTCCTTCAATCGCCTTAGCTTTCTTTTTGACTTCCGCGGCAATATTAGTTACTTCTCCGTAGCTGGTAATTGTACGGTGGACGTTGGTTACTCCGGCAAGCGAAATACTCATAATCGGGAATTCTTTGATTGATCCGTCGCGGGCGTGGGCAATGATATGCCCGGCCTTGAGGTCTTCTTCGTTATAAAGCGAACGTACGCGCTTATCAAATTCAGAAGTGATATAGTTAGCTACATCTTGCGCCTTTTCCGGGGTGCTTACCAGGATAAAATCGTCGCCGCCTTCATGGCCGACAAAATCATCCGGGTTACCTTTTAATTTTGCCGCCTCTTTAAACACTTCCGCGGTTAATTTTATCGCCTCATCGCCCTTGGCAATGCCGTATTTATCGTTAAAGGCCTTGAAATTATCCAAGTCGCAGTAGATAACCATAAATTTGGAATTATCCTGAATTCTTTTCTCAATCTGTTCATGAATAACAATATTTCCCGGAAGCTTGGTCAGGGGATTGGCGTTTTCCGCGCGCTCCTTCATTTTAATTAATTCTTCGGTCATATAATTAAATGTCTGTCCGAGTTCTTCTAATTCATCCTCTGTATGGATATTCGTGCGGATAGTCAGGTCTCCGGCAGCAATAATTTTAGTTACTTCATTGAGTACCTTAACCGGGCCGACTACCGTGCGGGAAAGTAAATACCCCAAAATAATATTTGCTAGGATAACCACGATAACCGCGATAATTATCGGAGTATATACTTCGGAAAGCGCCTGTTGGAGGTTAGCTAGCGGCAAAGAAAGTTTAGCCACATAAGAAATATCTTCTTTGGAGTTTTTAAATAAAGCGATATAAATGTTCAGTTGCTGTTTATATTTATCGATCGCGGAAAGATACCACTTATTTTGCGCCAGGGCGTTTTTTAATTCATCGATTTTGTTGATGTCTTTATAAGAAGCGGTTTCTCCTAAGGCGGTTTCCGCTCGATTTTCCGTCGAGGCAATAATTTTTCCCTGCGTATCGAATACGTTTAGCTCCTTAATGATTCCGGCTTCTGCCATGGCCTTAATGCCTGATTGCGTAAAGCCCGGGATATCCTCAGTAAGCGTATCTTTGATTATCGCCTGAAGATTGCTTTTTACTAATACAGTGGAAAGATTAGCTTGATAGGAGTTATAGCGGTTAATATTATTAAATTGATTATTGATTTGGATAAAAGTAAAAGCGGAGACCAGAAGCACGGAAGAGACGATCATAAAACCGATAATCCGGTTTTGCAGGGTAAGTTTCATAAAATCATTTTAGTATGGAAATAGGCAGGTGTCAAATATACTTTCATATTGACCATGGCGGTTTAAGGGTATATACTTTTTATCTATGAAAAGAAAGTTGATTTTATTTTTCCTTATTTTATTTCTTACGGGCGGCTTAGCTTGTGCGCAGGAAAAGGCGGAATTGCTTATTTTTTATTCGCCGTCTTGCCACAATTGTATTAAGGCTAAAAAGGAAATTATTCCTGTAGTAGAGAAAGAGTTTAAGCGCTCGTTAAGAATAGTTTATTATGATGTTTCTAATGTAGAAAATTACGGATTATTAATCGGCTTGAGGCAGAAGCACGATCCGGCATTAAAAATAACCATCCCGGTGTTTTTCTTGAACGGAAAATTTTTAGAAGGGGATGGCTTAACCATAGAAAAGCTGAGGCAGTTTGTCTCTGAAAATATAATACTCGCTCCGGTTGCGCCTTTAGCTCCGCGGGCAGACCTAAACCGGTATTTTAATGATTTTGCCTTGTTGGCGGTTATCAGCGCCGGCTTGATCGACGGGATAAATCCCTGCGCTTTTACGGTGATCGTATTTTTTATTTCTTTTTTAGCCGTGCAGGGCTTTCGCCGGCGTGAATTAGTGATTATCGGCCTGGCGTTTATTGCCATGGTTTTTTTAACTTATCTTTTAATCGGTTTAGGGTTATTCGGATTTTTATACCGTTTAAGCGGATTTTGGGTAATCGTTAAGGTCATTAATTATACTATAGGTATTTTTAGTATTGTTTTAGGCGTAGTTTCAATCTACGACCTTTTAAAATTTAAGCAGACAAAAAACGCTGAAGCTATGCTTTTGCAGCTGCCTAAGCCGGTAAAGGATCAAATTCATAAAATTATCGGCCAGCATTACCGTATTCATACCCAAGGCGCCAACGCACCAAGGCCGGTATTTAAATTAATTATCAGCGCTTTAATTACCGGATTTTTAGTTTCAGTCTTAGAAGCGGTTTGCACCGGCCAGACCTACTTACCGACGATCGCCTTTGTTTTAAAAACAAACAGTTTTAATTTCAGAGCACTGGTTTTTCTGTTTATTTATAATTTAATGTTTATTCTGCCGCTTTTAGTAATTTTTATTTTTGCTTTATTCGGCGCGACTTCGGCTCAATTTGCAGGTTTTCTTAAAAAACATATGCTGGCGATTAAGGCATTATTGGCAATTCTATTTTTCGGGCTGGGTTCATTTTTAATTTGGGGGGTATAATGAAGAGGCTTGCGGTAGTTATCGGAATAATGTTTTTGTTCTTGTCAACCGCATGCGCGCAGACAGAAAAGAATGCCGCGCAAGAAGAATCAACGCAGGACCCGAAGGTTTGGGATTTTGGTAGGATTGAGGAGGGGCAGGTCCTAAAGCACAATTTTATTATCCAGAATGATTCGGATAGAGTATTAAATATAAAAGAGACCAATACTTCTTGCGGGTGTACGGTTTCGGAAATCGAAAAGAAAACCCTCGCCCCTCAAGAAAGCACAAAAGTGAATGTCGAGTTTAAATCCAAGGGCTATTCCGGCAAAGTGCAGCAGTTTATTTATGTAAATACGGACAGCGTTGACGAGCCGATTATCCGCTTTGTGATTAAGGCGGAAGTAGTTAAATAACGGGAGGCGTAAAAAATGTTTTTTCTACATTTAAGAATGTGGTTATTAACGACAATCCTCTTTGCCATCGTCTACGCGGTTATTGTCATGATCGGTACGCAGATGGGCGTGGGAAGCTTTGGGATATATCTGGTAATTTCTTTGGCCATGATGCTGGCGCAATATTTGCTCGGGCCTAAGATAGTAGAGTGGAGTATGGGGGTAAAATATATTAAGCGGGAAGAAAATCCGCGCCTCTATGCTATGGTGGAAGAATTGGCCGTCAAGGCCAATATCCCTTTGCCGCGCGTTGGCATTGCTTCAATCGAGCTGCCTAATGCTTTTGCTTTTGGCCGGAGCATCCGCGATGGAAGGGTTTGTGTGACGCGGGGGATATTAGGATTATTAAATGAGGAAGAATTAAAAGCCGTACTCGGGCATGAATTGAGCCATTTAAAAAACCGCGACATGCTGACAATCACTTTATTATCGGTAATTCCGATGATTATGTATCGTATTGCCTGGCAGTTCTTATTTTACGGCCGCCGGCGCGATGACCGGGGAGGTAATACCGCTTTAATCGGCCTGGCTGCGTTCGTTTTTTATTTTATTACCAACCTCTTGGTGCTTTATGCCTCGCGCATCCGCGAATATTTTGCTGATCAGGGCTCGGTGCTTTTGGGAAATCAGCCGCAGGCCCTGGCTTCCAGCTTGTATAAATTGGCCTATGGTTCAGCGCGGACAAATAAAGAAGCCCTGAAACAGGCTGAAGGCTTAAAGGCTTTTTTTGTTAACGATCCTTCGCAAGCGCTCAAGGAAATTAAGGAATTAAGCCAGCTGGATTTAGATAAAAACGGGACAATTGACGCTTCTGAGTTAAGGCAACTTAGCCAGAAGAGCGTAAAACTTGGGTTTAGCGATAAAATGATGGAATTATTGAGCACGCATCCCAATATGCTCAAACGCATTAAGCGGCTTTCCGAATATAAGGCAGGATTGGCGGCTTAATAAATAGTATATATAATTAATACATGACGGAGGCAGCGGGTTTCGCTGCCTCTATTTTATTTGACACCTCGAGGGTTGTCATATATAATTATAAGCCTATGGAAATAAATGAGATTATACAACAACGGCAGGATAAATTAGCCCGGTTGCAAGAAGCGGGAAAACCGGTTTTTGATGCGGTTTTCGAAGGCCAAATCAATATTGGCCAGGCCCTGTCTACTTTTGAAGAAAATAAGCCAGTAGCGCTTTCCGGTAGGATCACTGCCAAGCGCTCCCACGGCAAGGTCTTTTTTATGGATCTGCGGGATATTACCGCTAAAATCCAGCTTTATATTAAGTCGGATTTTATTGGTAAAGAAAACTTCGCTCTTTTAGAGAATTTGGAAGTCGGAGATTTTATCAGCGTTAAGGGAGAGCTTTTTAAAACGCATACCGGAGAGTTTACGGTTAAGGTGGTCGAATTCCGGGTTTTGGCCAAGGCCCTGCGGCCTTTGCCGGAAAAATGGCACGGCCTAAAAGATGTGGAATTGCGTTACCGCCAGCGTTATCTGGATTTAATTTCTAACGAAGAAGTAAAAAAGGTTTTTATTCTGCGTACGAAAATCATCGGCGCGATCCGTAAATTTCTCGACGAGGCGGGGTACCTGGAAGTAGAAACTCCGATGATGCATTCGATTGCCGGAGGCGCGGCCGGCCGTCCGTTTATTACGCATCACAATGAACATGACATGAAGTTGTTTTTACGGATTGCCCCGG
>JAKAMF010000003.1 GCA_021813045.1 bacterium | reverse complement strand
GCACAAAGGCAGAGCCCTTGCCCGGCTTGACGTGTTGAGTTTCGATTACCAGCCAGACCTGGTCATCCACTAAAATTGTTAATCCTGCTTTAACTTCATTTATTGAGAGAGCCACTGAGTATTTCCCCCCCTTTCTGAGTTACTAGAATTACATCCTCTATTCTTATTCCGAATTTACCGGGTAAATAAATCCCCGGCTCAATAGTAAAGACCATATTTTTCTTTAAAACGCTGGCTGACGCGCTGGAAATGCTGGGCGATTCATGGACTTCTAATCCCAATCCGTGGCCGAGGTTATGGCCAAAAGCCTTGGCCAGCCCGTTTTTAGCGATAATCTGCCGGGCGGCCTGGTCAATTTTAGCCGTAGAAACCCCGGGTTTGATCCGGCGAATCGCTTCTTTTTGCGCCTTAAGTACAATAGCATAAACCCTTTGCGCAAGAAAAGGTATTTTACCTGAAAAGAACACCCTTGTCAAGTCGCTTTTATAGCCTTGGAATTCCGCTCCTACGTCTATAAGCACCGTCTCATTTTTGCCGATTATCCGGCTGGAAGTGATGTGGTGCGCAAAGGCGGAATTCGGCCCGGAAGCGACAATTATATTGAAAGCCGAGCCCATTCCTCCGTTGTAGCGGATAAAACGCTCTAATTCTCCGGCAATTTCGATTTCGCTTTTTCCCGGTTGGATAAAATCGCGGATAAAGTTTAAGGCATTAACCGTAATTTTTGTAGCGAACCTGATTTTTTCGATTTCGTCAGCTGATTTAACCTGCCGCAAGTCTTCGACCAAATTATGGGTATGCACAAGATTAACGGTTTTTCCCAGCGATTGGCTTAATCTATGGTATTGCGCATAGGTAAGGTGCCTGCCTTCAAATCCGAGGTTTTTCAATTTAAGCTGCCGAGAGAGTTTTTTTAGGCATTCATTGCCTGTCCCGTTGATTTGTTTAACCAGAAAAACCGGCTTTAAATATTTATTTGCTTCAGCTGTATAGCGGGAGTCAGTAAGGTAATAGTTGCCTTTTTTAGAAAGCAACAGCCAGGAATCGCGGCTAAGGTAATTGGTGAGATAGGAAATATTAGCCGGGCTGGTGATTAAAATCCCGTCTAAGTTTTTTTCTTTATAAAGCGAGGATATTTGGTTAACCTTATTGCTCATTTGTGATCAATAAGGTCGATTAGGGCCTCTAGGCCTAAAAGGTAGCTGTTTGGCCCAAAACCGAGAATAGTGCCGCGCGCCACCGGACTGATCAAGGATTTATGCCGGAAGGTTTCGCGGCTGTGGATATTAGAAAGGTGCACTTCTACGGTAGGTATGCCGCTGGCAGCGATCGCGTCTCTGATCGCGACGCTGGTGTGTGTGTAGGCGGCCGGATTAATCAATATGCCGTCGAATTTAATTTTATTTTTTGTGATCAGATCAACAATTTCACCTTCGTGATTGGACTGTTTAATTACCACTTTGGCTTTTTTTGACTTGGCCAATTTTTCTATCGCCTGGTTGATTTGGGCTAAAGAAGTTCTTCCGTAGACCTGTGGCTCGCGTTTGCCTAATTGGTGCAGGTTAGGGCCGTGGATTACTAGGATCTTGATCATCTTATTCCTCTGCTTCGTCAATCAGCATAATTGGAATACCGTCGCGGATCGGATATTTTTTGCCGCATTTGGTGCAAACGATTTTTTCTTCTTTTAACTCTACATCGGCCTTGCAAGCCGGGCAGGCGAGAATTTCCAGCAATTCTTTGTCGATCATGGCTTGGCCTCCTTGTTTTTCTCCACAAATTGCAGTTTTAGTTCATAAAGTATATTTTCCAGCATAGTGTTTTCTTCTTTGGTTAAATTACCCTTGGTTTTTTCTTTTAAGAGGTCGATAGTATCGATGATAAATTTAGCCTGCGGGAGATTCTCTTCTTTTTTGTTAGTTACCGGGTTATCCAGCTGTCCCAGGCAGATTGCCGCTTGTATGGCCAGGGTAGTGATAAAAAAATTAAAGTCTGGTTTTTCCGCCGGAGACCCCTGCGGAGCGCTATTTAAGTTTTGTTTTTCTTTTTCCACTGATTCTTTCCAGCTTTCATCGATGTGTTTATCTTTTTCTTCCATGCTAATATACCTTTATTCCTGCGTAGCCGACTACACTTGAAGGGTCGTTAGTCCGTTCGGCACTGGTTGAATAATTAACTAATTGTGCTGATTTAGCCCCTAGTTTTTTTACGCAGGATAACATGATTATAACCGGAGCGTATCCGCACATGGTAATTTTAAATTTTTTTAAGCTTTCCATTAAGCCGTCTTCGTCCAGCCGTAAGATCGCCTCGATAGCCAGGTTATCTTTTTCCCGGGCTTGGGCCAGCGGCTCATAATGAGTCATGTCTGAGCTGGCGGCGATTAGTACATTGCCGGCTTGTTTGGTTTCTTGGATCGCCGCGGCGATTCCTATTCCTGTTTCTTTGAGCCGGCTTAAGTTGTCGCTGGCTATGGCTATTGGTACAATCTTAAAATCCTGCCGGAAATATTGCAATATAGGTAATTCTACTTCCAGAGAATGCTCGTTAATGTGCGCTAAGGAATCTTCTTTTATCCACGGACAGCTTTTAAAAATTTGTTTAGCCAAGAGCTGGTTGATCTCAAGTTTGCCCAGCGGCGTTTGCCAAGGGCTGGAAGAAAAAAGGCTAAATTCTTGCCCCAGCCCGGTATGATTTGGCCCTAAAAGCACTACCGTATCCGGTATATTGATTTGCGCGGCAGTCAAGCTGGCAGTTTTGCCAGAGTAGATATACCCGGCGTGCGGTAAGACACAACCTAAGCACTCAGTTTTACCCGGCTTGGCGCCGGCCAGGAAAACTTTGATTAAGGCCTTGATTTCTTTCGGGCCCTGAGGATAGAAACTGCCGGCATAAGCCGGCAGTTTTATTTTAAGTGCTTCCATTTTTAAGGAAAATTGCGCGAAAAAACGTTACCTTCTGCCTTTGCGCATTTTTTTTCTCTTTTTTTCGCTCGGCTTTTCGTAGTGTTTGCGGTCGCGCAATTCACGTAAAATTCCTTCTTGCTCGATCTGTTTTTTAAATCTGCGCAAGGCCGCTTCAAACGACTCGTCTTTTTTTACTTCTACTTCCGGCACAATAATCATCCCCTTTCATTTTATTTTTTATAGGCTCATAATATAGCACTCTTTTTTTAAGGTGTCAATTATTTTAAGTTGACCGCCGGATAAATGTGTGATAGATTTATCCATTATGGAAGAAACAGTTAAAATATCCAAGGACTTAGAACGCGCAAAGCTTGAGTTAGCCATACTTTACGAAATTTCTAACGCTATGCGCACAACCTTAAAACTGGATGAAATTTTATATATTATCCTTACCGGAGTTACTGCGCATGCCGGGCTTGGCTTTAACCGCGCCCTTTTGTTTTTGGTTAATGAAAAAGACGGCCTGATCGAAGGTAAAATGGCAATCGGCCCGGAAACCGGCTCTGACGCCAACCGCATTTGGAACCAGATCGAGCACCAAAAAATGGATTTGGATGATTTGATCAGCGTTTATAAGGACTCTGGCCATGTCCATCAGTCCAGTTTTAATGACCAGATCCGCCATATTAAAATTCCGCTTAAAGAACAAAAAGGCAATATTCTTACTCTTGGCGTGTTAGACGGAATGCCCTTGCTTTTGACCCGCGAGACAATCCAGAATTATAGTGCTGATCCGATTGTTAATCTTTTGCATCCGGAGGAAATCGCGGTTGTGCCGCTGAAGGCAAAAGACAAGGTAAACGGGATAATTTTAGCGGATAATTTTATTACCAAGAAACCGATTAGCAAAGATGATTTAAGAATGCTGATTATGCTGGCTAACCAGGCCGGCTTGGCAATTGAAAACTCGCGGCTTTTTGAGCTCACCGCTTTGCGCAGCCACACCGATCATTTGACCGACTTATGGAACCACGGTTATTTTCAATTTTTGCTACAGGAAGAAGTGGAAAAATCACGGGTTAATCAGCGCCCGCTGAGCTTATTAGCGGTGGATATCGACGATTTTAAAGTTTATAATGATTCTTTAGGGCATCAGGCCGGCGATACGATTTTAAAGGATCTGGCCGCCTTATTAAAAGGGTATTCCCGTAAGATGGACTATGTTTGCCGTTATGGCGGAGAGGAATTTATGATCATTTTGCCGCAGACGGATAAGAATGAGGCGTTTGTGATTGCCGAACGGCTTAGGCAGGATGTAGAAAAATATAAATTTATGCACGAAGAAATACTCCCCAATAAAAAGCTGACCGTCAGTATCGGTTTAGCCACTTTTGATGCTAACGGCAGCACTCCTTCTGAATTAATCTCCTACGCTGATAAGGCGCTTTATCAGGCCAAACACAAAGGTAAAAATAATACTTGTTTTTAAACCGGTTCGGGGACTGCTTGAGTTTCGGGATTTGATTCTTTGGCGGCGGGTTTATCCTGGGCAAATTTCACGGAGACAATTTTTGAAACACCGGATTCTTCCATAGTGATGCCGTACATGATATTGGCATTGGCTATGGTTTTTTTATTGTGGGTAATCACGATAAATTGCGAGAGTTTGGAAAAGTCCTGTAGTGCCCGGCCGAATCTGTCTACATTCGCTTCATCCAGCGCAGCGTCAATTTCATCTAAGACACAGAATGGCGCCGGCTTAATCTTGAAGATCGCGAAGATCAATGCGATAGCTGACATTGATTTTTCACCGCCCGATAAAAGCAGGACATTCTGCAGTTTTTTACCCGGAGGCCGGCAGATAATTTCTATGCCGGATTCCAGCGGGTCCTGTTCATCGATCAGGTAGACCTGCGCGTCTCCGCCGTTAAATAAGAGTTTGAAATAATTGCGGAATTCCACGCGCACCTTTTCAAACGTTTCTAAAAACATTTGTTTAGTGGTGCGGTTGATTTTATTGATCGCTTCGCGCAGGGATTCTTTGGCTGTGACCAGGTCGGTTTGTTGTTGGGTAAGAAAGTCATAGCGTTTCTTTAATTCGTCGTATTCTTCAATTGCCACCAGGTTTACCGAGCCGTAAGAATTCACCCTGTCTTTCATACGGTTAATTTCTTCAGAGAGTATCTCAAGGTTAATCTGCTGCAGGTCAACGTCTAGCAGGGATGTCTCGTTTAGTTGTTCCAGGTCGATCTTATAGGCTTGCGCCAGGCGCTCGCTCAGGGCCAGGTACTTATATTGCGCGTCTTTATCCTGCATTTGCAGCTGGTAGGTTCTGTTTTTTAGGCTGTCCAGGGATTGTTTATCCGTGTCTATCCGTTTGATAATCTCGCTAATGCCGGAAGAGATGCCTTTAAATTTAGCTTCAGTTTCTTTAAGCGAAGTGCTTTGGTCAACGATATCCAGGTTGGTCTGGACGATTTTATTGCCCAATTCTTCGTTTTCCGCCTCTAATATTTTATGTTTGGCCGCGCAGTCGTTAATTTGCGTTTCAATATTCGAGACGCTTTCTTTGTCCTGGTTATATCTTTCTTCCAGCGCCTTTAAGTTTATATCATCGGAATTAATCCGTTTAGTCAACGCCTCAAGTTCGGTTTTGATCTGGGTAATAATAACCAGCGCCCCTTCTTTTTGGCTATTGTTGATAGAAATATTATTTTGTTCATTGGTGATCAGGCTTTCTTTAGTTTTTTGCTGGTTATCCAATTCGTTAAGCTGGGCTTGTAAAGCGGTATTCTTCTGGCCTATGGCAATTAAATCTGTTTCAACCTCTTCTAATTCCAAGTTAGCTAAAGTATATTCTTCGTTTAGCCGGTTGAACTGGTCGAGGTTAACTTGATAAGAGGCTTTTTTATTGGCCAGGATTATTTCTTGAGCGCGCAGCTCATCATGCAGGGCGTTTAGCTGGTTTTCCTGGTTGGAGATTGTGGTTTGCTTATCGGTTTGGTTATTTTTTAAAGCGTTGATTTTTTCTTCCAGGCTCAGGATTCTTTCCGCGATTTTTTGTGTATCTAAGTCAAACGGCTTAGCTTCGCCGGAAACCTTGAGCTGGTAGTTATTTTCATGGTTCGGTTGATTAGCGCTGTCAGTAATCCTTACTACCAGGCCGCTAATTTTTTCATTAGGCAGCTTATCCAGATAGATTACTGCGTTCATTGTTTCGCTGATATCATCATACTTAGTGCGCAGTTCCTGGATAAATTGTTTTTGCGATTCTAAGGTAAGTTTTTGTTTTGCCAGTTCTTCGATGATTTGCCCAAGGTTCTTTAAGGAGTTTTTTTCTTCTTCCAGCGCATTTTTTAGCGAGGATGTTTTAGAACTGATAGTTTCGTATCCCGCGTTAATCTGGTCTAGTTCCTGTTTGGTGGCGGCAAGCGATGCTTCGGCTGACGCCTTCTCCTCGTTTATTTTTGCCCGTTCGATTTCCAAGCGTTTTTTACGGGCCTGCTGGATTTGCTGTTTAGAATTGCAATCGGTTAATTCGTTCTTGGTGTGGGTGATTTTAGTGAGAATATCCAGAATTGACTTTTTTCCGGAAGCAATGTTTTCCAGGGATAATTTTATTGCTTCGGCAATGTTATTTAAGAGTAATTCCTTTTCTTTAAAAATCGCGGATTTGGATTCAATATTATTTTTAAGATTAGCATATTCCAGGCGCAGCAGGTTTATTTTTTCTCCGTCAGTTAAAAGCCGGCTTTTTGATTGTTCTGCTTGTGCAGCCAAAGATGTTTTGTTGGTGTCCAGTTCGTTCATTCTTTCTTTGTTTAATTCAATGCGCTCTTTGCTGCGGGTAATTAAGTTTTCCAGGGTAATTAATTGCGTGCGAGAGCTTAAAATTTGTTCTTCCAGGTTTTTTAATTCTGTTTGCGAGCCGGAAATACCGTCTTCCTGTTCTTTGATTATTTGGCTTAACCGGTTTTCTTCCTGGGTGAGCGCGCTGATGTTTTCTGCGATCTGGATCTTTAATTTATTGATTTCATTTTTTTGCAAAACGCCTAAAACTAACTCTTTATTTTTTAATTCTTCAAAAGCGTCTTTATATTTGCGGGCTTTATTAGCCTGTCTTTCCAGTGAGCCGATCTGCCGCTTTACTTCGGTAATAATATCATTGACCCGGAGTAAATTTTGTTCGGTTTCTTCCAGGCGGCGCAAGGCTTCTCTTTTTTGCGCCTTATATTTAGTGATACCGCTGGCTTCGTCAAAAATCAGCCGCCGGTCTTCCGGCCGCGAACTGAGGATCATGTCGATTTTTCCCTGCGGGACGATCGAATAACTCTCTGCGCCGATACCCGTGCCGAGCAGGATATCCATAATGTCTTTTAAGCGGACCTGGGTTTTGTTCAGCAGGTATTCACTTTCTCCGGAGCGGAAAATACGGCGGGAAATAGTTACTTCTTCGCTTTCTACGGGGAAAAATTTATTGGTATTATCGAAAGTTAAGCTTACTTCGGCCATGCCTACCGGCTCTTTGGTGTCCGTACCGTTGAAGATTACATCTTCCATGCTTGAGCCGCGCAGTGATTTTACGGATTGTTCGCCGAGAACCCAGCGGATAGAATCAAAAATGTTGCTTTTGCCGCAGCCATTCGGGCCGACTATCGCGGTAATCCCCGGCTCGAAATGCAGAGTGGTTTTATTGCAGAACGACTTGAAGCCGATAAGCTCTAATTTTTTAAAATACATGGCATTAATGATAACATAACCAGATTAACAGTCAATAAAAAATAATTTTATAAAGACAAAACAACCCTCTTGTCTTAGTTGGATTAAAGAAAAGTAAAAATTATTCTTTTTCTATGCCTAATACTTCGGACTGGTCAAAAAGATAGACCGTTGCCTTAAGGTTGCTTTTATCCGGAGTAATTACCAGGTATTCTTTGGATTCAAAAATCGCTAAAACCGGCTCGCCGGGTATGTTAGAAAGATTATTATCTAATTCCTGGCCTACGCAGATATCGGAACTGATTTGGCGTTTAATACGGTCACTGAAGGAGCGGACTTTTATTTTTCTGATGTGGCTGTCTTTGACTTCCCAGCCGGTAAGCCGTTCGGCAAACTGGCGGAAAGATTCTTTTTCATCCAATGCTACGGGAAATACTCTGTTTTTTATCATCCCTAAGTCCTCCCTTTTTTATTTTTTCTTTTTCTTTTTAGCCTTTTTCTTAGGGCTACATCCGCATGATTTACACATTGGCTTTACCTCCTTTCATGCACCCGGCCTTATCGGATCGGCCGGTGCGCCGCCTTCTGCGGCGACAAAAAAAGGCAATTCCCTTTCGAGAATTGCCTTTTTAGATTTTTCTTTTCTGTACACGCATAGCTTGGTCTCCTGTTGGAGGTTTGCTAATGCTTACAGTGTTATTATACTACAAATACCAAAATGTCAATATTTTATTTTTTTAAGGTTTCTTTAAATTTTTTCGTTAAGGCCGGGATAATTTGAAAGAGATCTCCGACTATGCCGTAAGTAGCGTATTTAAAGATTGGGGCTTCCGGGTCTTTGTTGATCGCAATAATGATTTTTGAGCTGGACATGCCGACTATGTGCTGGATCTGGCCGGAAATGCCGCAGGCAAAATATATTTTGGGCGCTACTGTCCTGCCGGTCTGCCCGACCTGGTGCGAGTAGGGCATCCAGCCGGAGTCAACCGCGGCGCGTGATGATCCGACTGCCGCGCCTAAGACATGCGCAAAGTCTTCCAGAAGCTTAAAATTCTCCGCATTGCCCATGCCTCTGCCCCCGGAGACAATAATATCCGCTTCCGCCAAATTAACTAACGATTCAATTTCTTCAACAATATCTAAAAGTTTTGTGCGTGAAGCATAAAGCGAGCTGTCAAAAGTTTCTTTAATGATTTTTCCTTTTCTGCGTTTATCCGCCGCCATTGGCTGCATTACCTTATGCCGCACGGTGGCCATCTGCGGGCGGTAATTCGGGCTGATAATCGTGGCCATAATATTGCCGCCGAACGCCGGGCGGGTTTGTAAAAGAATTTTCTTTTCCGGGTCAATATCCAATCCGGTGCAGTCAGCGGTTAAACCGGCCTTGATTTTAATCGCCACTCTGGCGATCAATGACCTGCCAATCGATGTTGCCCCGCAAAGTAAAATTTCCGGCTTATATTTTTTGATTAATTCAACAAGGATATTCGTATATGGCTCATCCTGAAAATTAGCGATTTCCGGCGCTTCGACCAAATAGATATTATCCGCGCCCTGCCAGATTAATTCGTCTAGTTGATTACCGAGGTTATTGCCGATGAGTACCCCGCTTACCTGGCAGTTAAGTTTTTTAGCCAATTCCTGGGCTTTGCCTAAGAGTTCATAAGCTACCGATTGCACCTTGCCGTTTTTTTGTTCAATAAAAACCCAGATTCCCTTGTAATCTTTAATATCCGGAACCGCGCAAACAGCGGGAGTTTTTTCTAAAAGCACGGCTTTAAATTTACAGGCGTCTTTACAGGCTCCGCAGAGCGTGCATTTATTTAAATCAATAAATGCTTTTTTATCCATTATGCGGATGGCATCAAACGGGCAGGCCTTGACGCATAAGGTGCAGCCGGTGCATTTTTCAATAATGATTTGAATAGACATTAGTGGATTTCGTCCTTAATTAATTTTACCAGTTTTTCCGCGACTTCTTCCGGTTCTCCGTTTAAAATCTGGCCGCCTACCCGCTGGGGCGGAGTAAAAATTTTTACTACCTGCGTGGGCGAGCCGCAAAGCCCGATTGACTGCGGGTCAAGGTCTAAATCTTTTTGTCCTAAAGCGGTAATCTTAGCGCTTTTGGCGCGCATCATTCCTTTTAAAGAAGGAATGCGCGGTTCGTTAATTTCTTTAACTACGGTAATTAAACAAGGCAAGGGTGTTTGAATAATTTCAAAGCCCTCCTCCATCATTCTTTCTAATGTCAGCGAAGTAGCAGTTGCTTCTTCTACCTTTTTAACATAGGTTACTTGCGGCAGGTCCAAATGCGTGGCAATGCCGGGGCCGACTTGTGCTGTGTCGCCGTCTGAGGCTTGTTTTCCGCAGATGATCAAATCAAACTGCCCGATTTTTTTAATCGCGCCGGCTAAGGTGTAGCTGGTTGCCCAGGTGTCGCTGCCGGCAAAGGCGCGGTCGCAAACCAGATATCCTTCGTCAATACCCATGGAGATCGCTTCCCTTAAAGCCGCCTCAGCCTGCGGCGGGCCCATGGTTAAAGCAATTGCCTTGCCGCCGAATTTTTCTTTCAGCCGCACGGCTTCTTCGATCGCGTACATGTCAAAGGGATTGATGATTGATTTTACCCCTTCACGGATCAAGGTATTGGTCTCCGGATTAATCCTTACTTCGGTAGTTTCCGGAACCTGTTTTATGCAGACGATGATATTCATTATTTGGCTAATTCCTTAATTATTTGCAGCGCGATGATGCCTCTTTGGATCTGATTGGTCCCTTCGTAGATCTGGGTGATTTTGGCGTCGCGCACATATTTTTCAATTGGGTAATCTTTCATATAGCCATAGCCGCCGAAGATCTGTAAGGCGTCGACGGTAACTTTCATGGCTACATCAGAAGCGTACATCTTAGCCATGGCTGAGCCTTTGGCAACGTCTTTTACTCCGGCATCAACCATCTTTGCGGTAGCATAGACCAATGCCCGGGCAGCTTCAATTTCCGTGGCCATATCTGCCAGCATCCATTGGATTCCCTGAAAACTGGAAATCGATTTTCCGAATTGGTGCCTTTCTTTGGCGTATTTGACGGCTAATTCCAAAGCGCCTTGGCCAATGCCCAGCGCCTGAGCGGCTACGCCCGGACGCGACATGTCAAAGGTGCGCATGGTTACGATAAAGCCCATGCCTTCTTTGGCGAGCAAATTTTCCGCAGGGATCTTGCAGTCGGTAAAAATCAATTCGCGGGTGGAAGAAGCGCGAATACCGAATTTATCTTCTTTTTTGCCAAAGGTAAATCCGGGAGTGCCTTTTTCTACGATAAAAGCCGACGCGCCGCGCGCGCCTTTATTTTTATCGGTCATCGCGATAACTACATAGGTTTCCGCGTCTCCGCCATTGGTAATAAAATGCTTCAGCCCGTTTAAAACATAATGATCGCCGACTTTTTTAGCTGTGGTTTTGATTGCCGAGGCGTCTGAACCGGCTTCCGGTTCGGTAATGCCAAAGGCCGCGACTTTTTTGCCGCGAGCTAAATCCGGCAAATATTTTTTCTTTTGTTCGTCATTGCCAAAGAGCACGATCGGGAAAGTGCCCAAGGCCGAAGCCGCATAGCAAACCGCGATGCCGCCGCAGGCGCGGGACATCTCTTCGGTGGCCAGGCAGAGATTGAATACATTGACTCCCATCCCGCCGTATTCTTCAGGGATAAATAAGCCGAACAAATCTGACTCGGCAATTACCTTAATTACATCCCAGGGGTATTCTTCGCTTGCGTCATATTTAGCCGCTACCGGCCGGATTTTTTCTTCGGCAATCTTATGCGCCAGCTCTTTGATCATTTTTTGTTCGTCAGTCAATAAATAGTCCATATTTCCTCCTTGGCTTTTTAAAAACCAGAATATATTAGCATAAACAAATTATTTTACAAGTTTTTTATTAGGGCGATCTCCTGGCAGTCGCTGAATTTGTGGCAGTTGATGCATTCTGCCCAGACTTTGTGGGGAAGCTTTGCGTGCTTGATGCGGCGAAACCCGAACTTTTGGAAATATTTTGGTTTATAAGTAAGAACAAAAATCTTTTTTGCGCCTAATTCCCCGGCTTCTTTTAAGCATGAGCGGATTAATTCTTTTCCGATCCCCTTCTTCTGTTTGTTTTTAGCAACCGCCAGTGATTTTATTTCGGCTAAGTCCTGCCAGGAAACATGTAGCGCGGCACACCCTAAAATTTTACGGTTTTCTTCGTTAACCCAGAAATCGCGGATATTTTCGTAAAGCTCGTTTAGAGAACGCGGCAGCATAAGGTCTTTTTTAGCGAAATTATTGATCAGCGCCTGAATTTGTTTTATGTCTTTGATTTTTGCTTTTCTGATCATTTGATTTCCGTGCCTTTGGCGACTACCACAATTCCTTCTTCGCTGACAAAGAACCTTTTTTTATCTTCTATCGGGTCATAACCAATGACCATGCCCTGCGGAATAGAAATATCCTTATCGATGATCGCGCGTTTGATCTTGGCGTGCCGCCCGACATTTACCCCTTCCATAAGTATGGAATCGTAAACTTGGGCGTAGCTGTTCACGCGCACATTGGGAGAAAGCACCGAGCGCTGGATTTTGCCGCCGCTGATAATACATCCGGAAGCGACCATAGAATCAAGCACCAGTCCGACTCTACCGGTGATTTCTTCTCCGGAGAATACGGTTTTTGCCGGCGGAAACTGCTCTTGATAGGTTCTGATCGGCCATTCGCGGTCATAGAGGTTAAATTCCGGGTCAACGCTGACCAGGTCCATATTCGCCGCATAATAAGCGTCAAGGGTTCCGATATCGCGCCAGTATTTCGCCTCTTTTTTATTCTCGTCGATGAAGTTATAAGCGGCAATTTTCGTTCCTTTTTTAAGCATCTGCGGAATGATATCTTTGCCAAAGTCGTGCTGCGAGTGCTGATTCTTGGCGTTTTCGTGCAATTGGCTTTCCAGGGCCTGGCGTTTAAAAACATAAATACCCATGGAGGCGTAAATTTTATTCGGGTTGCCGGGAATGGTCTTGGGTTGCTTGGGTTTTTCTTCGAAGCCGGTTACCCGGCCGGAATCATCAACTACTACTACGCCTAATTGCGAGGCCCTTTCTTTTTCTATTTCCACTACGCCGACCGTGAGTTCCGCTTCTGATTGGCGATGATAATTCAATAAATTGTAGTAGTTCATTTTATAGATATGATCCCCGGCGAGAATTAATACGTCATCCGGTTTTTCGCTTTCTAGCGTATAAAGATTTTGAAAAATCGCGTCGGCAGTGCCTAAATACCAGGTATCGCTGATTCTCTGCTGCGCCGGCAAAAGTTCAATATACTGGCCGAGTTCAGACGGCAGGATATTCCAGCCTAAGCGGATGTGTTTTTGTAAAGACTCTGATTTATATTGGGTGAGTACGTAAATATGGCGCAGGCCGGAATTAATGCAGTTGCTTAAGGTAAAATCGATAATCCGGTAAATTCCGCCGAACGGCACCGCCGGTTTGGTACGGTCTTTGGTCAAAGGCAGGAGCCGCTCTCCTTTGCCGCCAGCCATGATATAGGTTAGGACATTTTTTGTGCTCATTTTACCGCCGTTGCAATGATTCCGAAAACGCCTTTACGGATCATCATAATGCTGATCGCCGCCAGCAGAATAAACATTACTTTAGAAAATGCGCGCGTACCGGCCTGGCCGAAGACTTTCATGATGAAATCAGCTTTGGCTAAGGCCAGCCAGGCGATAAACATATTTACAATCAAAGAGATAAAAGTCGGCATCCAGCCATAGGAATCAAGCATGATCAAGGTTGTGGTTAAGACAGCCGGACCGGTAATTAAAGGCGTGCCTAAGGGGAAGATGCCTACTTGTTTATCGTGTCCGTCAGCAAGTGATGATTTGTGGCTGCCGGGTAAAAGTAGCTTTAAGGCAATTACAAAAAGCAGCGCGCCGCCGGCGATTTGAAAGTCGGCGATGGTAATGCCTAATAAGCCGAAGATCAGCTTGCCGAAAAACATAAAGATGATCGCCATTGCCGTGGCAGTGCTTACGGAATCGACAATTACCTTATGCCTTTGGGTCTTGCCAGCGCCTTCCACCAGGCCGATGAACAAAGGTATTGTGCCGATAATGTCCACCGCGACAAAAATCGGGATAAAAGTTAACAGGTATGGCTTAAGTATTTCTTGCATAACGATATGATAACACGCCGGTTAGGATAGTCAATAACTTTGTGCATAGCGTTAATGAATCTGCCCGGTTTCTCGCTAGGTTGATTTTTTTCACGCCAAAAAGAGCTCATAATTTCGGCGGCTGCAGAACTCGCCCTTTTTGTTCTAACAAAAAGGGCTCGGACAGCTTCGCCGTCCCCGCTTTGGTTGTGCGCTTATACGCGCACTCACGCGGGGATTTCCGAAATTATTCGCCTTTTTGGCTAAAAATCAACATTCGCTCGAAACCGGGCAGATTTATTTATATAAAGCTACAAGTATTAGGCTGGTAAATGAATTTTAGCTTTTGCGCTAAGCGAACATTGAAAATTCCGCCAATTAGTATTTTAAGTTTGGTCGGCAAGGCTTTACGACGAGCGAAGGCAGACGACGCTTCTATGTCTGCCGAAAGCGAGGAGTAAACCGCAGCCGACGGCCAGGAATTTTCAGTGAGCGTGCGCAAAAGCTAAAATAAACTAATACGGACTATTTACTTATCTTTTAAATGTCTAATCAGCGGAAGGCAGAGAAAACTGGTCAGGGCGGAGATGATGATCAGCCAGGATAGGCCGAGTTTGGGCAAGAAGAACGCGCCGGAGAGATTGCTGGTTATCAGCGCTAGATTGCTGATACTGCAGAGAAAGGCGAACGAAGTTGCCTCTAGCCCTTCGGCGGAATTGCGCGCCATGAAATCCATCAGCATCAGAAAAATAAACATTCCCATAAAACTGTAGATGATGTCGTAAATTATGGCGGTTACCGGGGTGTAGTAAAGATAGCTTAGGGTGGTAATTGCCCCGAGGAATACTGACCAGTAGAGCCATTTTTTCAGGTTGATCCGCGTGCTCATTTTGTAATAACACAGCGAGCCGGCGATTCCGAAGACAACTCCGATCGTGCTTAAAGTGCCGATCCAGATCTTGCCCCAGCCAAAATTATCCCTTTGGATAAAAAATAGCGGCGTGCCGAAAGACGGAGAATATTTATAGAGAAAGATAAATAAGGCTACAACCAACATGTTTTTGTCGGCAAATATCTTTTTTAAGTCGCCGGCTAAGCTGTTTTTTAGTTTTTTTTCTGTTTTTTCTTCATTATATTTTAGGGCCGTGAAGATAATTAAAAGGTAAACCGGGGTTAGATAGAGAAAAGCTAATTTGTAGCCGGCCTTTTCTGCCAGGTACCCTCCTCCTATACCGACTAAAATAATGGCAATGTTTATGGCAGTCCATTGCACGCTTTGGATTTTTCCGGTGGCATTGGCTTTTTTGCCTTCCACGCACATAATTCCGTCAACTGCTACGTCGCGAAAAGCGGCATAAGTTGAATGCAGTAAAAGAAAAATTATCAACGCTAGTATTGAAAATTGAATTGTGCCTAACAGGGTTACTGTACCAATCGAAAGGATCGAGGCAAGGATGATCCAGATCTTTTTATTGAGGGAATTATCAATAATATATCCGATTACCGGCTTAACCAGCCAGGCAGCCATGACAATGCTGGATAGAGCCATGATTTTTTGCGGAGAAAAATTAAGAGTTTCTTTAAAATAGTAGAAAAGCCCTTGGGAAGGAAGCGCTTCTATTCCTTGGGTAAAATAGATAGTAGAACTGAGCGCAAAAATCCAAAATAGTTTTTTATTCAACCTATTTGGTTGGGCTGGCTGCTTCCGGTTGTGTTGTTTGCGCTGTCTGCGGCTGTGTTTGGTCTATTGGCGCAGTAGCCGGAACTTGAGCTTGTGTTTGGACTGTTGCCTGTGACTGTACGTTTTTCATCAGCGAACGGCTTTTTCTCGCCGACAAAAGCGCCAGAGATATACAAGTAATAATAAAAATTGTCGAAAATACTGTTGTGGTGCGGGTAAGAAAAGTATTGGTCTTGGTGCCAAACATTGATTCTACTCCGGAAAAACCCTCTACCAGTCCTCCGCCTCTGCCGGCTTGGATCAGGATAAGAATGATTAAGATGATACAGGCAAGTACGTGAATTCCGATTATTAGGCCCATCATTTGGTCACTTCGCTCGCTTTCTTAACAATGGCAGCAAAGGAATCAACTTTCAGGCTGGCCCCTCCCACCAATGCGCCGTCAATATCCGGCTGATTGATTAATTCTGCAGTATTTTCCGGCTTGACACTTCCGCCGTATTGGATCCTGGTTTCTTGAGCAGTTTCTTTGTCGAATATTTTTTCCAGCAAATCGCGGATAAATTTATGCGCCTCTTGCGCTTGCGCCGGAGTGGCGGTTTTACCTGTGCCGATCGCCCAGACCGGTTCGTAGGCAATGGTGATTTTTTCCATCTCCTCGGCAGTGATATCGGCCAGTCCGTTTTTAATATGGTCGCTAAGCACGTCAAAGGTTTTATTTTTTTCTCTTTCGGCCAAGGTTTCTCCTACGCAAACGATCGGCAAAAGCCCGGCTTTTAACGCAGCTTTGATTTTTTTGTTCACGGTTTCATTAGTCTCGCCGAAGAACTGCCTTCTTTCCGAATGCCCGATGATCACGTATTTGGCTCCGCTGTCTTTAATCATCTTGCAGGAAACTTCTCCGGTAAAGGCCCCTTCTTCCTGCCAATAGCAGTCCTGGGCGCCGACGCTGATATTTGAGGAAGTAAGCATATCCGATAAGAGCGGCAGCAAAGTAAACGGCGGGCAAACGACGATATCTACGGCTTCCAGGTCGATCAATTCTCTTTTTAAGCCGTTGACCAATTCGCTGCCTTCGGCTATGGTCTTATACATTTTCCAGTTTCCGGCAATGATTGTCTTTCTCATATTTTATTTCTCCGCTAATGCTGCCACCCCGGGGAGGGTTTTGCCTTCCAAGTATTCCAAGCTTGCCCCGCCGCCGGTAGAGATATGCGTCATTTTATCTTCTAATTTAAATTTGGCGATTGCCGCGGCAGTGTCTCCTCCTCCGATAATCGAAGTAGTTTTGAGGCCGGCGATGTATTCTGCAATTGCTTTCGTTCCCTTGGCAAAGGCATCCATTTCAAAAATACCCAAAGGTCCGTTCCAGACAATAGTTTTGGCGGTTTTTAGCGTATCTTCAAAAAGCTTTACCGTAGCCGGACCGATATCTACGGCGATTTTACCTTCGGGGATGTTTTCGCCGACCAACTCAGTTTTGGCATTAGGGTCGATAGTATCGACAATAATGTTATCTACCGGTAAGAGGATTTGTTTTTTCAGGGAAGCAGATTTTTCCAGGATTGTTTTTGCCAGATCAAGCTTATCTTTTTCCAGCTTGGAATTTCCAATTTGCTTGCCCATTGCTTTTAAAAATGTATAAGCCATGCCACCGCCGATAATGATTGCGTCGGCTTTCGGCAGAAGGTTTTCGATTACTCCGATTTTATCCGAGACCTTGGCTCCGCCTAAAATTACCACAAACGGCCTTTGCGGATTGGCTACGGCGGTGCCCAAGTATTCAATTTCTTTGGCTAGTAAAAATCCGGAAACCGCTTTTAAATAGTGCGCTACGCCTTCTGTGGAAGCATGTGCGCGGTGGGCCGTGCCAAAGGCATCGTTAACGTAAATATCGCCTAGGCCGGCTAGGGACTTGGCGAAATTCTGGTCATTAGCTTCTTCTTCGGCGTGGAACCTTAAATTTTCCAGTAAAATTATTCTTTCTTTTGATTTAGCGATTTCCTGTTTAACCGCATCTCCCGCGCACTCGTTTAAAAATAAAACCGGTTCAGCCAGCAATTCCTGTAAACGCGTTGCCACCGGCTTTAAGCTGTATTTGGCCACGACTTTACCGTCCGGGCGGCCTAAATGGCTCATCAGGACCAGTTTTTTCGCGCCGTTTTGCAGGATATATTTGATTGTCGGTAAAGTGGCTCTGATGCGCGTATCGTCGGTAATATTAAGATTGGCATCTTGCGGAACGTTGAAATCCGCACGCATCAATACAATTTTTTGTTTTAAATCAACATCTTTGATCGTCATTTTTGCCATGGAAAATTGCCTCCTTAAGTATAAATTGAAGGATAAGTATATATGAAAACGTTTATTTTGTCAAATTAAAAAGATAATTATGCTGCTGATTTTTAAAACAGCAATAATCAGGCAGGAGTTGGTTATGCCGAGGGCCGGTAAAAGCAGTATACCGGAGAAAACTCCGGCCAGCAAGCCGCCAAGCAGATCAAAAAAGTATAACCGTCCGGCAACCGCGCCGATATTCTCCCGTCCGCGCCAGGAAATTTTTCCGGCTAAGGCAAATTCAAATCCCAGTGGCAGGCCGGCTGTAAAGAACAAAATTAAGAAAGCCGGGTAATTTATTCTGTGGCCTAATCCTGAAATAGTTAAGGTTATAGCTATAATTGAAGCTTCGGCTAAAAGAAAAATTCTTAGCATTGGTTTATTTTCTTTTTTGAGCCGGACAGTGATCAGGCTGCCTATGCTTGAGCCGGCCATGAATAAGCTTAGTAATAAGCCGATTTGCTGATAGAGGTAGCCAAAGGCAAGTTGAAAATTAAAATTTAAGATCAGGGTAATTAACATGCCAAAAAAACCGGTAGTAAAAATAGCGTACGGCATGGTGATAGTCTCTTTATTGTTTTTCCGGCGCAAGGTAAGTAAAATAATCAGGCAGGTAATTCCGGCAATCAGGATGATTATCCATTTCATGCTGATTTTAGTTAAGGCGCGTAGCAGGCCGGCGGATCCAGGGTTGTATTGTTTATTCCAAAGGGCTAATGTTTCTAAAACCGCAATCGGCCGGCTGTCTTGATTGATTTTTCTGGTAGCGTTTCGCATATTTTGTTTAAACCAATCCAGCCATTGATTGCTTAGGCGGTAATTTAGGTATCCGGAGGTAAATATATTAGTATTGATGCCCCTTTCTTTTATTCTTTCGGTTATGGCTTGACTGGAGATCTTCAGTATTTCATTTGAACCGGAAGCCAGGAATAAATTATTGTCTCCGGGGATTACTTTTAAATAAGGGAACTCTTTTTGGCAGGCATTCAGTACGCAGGAATTAAGGTCTTTTAGCTCTTGGCTAAGATAAGTTAATGAGCCGGGTAAGTTAAAAGTTAAAATTCCTTCGGAGGCAAGGTGTTGTCTGGCTATGGCGAAAAATTCTTGGCTAAAAAGGCGGTTGGCGGTTAAATTTGATGGTTTAGCAATACCGATAAAGATACAATCGTATTTTTCTTTCGTTCTTCGGAAAAAATCCCGATGGTCAGCGTAAAAGATCTTTACCTGCGGGCTGGTTAATTCTTTGCTCGTTAACTCTGTGGGGAATTTTTTGATTTCTTGGATTAGCAATGGGTCAAGCTCCAGGTAATCAATTTTTTCTACCGGGTATTTTAAGATTTCATTGATCAGCCCTCCTGCTCCCGCTTGAATAATTAGTATTTTTTGCGGGTTAGGATGGAATAATAAAGGTAAATTACCGAATTCTTCTACGAAAAAGATATCTGGTTTGGGTACTGTGATTAGCGGAGCGCCGTTATAAAAGAAAGTATATTGTTTGTTTTTTTCGCCCACGCAGATATTGCCGTAAGGGGAATTACGGTAATCTAAAACCCGGGTTGGCTTAAATTGCTGATTAATTGAATAAAGCTGCGCTTGGTTTGACTTAAGCGTTCCCATTAGCAATAAAAGAACAGCTAATCCGCAGGTAATTTTAGTTTTAAGGCTGATCCGCCGGAAGAAATACAGGCAAAGCAAAAGATTAGCTAAACAAACCAATAGCGCGGTTTGAAAAGAATTAAGGTTAGGCAGGAATATATAGGTCAGGGCTATCCCTCCGGCTAGTGTGCCGAGTGTTTCCAGAGAATATGCTCGCCCAATATTAATTAACGAACAGATCACCGAAAAAAGCGCGCCGTGGCAGAATGCCGGCAGAAAAATATAAAGCAGCGAAGCTAAACCGGTAGTCAGTATTCCGGTGGTTTCTCCGCTGGCAATTCCAAATACCGGCCGGAAAAAGCGGCAAGAAAAAATCGACAAGATAAAGGCAACCGTAAAGCAGATTTGCAGCCAGGTAATCAGGTCGTATTTATTTTTTATCCGGCTGATAATTCTTCCTACGGTCAAGGCTCCGGTTGCTTCAGCTAACACCCAGCAGGAAAAAATAATCCCTAAGGCGAGTTCATTTCCGCTGAAATTAATCAGCAGTTCCCTTAAAAGCAGGGTTTGCGCGACAATTCCGCTTAAGCCGATAATCAGGATTAAGTTAAGCATGGATATAAATTAAAAAGGACGGCTTAGGAAATTAAGCCGTCCTTTTTAAGAGTTGGTAATTATAATCCTTTTTTAATCATGTATTCGCAAAGGTCCACTACTCTATTGGAATAACCCCATTCATTATCATACCAGGAAAGAACTTTGACAAAATCATCCTGAATTAGTTTAGTGCTTAGTCCGTCGACTACCGAGCTTAAAAGGCAGTGGTTAAAATCAACCGAAACTACCGGGTCTTCGGTGTATCCCAAGATGCCTTTCATCTTCCCTTCGCTGGCCGCCTTGAGCGCTGCGTTGATATCCGCGGCAGTCGTTTTTTTGCTTAAGGAACAGGTCAGGTCGACTACAGAGACATTAGGCGTAGGCACACGGATAGCAAAACCGTCAAGCTTACCCTTTAGTTCGGGAATGACTAGAGAAATTGCTTTGGCTGCACCAGTTGATGTGGGAATCATGGATAAAGCGGCTGCCCTGGCCCTGCGCGGGTCGGAATGCGCCATATCCTGCACCCTTTGGTCATTGGTGTAAGAATGGATCGTGGTCATCAGGCCTTTTACGATTCCCCAATTGTCATTTAATACCTTGGCAATCGGAGCCAAGCAATTGGTGGTGCAAGAAGCGTTAGATACCACGTTATGGTTTTTGGGGTCATATTTATCCTCATTAACGCCCAAAACGATCGTAATATCTTCGCCTTCTGCCGGAGCGGAAATAATTACTTTTTTAGCGCCGCCCTTGGTAATGTGGTTTTCTGCGCCGCGCACTTCTTTGCCTTTTTTGTTTACTCCGTCTTTTTTTACGGTAAAAAGTCCGGTTGATTCAATTACAATATCTACCCCTAAATCTTTCCAGGGGAGTTCCGCCGGGTCTTTCTTGGAAAGCACCTTAATTATTTTACCGTTTACGCTGATCTCGTCGCTGGAAACCGCCTTCACTTCTCCGGGAAACCTGCCGTGCACAGAGTCGTATTTTAAGAGCAGCGCGTTAGATTTAGCGTCAGTTAAATCATTAACAGCCACTAATTCTAAATTTGTATTTGTTTTTTCCAGAATCGCCCGGGCAACTAACCGGCCAATTCTGCCAAAACCATTGATACCGACTTTTACTGCCATGTGTTCCTCCTTTTGATTTTTCTGGTTATTGTGTTTTTAGGTATTTCGCGGCCAGTTCCGGCGGGGTGGGCACCAGATAAAATCCCGAACCCCACTCAAATCCAGCCACGCGCATTAACTTCGGTATAAATTCGATATGCCAATGATATCCCGCGTTTCCGGTTTCGCTGTTTTCCGGAGAAGTATGTATTATATAATTATATGAGATATTTCCAAAGAGTTTTTTTGTCGCGCTGATTGTTTGTTTTAATATCATCGCCAGGCTTCCGATCGCCTGTTTCGGTAAATGAGAAAAGTGGCTATGGTGTTCTTTCGGCGCAATCCAGATTTCAAAAGGAAATCGCGAGATGAACGGGCAGAATGCCAGAAAATCGTCATTTTCCAGGACTATCCTTTCTTTCTCTTCTTTTTCCTGGCGGATAATATCGCAGAAGATGCATCTTTCGTGAAATTCAAAATACCTTTCCGCTCCATGAATCTCATCCAGCACGTTTTTCGGCACCATGGGCAAGGCGATAATTTGCGTGTGCGGATGTTCAACCGAAGCGCCGGCAGCCGGGCCGTAATTCTTAAAAATCATCACATATTTAAAACGCTTGTCGCGGACCAGATCCTGTGAGCGGTTTAAATACATTTGAATAATTTTTTCCGCTTCTTCGTCTAAAAGTTCAGTAATGTCCTTATGGTGATAAGGAGTCTCGACTAATACTTCATGTGCGCCGATACCATTAGACATATCATAGATACCGATGCCTTTTCTGTCTAGGTTCCCTTCGATCCTTAAGGCCGGATATTTATTGGAAACCACGCGTACCTGCCAACCGGGGGTATTGCTTTGCGTTTGCGGGTCGCGGATCGAGTCAATTTCAAACGGCGTATCCATTTCATTGCCGTAGCAAAAAGGGCAATGCCCGCCAAGCGGTGAATGCGTTTCTACTGCTTTGTAATCTGTCGGAGCTTTGGGATGGTCAGTATCAACAATAATCCATCTGCCGACAATCGGATCTCTTCTTAAATCAGACATCAGGCGTTAACCTCTCTTAAAAATTTTGCCGCGTCCTCCGGAGACAACGGACAGATGTAAAAACCGGTCCCCCATTCGAATCCGGCCACGCGGGTAAGCCGGGGGATAATTTCAATGTGCCAGTGATAATCCTGGTCGATGCTTTTCCAATATCCGGCTTTTGCCCGTCGGAAAGGCGCGGAATGGATCACATAATTATACGGAGGGTCGTTTAGCCCGGTTTTTAATTTCAAGAGCACCCTTCTTAAAATTTCCGCCAGATTGCCGCGGTTCTGGTTTTCTAAAGCGGCAAAATCGCAGGAGTGTTTTTTCGGCAGGATCCAGGTTTCAAAAGGAAAACGCGGGGCAAAAGGGACAACCGCGATAAAGCCGTCAATATCCAAAACAACCCTTTCCGGCGAATCGAGCTCTTGCTTGATTAAGTCGCAAAAAATGCACCTTTCATGAAAATCAAAATATTGTTTAGCTCCGGCAAGCTCTTCTTTAACCCGCTTGGGATTTACCGGTGTGGCGATTAGCTGTGATTTGGCATGTTTGATCATGCTGCCGCCGGCAGTCCAGCCGTAATTTTTAAAAACTAAAACATATTTGAACCGTTTATCTCTTTCCAGGTCATTGATTCGGTCAATATAGCAGTTAATTACTTTTAAGATTTGTTCTTGCGGCAGGTCAGCCATATTACTGATATGCTGGCTGGTTTCGATTACTACTTCGTGCGCACCAATGCCGTTGGTTAAGTCGTAAACGCCTTTGCCGCGGCGATCCAGGCTCCCTTCAATGCGTAAAAACGGGCCGATGCTCGGCACAACCCTTAATTCCCAGCCGGGAGAGTTAGCCGGAGCTTGTTTTGGCCTTAAGCTAAAGATTTCTTTGGGGGTTTGCGATTCGTTTCCCTCGCAAAACGGACAAGGCGTCAATTCCTGCGGCCCGGGGTCAAAATTCGCTCCGAACTGATCCGGGCGCTTAGCCCGTTCAGTGGAAATAATTACCCATCTTCCGACAATCGGATCTTTTCTTAATTCTGGCATAATGGCCTATTTTAACACAATCTTAAAAATTATCCAGGATTTCGCCCGGTTTAATTTTATGCCCGGCAACAAAATCCGCGCTAGGCATTCTTTTTTTACCTTCCAGCTGTAATTCTTTAATTAAAAGGCTGCCTTCTCCCGTAGCTACTAATATACCTTCCGGAGAAACCTGTATTATGGTTCCCGGCTTATTTTTTTCTTGTGCCTTGTGCCCTGTGTCTTGTGCCTTAAGTATCTTTAGTATTTTACCATTATAACTCGTAAAGGCATCCGGCCATCCTAAACATCCGCGGATAAGGTTACGTATATTTAACGCACTGTCTTCCCAGTTGATCCTGCCGTTGTCCTTTTTAAGTTTTGGCGCCAGAGTGGCCTTATTTTCTTCCTGCGGGATCAAAGTATATTTTCCGCTTTTGATCAGACTGATTGATTCTAACATAGCCTGCGCCCCTAATTCTGACAGTTTATTTTCTAAGGTTAAAGCGTCATCGTTTTCTTCGATGGCAGTCTGCTTGGTAAGAATTATCGGCCCGGCATCCATGCGGGGGCTCATTTTAATTATGCTCACCCCGGTTTTGCTTTCTCCTTTAATTACCGCCCAATTTATAGGAGCTGCTCCGCGAAAACTAGGTAACAATGATCCGTGGATATTTAAGGGCATGATTTTAGGTATCGCTAAGATTTCCGGAGAGAGAATTTGCCCGTAGGCGGCTACAATGAATAAGTCTGGCTGATGTTTTTTTAGAAATTCCGAACTTTGGGGAGAATTAATATTAGCCGGCTGAAAAATATTTAATCCGTTTTTTAAGGCAAATTCTTTTATTGGGGTATAACGAATCTGCATACCGCGCCCCTGTTTTTTATCTTCTTGTGTGATAACACAGGAGATTTTATTGCCTGCCTCAAGCAATTCCTCGAGGGCCGGTAAGGCAAATTCCGAGCTTCCGAAAAATATGATATTCATGTTTTTATTTTCCTTTAAACCGGGTCGATATCTACGGTAGTAATTATACCAGAATATCGGCAATCCTTAAATTGGCTTTTTAGGAAGCCGCTGATATCTAAAGCGGATTTAGCACTCAACAATATTCTCCAGTAGTAGTTGCCTCTTAATTTATACGGGCTGTGTTTATTCAGCGAAATAATTTTCACCTTTTTATTTTTGGCAGATTCAAGCTGGGCAAAAAGTTTATTCGCGGCGGCCTCGGCTTTATCTTCTATTTTAGCGCGGATTTTTACTATCCCGATATGAGTAAATGGCGGAAGCTTGAGTTCTTTTCTTTGTTTTAGTTCTCTATCGTAAAATATCCGGCTGTCGGCTTTGTTTAGGGCTTCAAATATATAGTGCTGGCTCAAACCGGTCTGGATGACCATTTTTTTAAGAGTAATTTTATTTAAGGCCCAGAGTATTTCAAAAGTTCTTTCCGCGGAACTGAGTTCAGCATGGTTTAAGGAAGAGTCAATGGCCAGGATAACGGTCAAATCAAAATTATCTTGGCTGTTCAGCGCTTTTTGCGTAGAGATAAAAATCCCTCCTCCGGACATTCCCTGTTTATTGTCCGTATCCAGCAAAGTAATTTTTGCCTGCGGAAAAATCCGCGCCAGCTCGCTTTCTATTTTTTCTGTTCCTGCTCCTGAATAGTGGATATAGCCTTTATTACAAGACGGGCAGATTTTGGGCGGCGTAATTTTAAAATTACAATGATGGCAGCGTAGGATGTTTTCTTTATAATATAAGACCAGATTTAAATTGCAGCGAGGGCATTTTAGGGTAAAACCGCAAGTTGCGCAAGAAGCAGTAGTGGCATATCCGCGGCGGTTAAGAAAAATTAATATTTTTTCTTGGTTATGCAAAGCGTGGGAAATCGCGTCTTGCAGGTATTTGGAAAGAATTACGTGTTTTTTGGGCGAGATTAGCGGCAGCCCTTTCATGTCGATAATTTTTACTTCCGGTTTAGGCTGGGAAGATAATAGGTGTTCGTATTGAATAATTCCTTCTTTTGCTAGATGCATGCTTTCCAGCGATGGAATGGAGCTGCCTAAAATTAAATCCGCGTTTTCAATTTGGCTGCGCGTAATTGCCGCGATTCTGGCGTGGTAATGCGGTGCCTGGTCTTGTTTATACCCGTAAGACTGCTCTTCATCCATAATGATCAGGCCCAGATCGCTAAACGGAGCAAACACGGCTGAGCGGCTGCCTAAAGCAATTTTCACCTTTGATTCCTTTATCTCCTGCCAGGCGGTTAACTCCTGCTTATCTTTACGCATTAAAACTGTTAAGGAGCAGTTAAGTTTTTCTTTTAAGTCCAGCTCAATGCCGGAAATTTTCTCTAAGTCAGAAATTAAAATGATTACGGATTTATTTGCGGATAGCGTTTGTTTGATCTTTTCCGGATAATACGTTTGCCAGCGATTGTCTTTACCTTCAAAATGAGCAAGGGTAATTTTTCCTGTTCCTTGGTTTGCCGCCGCGGATTGCGCAATATCTATCGGCTTGCCTTTTCTCAATAGCACTGGCAATGACGATTCAATTACCTGCCCCCAGCTGGCGCAATAGTAATCAGAAATTTTCTTAGTTAAGAGCAGCTGGTTTTGGTTTAAGATCGGTTTGTCGTCGATCAACCGGATAACCTCTTTAATATTTTTAACTTTGGTTTTGTCGGTTAGCTCAATTATATAACCGGTCAGCTTACGACTGCCAAAAGATACCAGTGCCCGGCAGCCGGGTTTGGCTTTTTGGCTTATTTCCTGGCTTAGGCTGTAATCGAATGGCCCTTCTAACGGCAGGCCTAAAACAACCCTAGCGTAAGGCATTATAAATTTCCTGAGCTGCGTCTGGCTTTTTAATTTTGCGGATTTTTTCTTTTTGCAGGATAATTTTTTGAGGGTTGTCGCGGTATTCAAAGATGGTCTTCTTTATTTCGTTAATATTTGAGGGGAAATGCCCGATGCCTAATTCCGTCATTACTTTTAAATTCATAGTTTCCTGTCCGGGTATTGGGCTGATAAATATTGGCACCAACTCCATGCACAATATTTCAGAAGTGGTCATGCCTCCCGGTTTGGCAATAACTATATCCGACACTCGCATTAATTCTTCAATATTGTTAACAAACCCAAAAACTTTTAAATAAGCGTAATTTTTGGCGTTGAGTTTTTGAAAGAGCGCTTGGTTATTGGCGCAGACAACCAAAACCTGCAGCCCGTCGTTTAACATCTCAACGATTTTTTCGATCGGCCCGATCCCCGATGACCCGGTTGTGATTAGCACGGTAAAGATATCGTTTCTGATCCCTATTTTTTCGCAAATTGATCTTTTATCTCCAACCGTGGTAAATTTAGGGTCAATCGGTATGCCGCAGACGAAGATTTTTTCTTTTTCAACCCCTTGTTTTTCTAATATTTGCCGGGAAAGCTGGGAAGCAACAATGTATTTATCCGTGCCTTTATGTATCCAGAACGGATGGATACCGTAGTCAGTGACTACGGTGGCTAATTGAGAAGAAATTTTATTCTTTTGTTTTAGGCAGGTGCAGATTTCCGGGGGAAGAAAATGCGTGGAGATAATCAAATCAGGATTTTCTTTAATGATATACTGGCTGAATTCTGCGGTAAAAATACGGTTCAAGCCCATACTCCAATAGCTGTGGAAACCGCGCAGGAATTTCAAAGAAGTAACCCAGAATAAGAAGTGCCATAACCACAGGCAGTTATTGATTAAAAAATTATAACCGTGGATATAAACTTTTTTAAAAAATGGCCGGGTTTTTTCCAGGATATCGATAATTTCAATTTTATCTTGCGGCGAACGCTGTTTAAAATAGACATAAAGCGCTTCCGCGGCTTTTTTGTGTCCGGCTCCTGCTGAGGCATGGACGATAATGATTTTCATTTTTCTTTTAGGATAATTTTTGCTGCTGCCAGAATATCTTTCGCGTAAAAATCCGGCTTAATTTTCCAATCCCTTTGTCCTCCCGGTTTTTCTTTACCGGAAAAAACAAGTATAGTTTTTAGGCCTGCGCTATTTCCCGCTTCGATATCCCTTTGGGTATCGCCAACAAAATAACTTTCTTTAGGGTTAATTTTTATTCCGAATTCTTTCGCTTCTTTAATCGCTTTTTTAATTAGGCCGGGCTTGGGTTTCCGGCATCCGCAATTCTCCTCTTTTTTATGAACGCAATAATATACCGCTTGAAATAAAGCATTCGCTTTTTGTAATTGACAGAGCATTTTAGCGGTAATTTCGTCCAGGGTTTTTTGCGAATAGACCCCTTTGGAGACTCCGGCTTGGTTTGAAATGACAAAAAGCAGGTATCCTTCTTGAAAAAGCCCTCTCAAAGCGGATTTAACGCCTTTTAAAAATTTAAACTTTTTCCAGCTGGTAACGTATTTAAAATCTCCGGGGTGCCGGTTAATTACTCCGTCTCGGTCAAGAAAGATGGCTTTCATTTTTTTTATTAAAGATAATTTCTCTGTATTTAAGATAACTGATAATTTGATAGAGTGCGGCGTTAAAACCAATGATCAGGCCGATAAAACCGTCCTTGTAGCCTTTTCTGGCAATATAGGTTCGGATAAACCGGTCAATCGCGCGGTAGGAAAATCTGCCCAAGCGCATCGGTTTGCCTTGATTATACCATTTTTGCGCTTCATAGGTGGTTTGGTTGTTTAATTTCCGCAGGAAATCTTCTAAGTTCCGGTAGGAATGGTGAATCAGGTCGGATTTTAAATGGCCGCAAGGGTCATCCATAAAGGCCCGCGGATGCACTGCCACTTCTTCATAACGGAATTTATCTTTTCTAAAAAGTTTTAACTGCGGGCTGGGATACCATCCGCCGTGCTTTACCCAGTAATCGCCAAAATAGTTTCTGCGCGGGATAGTAAAGCCGTTCTCCGGTGGAGTATTTTTTAAAGTACGGATTATTTCTTCTTTTAGCTCCGGCGTAACGATTTCATCGGCGTCTAAACTTAAGACCCAGGTATTTTTTGCTTGAGCGTAAGCCCAGTTTCTGTGTGTTCCCTCTATTTCCATTTTTCTGATAAAAATCCGATCGGTGTATTTTTTGGCAATCTCAACGGTTTTGTCAGAACTTAAATCATCAACCACGATAATATCATCGGCAAAGCTGGCTGAGTCAAGGCACTTGGTGATCCGCGCCTCTTCATTTTTAGTAAGAATTACCACGGATAGCGGTGTCTTTTCCATTATCGATAAAACTCCTTTATGGTTTGAGCTACGTACTCAATCTGTTTTTTACTGATATAGGGATAGATCGGCAAAGAAATTACTTCTTGGGCTAATTTTTCCGTAATCGGAAAATCACCTTTTTTATAATTTAGATTTTTGTAAGCGCCTTGTAAATGCAGCGGTATCGGGTAGTATACGATTGAACCGATGCCTTTTTTCTTAAAATGAGCCAGTAATTCGTTTCGCCTGTTTTTAACCCTGATTACATAGGCATGGTAAATATGAGAAGAAAAATCAGCGCAAAACGGCGTGACGACGTTCGTATTTTCAAGAAGTTGATTATAGAGCTGAGCTGATTCCTGGCGCAGCTGGTTCCCAAAAGCAATTTTTTTTAGTTTAACCCTCAGGATTGCCGCTTGCAGGGTATCTAGCCTTGAATTATAGCCGATTATTTGATGGTCGTATTTTGAAACCCTGCCGCAATCACGCAACATAAGGATTTTTTTGTAGATCCTTTCGTTATTTGTGGTTATCATTCCGCCATCGCCCATCCCGCCTAAATTTTTAGTCGGATAAAAACTGAATGCTGCTAAATCGCCTAATGTACCGGTGTTATGCCATTGCCGGTCATTAAGTTTTACGCTTGTGCCGTGCGCTTGGGCTGCGTCTTCAATAATTTTTAGGCCGTATTGCGCGGTAATTTTTTGAATTTCCGGCATATTTGCCGCTTGTCCAAATAAATGTACGGGAATAATTGCTTTAGTGCGCTTGGTAATCGCTTTTTTAAGGCATTTTACATCTATATTATAAGTCTTTTCATCAATATCCACAAAAACCGGCTTGGCTTGCGTGTAGGAAACCGCGTTTGCCGTAGCAATATAAGTAAAATCAGGGACAAGGACTTCGTCGCCCTGCTTAATCCCTAAGGCCAGCAGGCCCAAAAAAATACCGTCTGTGCCAGAGGCTACGCCGATTGCGTATTTAGCCAGGCAGAATTTGGCAAATTCCTGCTCAAAAAGCGCGGTATCTTGGCCTAAGATAAAATCATTCCTTTTTAGAACAGCAGCTATTGCCTTTTTAAGCTCTTGGTTTATCTTTTGGTGTTGTATCTTTAAGTCAATAAAAGGAACTTTCATAGTTGTCTCCTTACTGCCTGAAAAACCGTTTGTGAATCTATAGAGTATATGCATTGCCTGTCTTTATCGCATGGCGGCATTTTGAAATTACGGTAGCACGGCCGGCAGCTTACCTCGGCGGTAATAACGGCATGCTTTGGCGAAACCGGATACGGCCCGTAAACTTTTTCGTCAACCGGCCCGAATATAGAGACAGTTTTTATATTATTTGCTACCGCTATATGCAAAGGCCCGCCGTCATTAGTAATCAGCATGGTTAATTTTTTAATTACCGCCACCAGTTCGCCCAATCCTAATTTTCCAGTTAAGTCGATCGGCTTATTTTTCATTGCCGCGCAAATTACATCGGCAATCGGCTTTTCTGATTTATCGCCCAATAAGATTATTTTGGCGCGGCAATCTTCCGAGATCTTATCGCAAATTTGAGCATATTTAATTGCCGGCCAGCGTTTTAAACTGGCGTCTTTTCCCCAGCTGGCTCCAGCTCCCGCGGCAATGCCGATTACTATATCGGTATCGCCAATGTTGTTTTTGGAAAAGATATGGCCGGCTGTTTTATTATCTTTATCTGAAGTAAAAATTTCTAAATCTTTTGATCGCGGCCGGATATTTAAAATTTCTAGAATTTTTAAATAGTAATCCACAATATGCTGTTTGTCGTAGGAGGAGATTTCAATTTTTTCGGTTAAGAATCTGCCGCGATTCTTATAATTAAATCCCACCCTTTTTTTTATCCCCAGAATTTTTGCTAAAAGGCAATAGCGATGGTCCAGGGAAAAGTCAATCAGCGCGTCAAAATGCTCTTTTTTTATTCCCGCGGCAAGCTTTAAAAACTCTTTTAGAGCCAACCAGGGGGATTGTTGATGGATATTTTTTAAGTCCCCGCGCGATAAAGCAAATACCCTGTCTAGGCGGGGGTTATGCTCGAGGATTTCTTTTACGCGTAAGTTACACCAGTAGCTTACGCGATTTTGGGCAGATGCCTCTTTAATTTCCCTGATTATTCCGGAAGTAAACAGGACGTCGCCGATCCCAAAAGGATTAACTATCAGGTACTTCATTTTTTGATCTTTTGCGCGATTTGCTTAACTGCTTGCGTTTGGCCCTTAGCGCAGACTAAAATTGCGTCTTTGGTCTCTACGATTACCGTATCTTTTAGCCCGACGGTAGCAACTTTCCGGCAGCTAGACCAGACAAGAGTATTCTTGCTGCCGATATCAACGCAGTCGCCCTTAAAGATATTCCCGTTTTTATCCTTTTTCATAATCTCCTCGATTGCTTGCCAGCTGCCTAAGTCTATCCAGCCGTATTGAACAGGCAACAGGGCTATTTTTTTAGTTTTTTCCATAATTGCGTAATCAATGGATATTGTAGGCAATTTTTCCCAAAGGCATTTTAAAGCAAGGCTTTTATTTAAATCTTTAAATGCCTGCGGCTGTAATTTGGCGATTTCACTTAAAATGAGATCAGCGCGGAAAATAAATATTCCGCTATTCCAGTAATATCTGCCGTCTTTAATATATTCTTTTGCTCTTTTTTCATCCGGCTTTTCGACAAATTTTTCCACACTAAAATAATTTTGGGATTTGGAATTTAGTACTTGGGATTTTATTTTAATGTATCCATACCCTGTTTCCGGCCTTTTGGGTTTAATCCCAAAGGTAACAATCGCACGCTGTCGATCGGCTATTTTGTTAGCTACTGCCAGGTATTGCAGAAACTTTTTATTATTTTGGATAACATGGTCGCAGGGCAAAATAGAGATTACCGCTTCGGGGTCTATTTTTTGGATTCTCTGGGCCAAATATGCGATTGGCGCAAAGGTATTTTTCCCTCGAGGCTCAAAAAAGATATTTTCTGTTTTAATTCCCGCGCCTTTTAAGCAGGTATTGATTTTACCGCGGTGTTTGGCGTTAGCAGCCACATAAGTATTCTTTTTTTTAATAAAATGCGCGATCCTCTCTATTGTTTCTTTAAGCATCGGCTTGGAGGAATAGACCGGCAAGAATTGTTTTGGCTCACTATCGCTGCTTAACGGCCAAAATCGACTGCCGATACCACCGGCTAAAATTATCGCATAATTCATCGGTTTAATAACCCCTTTATTTTTTCGAGCACTTCTTCAACTTTGATTTCGCCTAAACTATCTTTTTCAATGATTATGTGCTGTTTCCCCCAGGGGCCCCAGCGTTTGGCGGTTTTTCCGGCCAAGTCATTACGGAATAACGCGATTACCGGAGTGCCAACCGCCGCAGCTAAATGCGCCGGGCCGCTATCGGTTGAAATTAAAAGCCGGGATTTTTTTAAAAGCAGCCCAAGCTCTTCCAATGATGTCTGGTTGGTTAAATTCTTGATTTTTTCTCCCAGATTATCAAATAACTTATTTTCCGGGCTGTTTGTTTTACCCACTATTATAACTTTGTTTTCGAATTTAACCACGCATTGTTTGGCTAATGCAATAAAATTTTCTATTGGCCATTGTTTTCTTGGGTCGCTGGTCCAGGGATGAATGGCAATTAGGTTATCCTTACTAACAAGGCTATCGCCAAGGTTAATTGTATAATTTATTATACCGGTTTTGGCATTGATTAATTCAGCTAGCTCAAGATTGTAGTCAATTTCATGTTTTAACGCTAAATGTTTCTGGTCTTTTATTTTTTTATTCAAAAGAAAGCCGCATTTCCGGTCAAATCCTGCCCGTAAAGGTACCCCCGCCAGAAAACATATCACATTCATTTCTTGTGACGGGTTAAGGATCAGGCAGGCATCAAATTGTTTTTTTTTAATTTGGCGGCTAAAACGAAAAATTTCCGTTAAAGAATGTTTTCGATTCTCCCAGGTCAAAATTTCATTGATTGGCTTGATCATCTTCGCCAGCGGTTCGGTATCCGGATTAACAATTACGGTTAGCCGGGAATCGCGAAAAGTATCTTTTATAGCGTAGAAAACCGGAATA
>JAKAMF010000062.1 GCA_021813045.1 bacterium | reverse complement strand
TGCGGCCCGGAACAGGAGTATTTTTTAATTGATAAAAATTATTATAATCTTAGGCAGGACTTGTTGTTGACCGGCCGCACCCTGGTTGGCGCGCCTTCTCCCAAGGGCCAGCAGCTGGAAGACCAGTATTTCGGCACGATTAAAGAGAGGGTGGTAAATTTTATGTTTGAGGTTGCGGAAGAGGCCTATAAATTAGGCATTCCGGTAATGACCCGGCATAATGAAGTTGCCCCGCACCAATATGAATTTGCCCCGATTTTTGAGGAATCGAATATTGCCGCCGATCATAACCAGCTATTAATGGAATTAATGAAAAAAGTGGCTCTGCGCCATAACCTGGTTTGTCTTTTGCATGAAAAGCCGTTTGCCGGAATTAATGGCAGCGGCAAGCATCTTAATTGGTCATTGGCAGACAACCAAGGAAATAATTTGTTAAATCCCGGAGAGACCCCGGAAGATAACTTGCAGTTTCTGGCGGTTTTAGCTGCGGTTTTGCGGGCAGTCTATCTGCATGGAGATTTACTGCGCGCTTCAGTTGCCTTAGCGGGCAATGAGCATCGTTTAGGCGCTAACGAAGCTCCGCCGGCAATTATCAGCGTATTTTTAGGCGAGCAGTTGAATAATATCCTGAATATGATTGAAAAAGGCACCAAGGGCAAGGTTTCCAAGAAAGATATTATTGATCTAGGCATTGCCCGCCTGCCGCGTTTTAACAAGGATTCTACTGACCGCAATCGCACTTCGCCTTTTGCTTTTACCGGCGCCAAGTTTGAATTCCGCGCTGTGGGGTCTTCGCAAAACATCTCTACGCCGATTGCAGTGATCAATACGATTATTGCTGAATCTTTGGATTATGTTGCGGAAAAAATCAAAAAAGAATCAAGCGGCAAGGATTTTAATTCTGCGGTGCTGAAGGTAATTTCTGAAGTAGCTAAGGAGACCAGGAATATCAGATTCGAGGGCAATAATTACGCCGCGGAGTGGGTTAAAGAAGCCGCCAAGCGCGGGCTTCCCAACGTGGCCTCTACCGTTGAATCGCTGAAAGACCTGATTAAGGAAAAAAACATTAAGCTTTTCGAAAAGTACAAGGTATTTTCTCGGGAAGAATTGATTGCCCGTTACCATATCTGGGTGCATATGTATGATTTAGTTTTAGAAATTGAAGCAAATACTTTAAGCGAAATGGTTAATGCCAGTATTGTCCCCGCGGGTATGGAATATGAAAAATTATTAGCGGATAATTTGGGCAATATTGCAAACTTAAAAAAGAGCGCCGGCTTAGAAGTAGAGCCTGCGGCATTGGCTGATCAGAAGGCGCATTTAGCTGAAGTAGTCCAGAAGATTTACTATGTCCGCCGCAACACCGCGGAAATGGCTAAGCTTTTGGTTAAGGCAGCAAATTTGAACGCGGAAAAGAAAGCAGAGTTGTATTTTGAAGAACTTAAACCGTTAATGGAACACATCCGTAAACATGTGGATGACCTGGAGAAGGTTGTTTCGGATGAGCATTGGGATTTGCCGAAATACAGGGAAATGCTGTTTATAAAATAATATCTGTGGGAAACAAAATAGCCCCGGTAAACACTCCGGGGCTATTTTTTGGGATAGTTTTTCCCGTTGACTAACCACAGCGATATGTTAAGATAACTTTATGAACAGGAAAAAAATTACTATAATTTTATTGATCATTGTAGCCGCCTTGACAGCGGCTTATTTTATTTTTTTCGGCGTATCTCTGCCTTCTTTTATGAAAAAACCGGCCATCGGGCCAAAAGGAGTTGCTTCTTTTGGCTTTGAAGAGCCGGATGCCTTAAAAAAATGGGAAGAAAAGATTTTTAAGGGCCGGGTGATTTATTCGATCAATAAATCGAAAAACAACAGTTATCTTAATGCCTATAGCAAGGGTGCGGCTTCCGGAATCGTCAATTGGCTTAAATTCAACCCTAGAGAAAAGCCAATGGTCAGATGGAAGTGGAAGGTAATTAAATTTCCGGCGAAGATTGCCGGAGTTTCAGCGGGAAGCGGCTGGCTGGAGAAAGAGGATTATGCCGCGCGATTTTATATTATTTTTCCTAAATTTCCCTTTTTTCGGCTGCAATGCCTTGAATATATATGGAGTGAAAATTTGCCGCTCAACACGGTAATCACTAATCAGAGTTTTGGCAACCTTAAGCTTATTGTGGCTGAGTCAGGCACAAAAAAAATAGGCCAGTGGATTTCCGTAGAGAGAAATGTTTACGAGGATTTTAAACGGGCTTTCGGCAGCGAGCCGTCTGAGGCAGGGGCAATTGCGATTATGACCAATGCCAATAATTCAGATAGTTCCGCCGAGGCGCAATATGATGAAATCGAGGTGGGATATGCAAAATCGTAGAAGAAGCAAATATTTAGGTACGTCGGTGCAGACCAAGTTATTGTTTTTGGTATTTTTTTCCGCGATCATTCCCGCGGCGATTGTCGGCCTGTGCATGTATTATTTTATTTTCAGCATGATGGCCCGCCAGATGATGTTCCCTGAGGCAATTGCCGCTAATTTGATCCCGGTTTTAAACCGCGTCAATATGGTAGTCCTGGTTACTTTGCCGCTAAGTTTACTTTTAATTTGGGTCGTGGCCTTAGAATTATCGCATCGTATTGCCGGGCCGCTTTACCGTATGGAAAAAGATCTAGATGATAGGATCAAAGGGTTAAAGCAGGGGCCGATTATTTTACGTAAGAATGATGAGTTAAAGCCGCTGGCAGAAAAGATCAACAAATTAATCTGCAAATGATGTTTAGGATATTCAGCCGTGCGGTAATTTTTTGTTTATTGCCTGTTTGTGCCTGGGCGATGGAGATTTATTCTACCGGATTTCAAGATGGAGACCGTTTATCTTCGCGATATACCTGTGATTCTGATGATACTTCTCCGGAACTAAAATGGCGCAATTTGCCGGATGGGGCTAAATCATTGGCCTTAATCTGTGAAGATATAGATAGCCCCGGGCAGGTGTGGTCGCACTGGGTAATTTTTAATATTCCTGCTTCGGATGTCGGTATCGGAGCAGATTTTCCGCGCCTGCCGCAAACCCCGGGAGGGGCGATTCAGGGTTTAAATGACTATGGCCGTATAGGCTATTCTGGCCCTTGTCCTCCGCCAGACGGAGGCCCGCACCGTTATTTTTTTAAACTCTACGCATTAGATATTAATCTTCCCTTGGATAATAATGCCGTCCGTCAGGATGTTCTTAAGGCTATAGACGGCCATGTGCTTGCTTATGCTCAGACCTTTGGAACCTACAGCCGCTGATTATTTAATTAGGCCTTACCAATCGCAGGACCGCCAGGCAGTGCGCCGGATCGCTTACGCTACGGCTTTTTTTGGCAATTCCGCCAAGGCATTTTTTGACGGCGAGCAGTTTTTAGAAGACTCGCTAACTAGTTATTACCTTGATTATGAGCCGGAGTCATGTTTTGTGGCTGAATCTCAAGGGAAGGTAATTGGTTATTTAATCGGCAGCAGGGATTACCGGGCTTTAGAAAAGCGCAGCCAGGGCAAGGTGTTGTCCGGGCTTTTCGCGCAATTGATTTTTCAGGGCGTAATCTTCAAGAAGAAGAATTTTATTTTTATGCTTAAGCTGCTGCGGAGTTTTTTGCGCGGCGAGTTGAATGTGCCGGATTTTTCCGGCCGATATCCCGCTTGCCTGCATATTAACCTTGCGGAAGGATTCCGTAATTTTGGTATTGGCCGGCGGCTGATGGAAACTTTTCTTGATTACTTGTCGCGGCAAGGGGTGAAAGGGGTGCATCTGGCTACTTTTTCCGAAGACGCCGGCCGATTTTACCAGCGGATGGGATTTATCCTGTTGCATACTGAAAAAAGGTCATATTTTGACCATTTATTAACCAAGGAAGTATTTTGTTATACCTACGGCAAGAAAATATAGTATTGACAATTTAACCGCAATATGGTATTCTTTTTATGTAACTAGGGCACAAAGTAAGTGTCCACAAGATTAACAAAGGCGTTCTCTATTTAAGAGAGCGCATTTTTTTTGTAATCTTATATCAGAACAAAGGCGTTTTGTATCGGCATGAGTGCCGCTGCAAAGCGCTTTTTTGTTGGCTATGGAAAAGACAAAGTTTGAAATACTGGTAAAAAAGCTTGCTCCGACCCTAAAAAGGATCGCTTACCGGTTAAATGGGCATTTTACCCATTTTAACCATGACGATCTATTTCAGGAGTCGTTGGTGCATCTCTGGAATAACTTTTCCTCCGGGAAACTCAACGATAAGACAGATAGCTATATTCTGCAGGGGTGTTATTTTCATCTCAAGAATTATATCCGTAAGTCACGTAATTATCCCGGCCTGATCAGCCTGGAAGAATTACTTAACTATGGGGAAGAAGAGAATCAGGACTGCACTTTTTTACTTGAAGATAAAAATATTCAGGATAGCCGGCAGGTTATCAGTAACCAAATGTTGGCAGATACGATTATGAATAACGGCTTGACCACAAAAGAGAAATTGATCCTTTCTTTTGTTAGGGACGGTTTGACTACCCGTGAAATCGGAGCCAAGCTTGGCGTTTCTCATGTAATTGTGGTTAGGCGAATGAGTCAGATCCGCCTGAAATGCCAAAAATATCTGGATAAAAACTAACGAAAAGGTTACCAGAAGTTTAAGTTATTTACTTGTATTGTTGTAAACACACGTTGGAGTGTAATAAACATAGGCGTTCTATCCCGTAGAGGGGAGAACGCTTTTTAATTTGCCGCAGGAAAGCGGCATACCAATCTATCGTAAGATTGGGTATGAAAGACGCGGGCGTCTTTTCTTCCATTGCTGGAGAGAAAAGACGCTTTTTTATTGCCGCAAAAGGCGGCACACCGGCCGATCAGCCCAGAAAGGGCGTACTTGGCAATCATTTATGCCAAGGTACCAATAAGGCCGGGTGTAAGGGAGGATAAAAAAATGAAAGTAATAAAGATTGCGATGTTTTTATGCGGATTAATGTTTTCGTTTACTGCTTTTGCTTTTGCTACGCCGTCGACTTTGATCTGGGCTCCTTCAACCGATATCCAGCCGTATGGAAAAATCCATGCTGGCGCGGATGTTTACGCGCCGACCGCTAAAGAGGATCACACCGGAGCGCGGGCTTATGTTCAACAGGTCTACGGCCTGACCTTTAGCTTGCTTTCCGATAAACCGGAGAATAACCTTTTGGGTAAGCTTTGGTCGCCTTTGGGAAAGATTATGGCGGAAACCGGTTTTGATTATAAGAAGGGATTTACTAAGGCGTTGGATACTTATCCTTGGTATTTTAATTTTAAATTAGGGGTTCCGGAGGATGCATATTTTAAATATATGCCGGCTTTGGCTATCGGCGGTTATGACATCGGCACCAAACATAACAAAACCGATTATAAGGTTTGGTATTTTAGAGGGGCCAAGACGCTTTCGGTCGGTAAATTTAATTTAGGCAGGTTTTCCGCCGGATTTTTTAACGGCCGGTCGAAATTACTGCGTGATAAAAACGGAGACCGCGACAATATCGGCCCGATGTTTGGTTGGGAGCGTACGATGAGCGAGATCAGCGATAAGCTTTGGCTGTGCGTGGATTATCAGGGCACGCAGTCATCATACGGGGCGATGAATTACGGTTTTGCCTGGAGTTTCACCAAGGATATTTCGGCACTTGTCGGCTACGAAATTTATAACAATCCTAATTTAAGGGACACGATTACATTTCAATTGGATATTAACTTTTAGGAAGGGGGAGATTAAATGAATACTGGTGATACCGCGTGGGTTTTAATCTGTTCAGCGCTAGTTTTGCTGATGACTCCGGCTTTGGCATTTTTCTACGGGGGCATGGTCAGGAAAAAGAATATCCTTAGCGTATTGATGCAATGTTTTATCATTATGTGCGTTTTAAGTATACAGTGGGTACTTTTCGGCTACAGCTTATCTTTTCATCCCGGCCAGGGATTCTGGGGCGGGTTTGGCTGGCTGGGGCTAAATGGCGTTGGCCTGGAGCCTTATGCGGATTATGCCCCGACTATCCCGCATCAGGCCTTTATGATTTTTCAGGCGATGTTTGCGATCATTACTCCGGCTTTAATTATCGGAGCATTTGCCGAAAGGATGAAGTTTTCCGCGTTTTTGGTCTTTACTTTACTTTGGGCAACTTTTGTTTATGACCCGCTTTGCCACTGGGTTTGGGGCATAGGCGGTTGGCTGCGTAATTTAGGCGCTTTGGATTTTGCCGGCGGCACAGTAGTACATATTAATGCCGGGATCGCCGCCTTAGTTACGGCTTTAGTAATTGGCAGGCGGAAAAATCTTGATTCTAATACTCCTACTCCGCATAATCTGCCTTTTGTAGTTTTGGGAACCGGACTGCTTTGGTTTGGCTGGTTTGGTTTTAATGCCGGCAGCGCTTTAGCAGCCAATGGTTTAGCGGTAAACGCTTTTGTAGTTACGAATACTGCCGCTGCCGCCGCAGGCTTAAGCTGGGCGTTAATCGAGTGGATGCGTAACGGTAAACCGACGATTTTCGGTACAGCTAGCGGCGCGGTAGCCGGATTAGTAGCAATTACTCCGGCAGCCGGTTTTGTCAGTGTGGTCCCGGCAATTATTATTGGGATTATGGTCAGCATAATTTGTTTTATTGCCGTCAGCGTGATTAAGCCTAAGCTTGGCTACGACGATTCTCTGGATGCCTTTGGCGTGCATTGTGTGGGCGGGATCTGGGGCGCCTTGGCAACCGGCTTATTTGCTTCCAAGGTAGTCAATTCTGCCGGAGCGGATGGTTTATTTTTTGGAAATCCTAAACAATTTTTGGTGCAGCTAGCGGCGGTATTAGTAACTATTGTTTATACTGCGATAGTTACTTTTGTGATTTATAAACTAGTGGATTTGATTTTTGGTATACGCGTCAAAGAAAATGAAGAATTAATCGGCCTGGATTTAACTCAGCACCGCGAACGGGCCTATACCGTATTGGAATAAGGGAGGTGGATAACAATGAAGCTTGTTATAGCGATTATTCAGCCGTATAAGCTGGAAGAAGTAAAAGAAGAGCTTTATAAAACAGAAGTTAACTTGATTACGGTCAGCGAGGTGCTTGGACATGGCCGGCAAAAAGGCGTGACGGAAGTTTATCGCGGAGCCAAAGAA